>NZ_PSXZ01000040.1:0-1902 GCF_002931375.1 Pseudoclavibacter sp. RFBJ3 | reverse complement strand
GCGCAGAGTTGTGGGTTAGTGCGGTAGGCAGCCGGTCTGGTCGCACTTGGCCACAACTTTTCTCCTGGTTTCGACGTCCCCCCCTCCGCGACGTCCCCCCTCCGCGACGTTCGCGCTGCTCCTCGCGACGCCCCGCCCTGCCTCAGAGAAGTTCGCCCCGCCCCGGCGCAAAGTTGTGGGTTAGTGCGGTCGGCAGCCGGTCTGGTCGCACCTGGCCACAACTTTTCTCCTGGTTTAGACGTCCCCCCTCCGCGACGTTCGCGACGCCTCTCGCGACGCCTCGCCCTCGCCCTCGCCCTCGCCCTCGCCCCCGCCCCGGCGCAGAGTTGTGGGTTAGTGCGGTCGGGCGCGGGTCTGGTCGCACTTGGCCACAACTCTGCGCCGGTGCGGGGCGGGGCGGTGGGGGCCGGGTGGAGGAGGGAGGCGGGGAGTGAGCCTCAGCCACAATGCCCATGTTCTTCACCTTGCTCTGGCCGAGCTGTCCACAGCTATCGACGGTGATCGTCGTGGCGGTCGCAACGCGTCTACGTTCGAGCAATGGGACAAGGTGGCGGCGCGGATGATGCTGACCGGCATGGAATCTCGGGTGCGGGCCCAGCGGGCCGAGCGGGCAGTGCAGGCCGTGCGGGCAGGCGGGAGCCGCGCATTCAGTTGCCGTTCGACCTGCGGTTCGCGGCATTCAGCGTGGCCGAGGCCCGAGCAGCAGGTGTCTCGAAGTCCCGGCTGCGCAACAGCGCTGAGGCGCGGCCATTCCGCGGAGTGCGCGTGCCGCAGCCGATGCCGGAACCGCAGACTGCCGAGGCCTCCGTCGGAGTGCGCGGGGCGAGTGACGAGTTCGCTGCCTTGGCCGCCCGCATGCAGGAGCTCGACCGCAGCTACTGGCCGGTCATGTCTCCGAACCAGGCGTTCGGCGGTGTCTCCGCCGCCCGGCTCTACGGACTGCCCCTTCCGTTGAGACTCCTGGCCGACGCGTTGGTCCATGTCATCGTGCCCAAGGGGAGGAACCCGCCCCGCGCGAAGGGCGTGACAGCGAGGTCCGTCCCGCCGCGCTTCTGGAGCCTCGGCCGGATCGGGGGTCTCCCAGTGGCCTCACCGGAGCTCACCTTTTGTCTCCTCGCCCGTCACCTGGACGAGCTTGAGCTCGTGCAGGTCGGCGACGCCCTCATCTCGGACGCGGACAACTATCCAGGGCGCACTTGGCCTCAAGCGCTGACGACGCGGGATCGTCTGGCAGCCATTGCTGATGCCTGGTCGGGATGCGCGGGCGCCGCCGTGCTGCGGTCTGCCACGCTGCGCATTCGCGAGCGCGTCGAGTCGCCTTGGGAGTCGACGACGCGGATCGCCTTGGTGGATTCCGGTTATCCGGAACCAGATATCAACGTCCCGCTCATGTCGGGAGCGCGCCAGGTGGCCCGAATCGACCTCGTCGATCGCGAAGCTCGCATCGGATACGACTACGAGGGCGACGGGCATCGCACGAGTCAGCGCCAGTGGCGCCTGGACATCACGCGCAGCAGGGAGATCGAGAGTGTGGGGATGCGGCACGTGCGTCTCACTGTCGCTGACCTCGTGCCTGCCGGTGGCCTGCAGGCCTTCACCGACTACGCGAAGCGGCTTCGCGCCGAACGTCTCGGGCAGGGCTGAAGGTTCCGGGAACGCGCTGTTTGCGGCGTTCGCGGCGGCATAGTTGTGGCTTGGTGTGGTTGGCGAGCGGTTGTGGAGCACCGGGCCACAACTTTGAGTGCGGGGCGCGGGCGAGGGGGCGGGAACCGGGTGCGGGATGGGGCCTCGGGGCGCGGGGCGGGGCTGAAGGTTCCGGGAACGCGCTGTTTGCGGCGTTCGCGGCGGCATAGTTGTGGCTTGGTGTGGTTGGCGAGCGGTTGTGGAGCACCGGGCCACAAC
>NZ_PSXZ01000006.1:0-325217 GCF_002931375.1 Pseudoclavibacter sp. RFBJ3 | reverse complement strand
ATCGAGGGCGTGCCCGAAGTCGTACGCGGCCGCGTGGGCTCGCAGCTGCAGGGCGGCGCCGGCCGCGAGCATCGCCGCGGCTGCTTCCTCCATCGCGAGGATCTCCGAGCGACGAGCCGCGACAGAAGCCGGGTCTGAAGGGTCGAACCCCGGATCCGGAACCGGGCTCGGCCCTGTGCCCAACCCCTCGTGTCTGTCGCGCTGCTGCATGCCCAAAGCCTACGAACGACCACCGACATTCGAGAGGGTGGTGGATAACTTTCTCGGAGCACTTGAGGTGCGGCTTGCGGTTCAGTGAGTCTGTCCACAGACATGAAGTGCACTTCATTCGGCAGCTATTGGTACGTGTGTTCTATCCGATGCGGATGAAAACCAGAATTCACGTTAACCGAGAACTGCGCCCCTCACTCCGCCTTGACGACCGCCAGCTCGTCCCAGTGGGTGGTTGCGCGGGGTGAGACCATGTCGCGGCGCATTGTCCAGCTCCGCCCGTTGCGGAGGCCGGCGATGCCGAGCCCAAGCGATTCCTGGCCGAACTTCGCGGCGACGGCGTCGAGGGCCTCGCCCACGCGCCGGTCTTCGCCGCGCTCGTCGAAGATGTCGAGCGCCGCGTACGAGTCTCGAGCGACGAACTCGAAGAGCGAGACGCCGACGCGCACGTACTTCAGCTCGGCTCGCAGCTGCGGGCCGAGGGCGGTGGCGGCTGCGCGGAAGAGCACGACCGGGTCGTCGGTGGGTTCCGGGAAGGCGACGGACACGGCGTGCGACTCGTGCCCTTCGCGGAAGGGGGAGGTCGCCGCGTAGCAGCTCATGGCCCGCGTGAGCGAGCCTTGCGCGCGGAGCCGGGCGGAGGCGCGCTGCGTGTACACGGAGAGCACCTCCTCGAGCTCCTGCACCGTCGAGATGGGCACTGCGAAGGAGCGGGAGAACTGGATCTGCTCGCGCTCCGACGGGACCTCGTCGATGGGGAGGCAGTCGATGCCGCGCAGCTCCTGGACGACGCGCTCCTGGACGACGCCGTAGCGGCGGCGGATGGCGGTGGGCGAGGACTCGCGGAGGTCGAGGGCGGTGCGGATGCCGAGGCCCACGTATTTCGCGGCCATCTTGCGCCCGACGCCCCAGACGTCGCCGATGTCGATGGTGCTGAGGATCCCGCTGAGCTGCTCGCGCCCGTAGGCGCCGAGATGGCAGACGCCGCCGAGCGATGGTTCGGATTTGGAGCCGCGGTTGGCGAGCTTGGCGAGCGTCTTGCTCGGGGCGATCCCGATGCTGACGGGGATGCCGATGAGCTTCCGCATCGCCACCCGGATCTCCCGGGCGACGGCGAGGGCCTCCCGGCGGTCGCCTGGCAGCCGGATGAAGCTCTCGTCGATCGAGTACACCTCCTGCGAGGGCGTGTAGCGGCCGAGGAGCTCGATGGTGCGGGCGTTGATGTCGCCGTAGAGCTCGTAGTTGCTGGAGCGGGCGACGACGCCCTTTATCGCGGCTTCCGGGGCGATGGCCTGCCAGGGGGCGCCCATCGGGATGCCGACGGCTTTCGCTTCCTCGGAGCGCGCGATGACGCATCCGTCGTTGTTGGAGAGCACGACGATGGGCTTGCCTTCGAGGCTGGGGTCGAAGATGCGCTCGCAGGATGCGTAGAAGTTGTTGGCGTCGACGATGGCGATCGTGGGCTGCCGGAGCGGCAGCGGCGAGGCCTGCGTCGAGTCGCGCGTCGTGTCCGTTATCTCAGACACGGTGGAGGCATCTCGTGACGACGCCCCACACGGTGAGCTCGCTGAGCTCTTCGAGCACGATGTCGGCGTACGCGGGGTTCTCGGGCGCGAGGCGCACGCGGCCGTGCTCGAAGCGCAGGCGCTTGACGGTGAGCTCGCCGTCGACGACGGCGATGACGACGTTGCCGTCGTGCGGGTCGAGGGAGCGGTCGACGATGATCTCGTCGCCGTCGAAGATGCCGGCTCCGATCATGCTGTCGCCGCTGACGCGGACGATGAAGGTCGCGGCGGGGTCGTTGATGAGGTGCCGGTTGAGGTCGACGGGGCCGGAGTAGTAGCCCTGGGCGGGTGAGGGGAAGCCGGCTGGGACTGCTTCGTCTGCGCGTTCCGGGAGCTGCGCATTGGGCGTGCTGCCGGATTCGACCTCTTCCGGGTGCCCGAGGGGAGCGAGGATCTCGACGCCTGCATCGCTCACGGTCGGCACCCTGTCCTTCGTCTCGGCGGAGGGAGCGGGGTGTGGTCCCGCTCGCTCACGCGTGTGTTCGAGCCCCAATTGTCGCGGATGAACCTTCGGGATGCGTGACGGGTGCATCCGCCGAGTGGTGGCGACCGATGGGCACCATGAGCGGCCGGCCGGAGACGGGGTCCTGCACCACAAGGCTCTCGAGTCCGAAGACGGCGCGCACGGTGTCGACCGTGAGGACGTCGCCGGGTTCGCCCGCTGCGTGCAGTCCGCCGTCGGCGAGCGCGATGAGGTGGTCGGCGTAGCGCGCTGCCAGGTTGAGGTCGTGGAGCACCATGACGATGGTCGTGCCGCGGGACTGGTTGAGGTCGGTGAGGAGGTCGAGCACCTCGATCTGGTGGCTGACGTCGAGGAAGGTCGTCGGCTCGTCGAGCAGCAGGAGGTCGGTCTGCTGGGCGAGGGCCATCGCGATCCACACTCGCTGCCGCTGGCCGCCGGAGAGCTCGTCGACGTGGCGGTCGGCGAGGGCGGTCGTCTCTGTCGCTTCGAGGGCAGCGGCGACGGCGAGGTCGTCGTCGTGGCTCCACCTGGAGAGGATGCTCTGGTGCGGGTGGCGACCGCGGCCGACGAGGTCGGCGACCGTGATGCCCTCAGGGGCGATGGGGGATTGGGGGAGGAGCCCGAGGATGCGCGCGAGCTGCTTCGCGGGTGTCCTGTGCACCTCCTTGCCGTCGAGGAGGACGTGCCCACTGCGAGGCGTCAGGAGCCGCGACATGGAGCGCAGCAGCGTCGACTTGCCGCAGGCGTTCGCGCCGACGATCGCGGTGACCTTGCCTGGCGGCACGAGGAGGTCGAGCTCGTCGATGACGACTCGGTCGCCGTAGCCGAGGCTGAGCTGCTCGACGATGAGGGTGTGGTCTGCGGTCATAGCGAGCCTCCCGCGCGGTTCGTGCGGATGATCAGGTAGATGAGGAACGGCGCACCGAGCACGCCGGTCACGACGCCGACGGGGTAGCGGGTGCCGAGGAGGAACTGGCCGACGAGGTCGGCGACGAGCACGAGGAGGGCTCCGACGAGGCCGGCGGGGATGAGGAGTGATCCGCCGCCGCCGAAGAGCCGGGCGGCGATGGGTCCGGCGAGGAACGCGACGAAGGCGATGGGGCCTGCGGCGGCTGTCGCGAAGGAGAGCACGCCGACGGCGGTGACGATGACGATGAGCCTCGTGCGGTTGACGCGCACCCCGAGGGCCGCTGCGGTGTCGTCGCCGAGCTGCGTTGCCGAGAGGCTGCGGCTCTGGGCGAGGAGGATCGGGACGAGCGCGACGATCGAGATCGCGACCGGGAGGATGGCGTTCCAGGATGCGCCGTTGAGGCTGCCGTTGAGCCAGCGCAGCGCTTCCTGGAGGTCCCACTGGGCGGCCTGCGAGAGCACGTAGTTGGTGATGCTGTCGAGCATGGCGGCGATGCCGATGCCGATCAGGATGAGGCGCGTTCCCGTGACGCCGCCCTTGAACGACAGGACGTAGATGAGGATGGCGACGCCGAGGCCGACGAAGATCGCGAAGAAGGACACCTCGCTCGCGCCCAGCGAGAGCGTGACGATGCCGAAGGCCGCGGCCGCGCTGGCGCCGGAGGAGATGCCGATGATGTCGGGGCTCGCGAGCGGGTTGCGCAGCATCGTCTGGAAGGTGACGCCGGCGAGGCCGAACGCGAGGCCGGCGAGGATCGCGAGTACGGCACGCGGGAGTCGGAGCCGCCCGACCGTGAAGGTCGCGCCCTGCACGTCCTGGCCGAGGACGACGGCGATGACCTGGTCGAGGCCGTAGAAGGTCTGTCCGACCATGAGCGAGACGACGAAGACGACGAGGATGAGAGCGACGAGCACCAGCATCAGCAGTCGGCGTCGCGCGTTGCGTCGGCCGCGGCTGCGCGCGACGGCGCGGGCTGTCGCCTCGATGACGGAGTTCGGGGAGGCCGGGGCGAGCGAGGTCGGCGAGGAGGCTGGCGCGGCAGAGCCCGTAGGGCGGGTCGCGGTCATAGGGCGCGCACTTTCGAGCGGCGGACGATCCAGATGAAGATGGGGGCTCCGATGATGGCCGTGATGATGCCCACGTCGATCTCGGACGGGCGGGTGAGGATGCGGCCGAGCACATCCGCCCCCGTCAGCAGGGAGGCGCCGACGACGGCGGAGAAGGGCAGCACCCAGCGGTGGTCGACGCCGAACATGAGGCGGCAGGCGTGCGGCACGACGAGGCCGACGAACGCGATGGGGCCCGTGACGGCGGTGGCGGCGCCGCAGAGCACGACGGCGCCGAGGGCCGCCGCGCCGCGCGTCAGCGCGACGCGTTCGCCGAGCCCAGCGGCGAGATCGTCGCCGAGGGCAAGCGAGTTGAGGCCCTTCGCGGAGGCGAGGCTGACGAGGAAGCCGACGATGAGGAACGGCAGTACCTGCGAGATGCTGTCCCAGGTGCCTCCGCCGACGCCGCCGATCTGCCACGACCTGGCGCTCTGGCTGATGTCGCCCCGGGGCAGGATGATGGCGGTCACGAACGATGCGAGCGCGGCCGACGTCGCCGCACCGGCGAGGGCGAGCTTGAGGGGCGTCGCGCCGCCCCGCCCGAGCGAGCCGACGACGTACACGAAGACGGCCGCGAGGGCCGCGCCGGAGATGGCGACCCAGATGAAGCTCGACGCGGAGGCCAGGCCGAAGTAGGCGATTCCCGTCACGACGGCGAGGGATGCGCCCATGTTGACGCCGAGGATGCCCGGGTCTGCGAGCGGGTTCCTGGTGACGCCCTGCATGACGGCGCCCGAGACGCCGAGGGCGGCCCCGACGGCGACGGCGAGGAAGGTGCGGGGGATGCGCTTCGCGACGGCCGCCTCGTCGAAGCCGTTCGTCGATCCGCCGAGGGCTGCCACCGCATCCGCCCAGCTCACGTCGCGCGATCCGATCATGACGGACACCACGATGAGCGCGCCGAGCGAGGAGATCGCGAGGAGGAACCACAACGCCCGCAGCCGCCGGGGGCGTCGCACGATGGCGACACCCCCGGCGGCTACGGGAGGAGCGGTCTGGGTCACTTGACCTGTTCTGCTGCCTGCGAGAGGAGCGCGACGTAGTCGTCGAGGATCCACGAGATGGACAGCGGCGTGGGGTTCGCGGCCGTGCCGAGCGGCTCCGTGCCCGGCAGATTGACGATCGAGCCGTTGGCGACGGCGGGGATCTGCGAGAGCACGGGGTCGCCCTGGAGGGTCTGGACGAGCTCCTCGCCACCGTAGGTGACGATGATCTCGACGTCGGCGAGCGTGTCGCTCTGCTCGGCGCTGATGGTCTGCGAGAACTGGTCGGTCGATGCCGACGCGTCGACGAGGCTCTGCGGGAACGTCATGCCGAGGTCCTCGAAGAAGGCGCTGCGGGTGTCGTGCGTCGTGTAGAAGCTGACCTGGCTGAGGTCGGTCTCGTCGACGTGGGTGAGGAACATGGTCTTCTTGCCCTGGATGGCCGGGTACTTGGCCGCCGTCGCCTCGATCTCGCCCTCGAGCTCGGTGATGAGCGCGTCGCCTTCTGCCTCGAGGCCCATGCCCTGGCTGTTGAGGCGGATCATGTCGCGCCACGAGGTCGCCCAGGCCGTCTCAGGGTAGGCGACGACCGGTGCGATCTCGGAGAGGGTGTCGTAGTCCTCCTGCGTCAGGCCCGAGTAGGCGGCGAGGATGACGTCGGGGTTCGTGTCCGCGACGGCCTCGAAGTCGACGCCGTCGGTCTCGTCGAAGAGCACCGGGGTCTCGCCGCCGAGCTCTTCGAGCTTCTCGCTCACCCAGGGGAGGATGCCGTCGCCGTTGTCGTCGCCGAAGTCGGCCCTGGCCATGCCGACGGGTACGACGCCGAGGGCGAGGGGCACTTCCTGGTTGGCCCAGTTGACCGTGGCGATGCGCTCGGGCTTCTCGGTGATCTCCGTCGTGCCGAGGGCGTGCTCGATGGTGATCGGCGTGAAGTCGCCGTTCGCTGCGCCCGGCTCCGCGTTCGTGTCGGCGGAGGGGGTGGTCGAGCAGGCAGCGAGGCCTGCCGTGAGCAGCGCTGTCGCGGCGAGGGTGACGAGCTTGGAAGCGCGGGGCATGGTGTCCTTTCGAGGGGGGAGCTGAGCCTTTTGCGCACGCCGATGAACGCCGTCTGGCGGCGGAGAGGCGGGGTGCGGTGTCGAAGTCAGCGGCAGCCGTGCAGGGCCGAGAGCTTGCCCTGTTAGGAGTGCCTTACCAAAGCTAAGCGACGCGCGTCGCGTTTGCAATCGAGGCGAACCGACACATTTCTTTGCGAAACGGACACCGTGTGGTGCGTGTGGTCGCGATCGGCGGCTGCTTCAGCCCGCCAGGGCTACTGAGCCCGGAACCGCCCCGGACTCATCCCCGTGACCCGCCGGAACGCGGTGCCGAAGGCGCTCGCCGACCGGAACCCCGTGGCGACCGCAACGTCGTCGATGCTCTCTCCGTCAGTCAGGAGCACGATGGCGCGCTGGATGCGAGCCGTGGCGACCCAGCGGCTGAAGCCCAGGCCGGTCTCCGACTGGAACTGCCGTGTGATCGTGCGGGCGCTCACACCCAGCTCGACCGACCACTCCTCGAGTGTGCCAGCGTCGCGGACATCCGCCCTGACCGCGTCGACGATGGGAGCGAGCAGGGGCGAGTCGGGGATGCGCAGCAGCAGTTCATGCGGGGAGGGTGTGAGCACGTCGAGCACCATCGCCTCGGTCGTCGCCCGGGACGCGTCGTCGAGTCCGGGCTCCGCGAGACGGTCGAGCAGCAGGCGCAGCAGGTCGGTGACGTCGACCGCGACGGGTTCGTCGGCGATGGGGGCCGTCGTCTGCACGCTGAACATCGCCGTCCGGTACCAGGTGCCGGCCGGCGTCCACGCCGTGTGCCTGACCCCGGCGGGGATCCAGAGGCCGACGGCCGGCGTGATCGTCCACGTGCGTGGGCCGACGGTCAGCGAGGACGCGCCGCGCGTGTTCCAGATGAGCTCGTGCGTGGGGTGGGAGTGCTCCTCCCAGAACGTGTTCCGCTCGATCGCCTCGTTCATGCCGTCGATGACATACGGCACGTCGATGGAGCCTGCCTCGTAGAGGGGCAGGCTCCTCCGGTCGACCTCCGGAGCGCCGAACGTGCTCATGGCACAAGCCTACGGAGCCGAGCGGATGCCGCCCGCACGGCGGTCGTCGTTCAGCTGTGCTCGGCCTTCAGCCAGTCACCGGACGTCGGCGTCCACCCGTAGGCGTCCCGCGCGTACTGCCCGGTCGCGGCCTGGTCCTGCAGGAGCGCGTCGGCGAAGGGGGCGCCGAGCCGCTCGCGGCTCGCATCCGGTGTCTCCTCGACGAGCTCGACCGTGCCGTGCCCCGACGAGGCGATCTCGCGAACCGTGGGGTTCTCTCCGCTGGCCGCGATCACGTAGCCGACGGCGGCACCCTTCTCGAGGACCCGGACGTACAGCTCGGCGAGGTCGTCGACGTGGACGAGTGTCCACCGCTGCCTGCCGTCGCCGACGAGGGACACGGGGCCGGACCCGTCACCAGCGAGGAGCTGGGTGACGCCACCCTGCCCGCCGTAGACCACCGCGGGTGCGATGATCGCGGTGTTGACGTTGCTGTTGATGACCTGGCGGTCGATGGGGACGCGCCACGACACGATCTCGGGTGCGTCGGCTTCGGACTCCTCCGTGATGGACGAGTTGTCGCCGAACAGCCAGATGCCGCTCGTGTGCACGAACTGCGTCGGGGAGTGCACCAGCTCGTTGAGCACGTTGGGCACGAAGCTGGGGTCGACGTCTTGCGCCGATGCGGTGTGGATGACGCCCTCCGCCTGGCGGAGCAGCGGGGCGAGCGCCGCCCGGTCGGTGAGGTCGACGACAACCGCCTTCGCGCCGGTCTCTCGAACGCGCGCCGCCTTCTCCTCGCTGCGCACCGCGGCGGTCACGGCGTGGCCGTTCGCGAGGAGCGCGCGCAGGACTGCCGAGCCGATGTAGCCGGTCGCTCCGGTCAGGAACACCTTCATGTTGTCGCCTTCCGCTGTGTCGAACTGGACTCTGGGGTGCAACCGAGGCGGGGTCGGAGTCATTCCGGGCCGTCGCACCCGCCGACCGGATCCTCAGCTTTCGTCCGGCCCCGACGGACGGGCGCGGGTGCCCTGCTCGACGGGCGTCGGGTTGTGCTCGTAGGAGTGCTCGTCGAGTGAGCCACCGGACTTCAGCACCCGCAGCTCCTCGGTCTGCACTCGGAGTGCGGGCGCGGCCGCCAGGTTCGACGGCTGCTCCGGGGTGCCGGGGAGCCACACGTTGAAGAAGAGGTTCAGGACCACCGAGACGATCGCCGCCGCGCTGATGCCCGAGTCGAAGATCGTCACGAACCAGTCGGGGAACGCGTGCCAGAACTGCGTCGAGACGACCGGGATGAGCCCGAAGGCCAGCGACGAGGCAACGATGATCATGTTGTTGTTGCCGGTGTAGTCGACCTTCGAGAGGGTGCGCACGCCGCTGGCCGCGACGCTGCCGAAGAGCACGATGCCCGCGCCGCCCAGCACGGGGCTCGGGATGACGCTGAAGACGGCGGCGGCCATGGGGGAGAGGCCGAGGAGGACCAACAGCCCGCCTCCGGCCGCGACGGCGAAGCGGCTCTTGATGCCGGTCAGGGCGACGAGCCCGACGTTCTGCGCGAAGGCGGTCGCGGGGAACGAGTTGAAGACGGGGGCGATGAGCGAGGACAGCATGTCGGCGCGCAGCCCGTCGCCGACGCGGCGCGAGTCGACCTTCGTTCCGACGACCTCCCCGACGGCCAGCACGTCTGCCGTCGTCTCGACCATGATGACGAGGATCACGATCGTCATGGAGACGATGGCGCCGATCTCGAAGATCGGCATGCCGAAGGCGAAGGGCTGCGGCAACGCGAAGATCGACGCGGACCCGACGGCGTCGAAGTCGGCCTGGCCGAGGATGAGCGCGAAGACCGTGCCGATCGCGAGGCCCAGCAGCACGGCGAGCCGGGAGAGGGCGCGGATCTTGCTCAGGATGAGCACCACCGCGAAGGTGAGCAGGGCGAGGCCGATCTTGTCGGCGGATGCGAATCCCTCGGCGGTCGGGTCGGAGCCCGTCACCCAGCGTCCCGCGACCGGCATCAGGGAGAGGCCGATGACGGTGATGATCGATCCGGTCACGACGGGAGGGAAGAACCGCACGATCCTGGCGAAGAACGGGGCGACGATGAGGCCGATGGCGCTCGCGACGATGACGGCGCCGAACACGGTCTGGAGTCCGGTCTCCCCGTTGCTGCCGATGATGGCGAGCATGGTCGAGACGGCCGCGAACGAGATCCCCTGCACGAGGGGGAGCCTCGAGCCGAAGTACGGCACCCCGATGGTCTGCAGCACGGTCGCCGCGCCGCTGACGAAGAGCGCGCAGGCGACGAGCAGCGCCTTCTGGCCGACGTCGAGGCCGGCGGCGCCACCCACGATGAGGGGAACGGCGATGACGCCGCCGAACATCGCGAGGATGTGCTGGACGCCGTAGCCGACGGTCTTGCCCGGGCTGAGCCGTTCGTCTTCCGGGCTAGCATCCGGTGACGGTGCTGCGGATGCTGACGGAGGAGTCGAGTGCGCTTGGCTTCTGCGGGAATCGGGAGACATGAGCTGACCTCTCTTGGGGTCGTCAAGCAGCGCTGCCACGCGGGAGCTGGGCGGAGCGCTGAGCTGAGGGTGTGCGGAGAACGCCGGCTCGCTGGCCGGCAGGACCCTAGATGAACCCGGGCGTGTCTGCCCAGGCCTCGGGCGCCGGTGCGACGCCGTCTCGGATGACGGTTCCCTCGATGAGGCCGTAGGGGCGGTCGGCGGCGAAGAACACCTCGCCGGGGTTGTCGAGGTCGAAGGGGGAGAGGTCGACGAGGAAATGGTGCTTGTTCGGCATCGCGAAGCGGACCTCCGCGATCTCGGGGAACTGCTCGATCGCGGCCTTGCCCATCTGCCACAGGGTCTGCTGCAGGGCGAGGGAGTGGACGGTCGCGAAGGTCGAGATCAGGACCGCGGAGATCGCCTCGTAGAGGGCGTTGTAGTCGGGCTCCGCATCCACGGCCTCTGGCGTGTAGCGCCAGCGCGCCGTGACGGAGGTCGCGAGGATGCGGTCGGTCGCCTCCGCGAGGGTCGTGTACTTGTCTCGCGGGAAGCCGTGGAACTCGCTGCCCGTCGATTTGAGCACCGTCAGGTCCTTGAGCCCGGCCGTGACGTGGGTCGCGCCGTCGATCTTCTGCACGGTCGCGAGCCGGGTCGCCTGGCCTTTGCGCACGAAGGCATGGTCGTGCTCGGCGCCGTCCGCGCGGATGCGCTCCCACTCGAACTGCTCGGCCTGCCACAGGCCGCCCTCGATCCACTCGAACGCCTCGACGAAGTGCGAGCCGAGCTTGAGGAGGAAGCTCTCGGGGGAGCCGACGCCGTGTTCGCGGGCGAACGCGAAGATGGTGTTCTTCTGCGTGTCGGTGGCGACGACGAGCGAGTTGTCGCCGTCCAGGTAGGACCCGGCGAGGGCCGCTCCGCGCAGCTGGCTGGTGATGTTGAGGTCTTCGATCTCGTGGCGATCGGTGTCGCGGGTGATCCTGACGAGGCGGTTCTCCGCCTTGCCGTACTTGTTCGCGCCGAGACTCACGGTGACGTCGGTCATGGTCAGGTCCCCCTGTAGGTCGAGTAGGCGAATGGGCTCAGCAGCAGTGGCACGTGGCAATGCGGCGGGTCGCCGTCGCCGGCCGTGCCTGGTGCGCTCGCGACGGTGAACGCCACCGTGATGTGCGGGTAGAAGGTCGCGACGCCGCGCTCGGCGAAGTACGCGCCCGTCTCGAAGACGAGCTCGTAGGAGCCGGCGGGGAGGGCCTCCGGGCCGAGGTCGGTGACGCGGCCGTCCGCATCCGTCACCGCCTGCGCCAGCTCCCGGCCGTCGAGTGTCCGGAGGCGGATGCGCACACCCGCGGCGGCCAGTCCGACAGAGCTGTCGAGCACGTGGCTCGTGATGTGGCTGGTCATTCGGTCACCGATTCCTCGAGGCGGAGGAGGGTGATGTCGCGGAGTTCCGAGGCGACGACGGCGAGCTCCGCGTCGTCGTCGTTTTCGAGGCGCGCCTCGAGCTGCTCCAGGATCTCGGCGGGGGAGCGGCCCGCCGCCCTGACGAGGAAGATGCGGTCGAAGCGCGCCTCGTAGCGTCGGTTGCCTTCGGCGATGCGCTCGCGGAGCTCATCGCCCGCGGTGGCGACTGCCCCCTGCTCCCTGGCGGAGTGCCCGGCGCCCGGTTCGGCGGCGCTGGCCCGCTCGCCGATGCGCGGGTGGCCGGACAGCGCGAGCTGCACCTCAGCCTGGCTCCAGGCGAACGCCGCCTCGGCGGCGCGCTCTCGCATGGCGGCCTTCGAGGCGAACGGTCGCGATCGAACCATCGTGGTCGTGAAGGTGGGTATTGCGACGAGCGTCGCGGCGAAGTCGGCTGCATCGGCTTCGCTGAGCCGATTGAAGTCGCTGATGAGCACAGGCAGATCCCTCCGTGGCGGATAACCGTAAAGCTATCCCTTCACGCCCCGTGGGAGATTTCAGCGAGGTAAAAGAGAGGTTTCGATGCGTTTCGAGAACACCGCCGACGAGCTCACCTCAGCGCCGACGAGCCCGCCTCAGCGGAGGGGTGAGCTGCCGTCAGCTGCGCGCGGTGTGCGACTCGGAGAACAGCGGATCGCTCGGGTCGGAGTGCGGGGCCCTTGCGATGACCCAGTTCGCGACGCACGGCTCCGGCGAGCGGTTGCTCACACGGTGCGGTGTCTCCGAGGAGTACGTGATGGAATCGCCGGCACGCAGGGTCACGGTGTCGCCATGCACCTCGACGGTGAGCTCGCCGGAGATGACGACCCCTGACTCGACGCCCGTGTGGGTCGCGAACGAACTCGCGTCGCCCGCAGAGGCTGAGGTCATGGGCGGGAAGGTCGACTCGAAATGGTCGATGCCGGAGGTGCGCGAACCGGAGAGGCGGCGGTAGATCACGCCGTTCTCGAGCACCACGGGAGCGACCTCGCCCTGCCGGAGCAGGCTGTAGCTGCCGAAGCTCGAACGCTCGGCATGCGCGCTAGTGCCGCCCGCGAAGACATCCGTGATGGAGGCACCCAGCTCGCCGACGATCGCGATCAGCCGATTCACGCTCGGCCGCATGACGCCACGCTCGATCTGGGAGACGGCGCTGGCGGAGATGTCGAGGCGCCTCGCCAGCTCTCTGAGGGAGAGGCCGGCCTCCTCACGGAGCACCCGGAGTCGGGCACCCAGCTCGGCGGCGTCGCCCGCCTGATCGGCGAGCGTCGAAGCAACGGCGATCTCCGCGTCGGACCTGGGGGTGACGGTCTCTGGTTCTGGCACTGGTCACGCGCCTCTCGGCTCTGGGAACCCACAGAGTAGCAAGCGCGAGCTTCACACCGCCGGTAGCCGAAGCTCCGGCGGTGTGAAGGACAAGCTACGCCGTCGTCGGTCCCAGGTCCGGGTCGGTGGCCTCCGCGGCGGGCGCAGGCGCGACGACGTCGCTCTTCGGCACGCCGTCGGTGTCAGCCGAGCTGCCCGCACGGTCGGTGGAGTCCGGGCCGCGGCGCTCGACGCCGACCGTCACCTGCGTCACGAGCGCTGCGATCGCACCCACCGCGACGAGCACCGGGGCGAGTGCCGCGGCGACGACGGTGACGGCGAGGCCAGCGGTCAGGGGGATCTCGAGGAGTGTCGTGCCGTCGTCGTTCTTGATGAACACGCGACGCACGTTGCCCTCGTGGATGAGCTCCTTGACCTTGCCGAGGAGGTTCTCCCCGGAGACCTTGAACTCTTCGTATCCGCTCTTCTTTTCCGTCATGTGGTGCATCCCTTTCGTCGGTGATCTTGCGTTCGGTGGAACTGGGTCAGGCCATCTTGGAGGAGTCGGGCAGCTCCTGGATGGACCAGGAATTGCCGTCAGGGTCGGCGAAGGAGACGAAGCGCCCCCACGCCTGCTCGTGGATGCCGGTCCGTCGACGGCGCAACGTGCGGGCAATCTAGCACCGGCCCCCGACAGTTCCCGGAGGTGCTTTGGACGGGTCGCCCTCGGGCGTCAGCGAACCTCGCGCCAGGCCGCGAGTGCGGCTTCCCGCCCCTCCTTCAACCCCACGATGGGTTCCGGGTACTCGTCGCTGTCGGCCTCGGGGACCCACCGCTGCACGTACGCCCCGTGCGGGTCGAAGCGCTCGGCCTGGCGCTCCGGGTTGAAGACCCGGAAGTAGGGCGCGGCATCCACACCGGAGCCTGCGACCCACTGCCAGTTGAAGGGGTTGGAAGCCTGATCGGCGTCGACGAGCGTGTCCCAGAACCACTCCTCGCCACGACGCCAGTCGGTGAGCAGGTGCTTGGTGAGGAAGGAGGCGGTGACCATGCGGATGCGGTTGTGCATGCTGCCCGTGCGCCAGAGCTCGCGCATGCCGGCATCCACGATGGGGACCCCGGTGCTGCCGCGCTGCCACGCGTCGAGCGCATCGCGGTCGAGCTCGGGCCACGGGAAGTCCTCGTAGGCGGCTCGCCAGGGCCGCGTGTGCAGCTCAGGGAAGCTGTAGAGCGTGTGCCAGGCGAACTCCCGCCAGAGCAGCTCGCGACGGAAGGTCGCCGCCCCCTCGCCCGTGCGGCCCTCGAGGGCGTGCCAGGCCTGGGCGGAGGAGATCTCGCCCCAGCGCAGGTGCGGGCTGAGCCGGCTCGTGCCCTCGAGGTCTGGCCGGTCGCGATCGGCCTTGTAGTCGCCGACGACCCCGTCGAGGAACGCCTCGAGACGCTCGTGGGCGCCGTGCTCACCGGGGGTCCACTCCTCGCGGAGGCCCTCGGCCCAGTCAGGGCGTGTGGGGAGCAGCTCCCAGGAGTCGAGGGGGTCGGAGTCGAGCGAGCTCGCCTTCGAGCCGTGGGGCAGGGCGTCTGGGGCCTCGAGCGGCACGCGGGGCGGCTCGTGCTGGAAGCGGCTCTGGCAGGCGTTGGCGAAGGGCGTGTACACGCGATAGGCCTCGCCCTGGCCGGTCTGGATCTGCCAGGGCTCCGTGAGGAGCGACCCGGGAAGGCTGTGCGCCTCGATCCCATCGTCGACGAGGCCCTGCTTGATGCGAGCGTCGATCTCGCGCTCCGCCCCGCCGTAGCGCCGGTTCCAGACGACGAGCTCGGCGCCGGCGTTCTCCGCGACCGCTGGCACGATCTCCTCGGCCTTGCCGCGGCGCAGCACGAGCGCCCCGCCGATCTCCTCGAGGCGCTCGCGCAGGGCGAGCAGGCTGTGGTGCAGCCACCACTTCGCGGCGCCCCCGAGTGCGCGCACGCCGGGGGACTCCTCGTCGAGCACGAACAGGGCGATGACGGGCCCACCGCGCTCGAGCGCGACGTGGAGGGCCGGGTGATCGTGGATGCGCAGGTCGTCACGGAACCAGACGAGCGTTGGGGAGGCCATGCGGCAAGGCTATTGGGCGAACCTCGTTCGCTGGCTGGACGTGAGGCTCGCCCGTGTCATCCCAGAGGAGCATGCGGCCGCGACCTGGGGTGGACGCGACCCAGCGGGGCGCGTCCGTAGCGTCGATGACATGAACACCACACCCCCACTTGTCGCTAGCGTCGTCGACGTTCGGAAGATCTACGGCACCCACGGCAGCGTCGCCGCCCTCGACGGCGTGAGCCTCGGCATCAGAAGCGGTGAGTTCACGGCCATCATGGGCCCGAGCGGCTCTGGCAAGTCGACGCTCATGCACGTCATGGCCGGCCTCGACGGTGCCTCGTCCGGGCGCGTGTTCCTCGGCGACACTGAGATCACGGGCATGAACGACGGCGAGCTGACGGTGCTGCGGCGCCGAGCGGTCGGCTTCATCTTCCAGGCCTTCAACCTCGTGCCCACACTGGATGTGCGCGGCAACATCATGCTGCCGTTCGACCTCGATGGCCGGACCGTCTCGCGCGACGAGGAAGCCTGGATCTCGCACCTCATCCAGACGCTCGGGCTCTCGCAGCGTCTCGCCCACCGCCCGTACGAGCTGTCCGGCGGGCAGCAGCAGCGGGTCGCCATCGCCCGGGCCCTCGCGACCCGGCCGAAGCTCATCTTCGCCGACGAGCCCACGGGAAACCTCGACTCCAAGACCGGCCGCGAGGTCCTCTCGCTGCTCTCGACGGCGAGCAGCCAGTACGGGCAGTCGATCGCCATGGTGACGCACGACCCGATCGCCGCGAGCCACGCCGACCGCGTCGTGTTCCTCGCCGACGGCAAGGTCGTCGCCGATCGTCCGCGCACGAGCGCCGCCGAGATCGCGAACCTCATGCTCTCCATGGAGACGGCAGCATGAGTGCCACGAGCACCGCACCTGCGGCGCAGGCCAGCAGCGCCGCCAAGGCGCAGCGCGCCCCTGAGTCCCAGCAGAGCAGCGGAGGCGCTGCCGTCGTGCTCGTCTCCGCCCTCTCGGCGGCCTTCGGCACGGTGCTGATCATGATCGTCGCCGACCTGGCCGCGTACTTCGACGCGATGGGCCTCAGCGAGATCGGCGCCCTCGCCAGCGTGCTCGGCACGGTCGCCGCGCTGTTCTTCGCGATCGCGCTCTTCGTGGGCGCCGTCGTCACGTCGAACTCGGTCGCCACCGTGATCGCCGGACGCACCAAGGAGATCGCGCTGCTGCGCCTGATCGGCGCGTCTGGTCGGTCGCTGCGCCGGCGCACGGTCCGCGAAGGGCTCGTCCAGGGCGCCTCGGGTGCCGTTGCGGGGGCCTCCCTCGGTGTCGGGCTGACGGCCCTCGGCGCGCAGCTCGCCATCACGAACGGTGCGCTCGACCCGTTCCCGTTCCCGATCGTGCACCCCGCGATCCTGGCGCCCGTCATCGCCGTCACGGCGGCGACCATCATCGCGTCCTGGGTCGGCTCGCGACGGGTGCTCACGGTCTCGCCGATCGCGGCGACCTCGTCCAGCGCAGAGCCCACCATGCAGGAGCTCCGCGCCGGTCGCGGGCGCAGCGTGACGGCCACGATCCTCATCGCCCTCGGCATCGCCATGCTCATCGGCGGCGTGTTCTTCGGCCTGCAGAGCCCGAGCGGCGTGCTCGTGAGCCTCGGCGGCGGCATGCTCTCGTTCGTCGGCGTCATCATCGGCGCTCCCGTCATCCTCCCGCCCCTCATGAGCCTCGTGGGCAGCGCCCTCGGTCGCGGCCCGGTGCCGCGCCTCGCCGCCGCCAACGCCGTGCGCAACCCCGCGCGAAGCAGCCGTGCCGTCATCGGCCTCGTGATCGGCATCACGCTCGTCACGATGTTCGCGGTCGCCAGCGAGACCTTCCGCGCCATCACCCTCCAGTTCGGGCAGATGGAGCCCGAGATGTACGCCGCCTTCGAGCAGGTCATCGACGTCACGACCGCCATCATGAGCGTGCTCCTCGGCTTCTCCGTGCTGCTCGCCGCCGTCGGCATGGTCAACACGCTCTCCCTGAGCGTCATGCAGCGCCGGCGGGAGCTCGGGCTGCTGCGAGCGCTCGGCTTCACCGTCGGCCAGGTGCGGCGGATGATCGTGACCGAGGCGGTCGCCATGATCGCCTCATCCGCGCTCTTCGGTCTGCTCCTCGGGGTGTTCTACGGGTGGGTCGGCGCCCAGGCCACCTTCGGGTCGCTCGTCGGTCAGCTCGTCCCGCCCAGCATCCCGTGGGTGACCGTCGCCGCCGTGCTCCTCGTGACGCTGCTCATCACCGTCGCCTCGTCGCTGCTGCCGGCTCGTCGAGCCACCCGAGTCTCGCCCGTCGCGGCGCTCGCCGTCGACTGAGGCCGGCGCCGGTTGCGAGTCGCCGGCGCCGGCGGTCTCCGCTGGTGCCCGGCCCCGTGCTCACGGCCGCAGGCCCCGCGTGCATGGCCGCCCGACCGCAGAGTTGTGGCCCGGTGCTGCTCCCGAGATCGGGAGCAGCACCGGGCCACAACTCTGCACTCAGGCAGGCTCGGGCAGGCTCGGGAGCGTGCCGAAGCTACGGCAGCGTGTGGCCGGCCGCCGTGAAGATGCGGTAGTACTCCTCGCGCGTCAGGTGCACGTCCGAGCCCGCGGCCGACTCGGCGACGCGCGACGGGGTCGTCGTGCCGAGCACCACCTGGATGTTCGCGGGGTGACGCGTGATCCAGGCCGTCGCGATCCCCATGGGCGTGACGCCGTACTTGTCGGCAAGCGCCTCCAGCACGTCGTTGAGCTCGGCGAAGTGCTCGCGGTCGCCGAGGAAGACGCCATCGAAGAACCCCTTCTGGAACGGTGACCACGCCTGCAGGGTGATGCCGTTGAGGCGCGCGTAGTCCAGCATGCCGTTGTCGCGGTCGATGGACTGGTCGAGGCCGACCATGTTGGCCGCGATCCCCGACGCGATGATCGGAGCGTGGGTGATGCTGAGCTGCACCTGGTTGATGATGAGGGGCTGCGCGACCACCGACTTCAGCAGCTCGACCTGACCGGGCGTGTGGTTGGAGACGCCGAAGTGGCGGACCTTGCCGCGGCTGTGGAGCTCGTTGAACGCCGTCGCCACCTCCTCCGGCTCGACGAGGGTGTCGGGACGGTGCAGCAGGAGCACGTCGAGGTACTCGGTGCCGAGGGCCTCGAGTGACTCGTCGACCGTGCGAAGGATGTGCTCGGCCGAGAAGTCGAAGTAGCCCTCGCGGATGCCCACCTTCGACTGGATGAGCACCTGCTCGCGCTCGGCAGGGGACAGGCGGATGGCCTCGCCGAAGCGACGCTCGCAGGCGTGGCGCTCGCCGCCGTAGATGTCGGCGTGGTCGAGGACGTTGACGCCAGCGTCGAGGGCCGTGCCCACGAGGGTGCGCAGTTGCTCGTCGTCGAGGTCCATGATGCGCATGAGACCGAGGACGATGCTCGAGGCACGCACGTCGGTCTGGGGGAGAGTGAAGGTCTTCATGCTGGCATCATCTCAAGCCACCTCCCGCCGAACCTGGTCGTCGCGGAGCGTCACAGTCGTTCCCCTCTGGGCCGAGCGCGCCTACCCTTTCGGCACAGCATCCGCTGCCGCCCCGGGTCTGGCTTCGCTCGAAGCCGTCGCCGAGGTCACCCCTGAAAGACGGAGCATCATGTCGGCACAGACTCGCATCGACCCACGCGGGCCGCGGTTCGGGGCAGCGATCACGGCTGTCCTGCTCCTCGTCACCGTCTTCCTCGGCCTCGTCACCCCGGCGGCGGAGACGCTTGCAGGCAGGCTCCTGCAGCCCGGCTTCCTCCTGCTTGCCGCCCTGACGGCGCTCTTCGCGTGGGGCGCGTTCGCGGGCATCCAGCGGCACCCCTACGGGCGTTTCTTCGCCGCGGTGATCCGACCGCGGCTCGCGCCACCCGCCGAGACGGAGGAGGCGGCGCCGCCGACGTTCGCGCAGGGAGTCGGGTTCGCGGTGACCCTCGTCGGCGTCGTGCTGCACGTGCTCGGTGTACCGCTCGCCGTGCCGGTGTCCGCCGGTGCGGCATTCATCGCGGCCTTCCTGAACGCCGCCTTCGGCTACTGCCTCGGCTGCCAGCTGTATGTCCTGCTCCTCCGGGTCGGCGTCATCCGGCCGCGCGGCGTGCAGGCCTGAAGGAGGCGCCCGTGGATGCCTCGCTTGCCGTCATGGTGCTCGTCGGACTCGTCGTCGTCGCCAGCGTCATCGGCGTCGTCCTGCAGCGGACGAACGGTCGCCTGAAGACCTCGCGTGCCCCAGGCGGTGCATCCGCGGGGGCCGCGGACCTGCACCTCCTCGGGGCCGGCGTCGAGCCGGGGGACAGCGCCACGATCATCCTCTTCTCCACAGAATTCTGCGCGAGGTGCCCCGCCACGAAGCGGATGCTCGACCAGCTCGCCTCGACGGCCCCCGGCGTCGTCGTGGCCGAGGTCGACCTCACCGACCGTCAGGACCTGGCCAGGAGCTACGACGTGCGGCAGACGCCGACCGTGCTGGTGCTCGACGCCGACGGCAAGCGGGTCGCGCGCATCGGCGGCCCTCCGAGACGAGCTGAGCTCGAGGCGCAGCTCCTGCAGCTCAGCTCGTGACGCGAACGCCCGCGGACCTGACCTCCGAACCCCCGAGTATGGGAGGCTGAGCGCGTGGACGGATCAGTGGTGTTGCTCGTGATCATGGCGCTTGTGCTCATCGTCGCCGTCGTCGGGTGGGTCGCGCGACGAGGGGTGAGCCGCTTCGACGGCGAAGGCGAGCCCGAGCCCGAGCAGTCCGAGATCGACCTCGAGCTCCTGCCCGAGGACGTGCTGCCCGGCCGCCGCGCGACGATCGTGCTCTTCACCGCCCCCGACAGCGCGGAGTGCGCCGCCACGAGGTGGATGCTGCAGGACGTCGCGGCGACCTCGGCGGGGGTTGTGCTCGCGGAAGTCGACACGAGCATCCGGCCCGAACTCGTGCTGCCCTACGACATCGTGGTGACCCCCACGGTGCTGCTCCTCGACGCCGACGGGAACCGCGCCGGTCGCTTCGACGGGTCCCCGCTGCGTGAGTCCGTCGAGGCGCAGCTCATCGAGCTCAGCGTGCGCTGACGGCGGTCCTGGGGGCGATGCGCGCCGGCGCCGTCAGGTGTTGAACGGCCAGAAGTCGAAGCTCGCCGAATGCGCGAGCGCGTCTCTGAGCAGGAAGAAGCCGACGATGGCGATGATCCAGGCCGTGTTCTCCGCAGCGTTGCGGCTCAGCCAGTCGGCGAGCCGACGCAGGCGCGGCTCGACCGCGCGTCGAGCGGCGACGCGGCCGAGGAGCAGCAGCAGCGCCGGCGCGACCATGACCACGCAGTAGGCGGCGAGGAGCGGAGCCGAACCGGCGATGCCGAGCCCCGAGCCGGTGAGGAGGCCGACCGCCGCCAGGTACGGGATCATCGTCGCGAGCTCGATGAGCCCCGCCGCCAGCGCGAGCGCGATGACGGTCACGGGTGGGCCGTCTCCGAGGGCGCGGTCGCGCCAGCGGGAGAGCCTGCCCTTGGCGGGCTTCGCCGGCTCCCCGGGGCGTGCCGGCAGCGCTCTCCCGTCCTGGGCGGCCCCGGCCCCGGCCGCGACCCGGTCCCGCTTCTTGGTCGGCATGCAGATGCCCACAACAAGCAGTCCGCCGCCGACCACCAGCTGAACGGCGTAGGCCGCAGGGGTCTCGAGCACGGCAGCCGCGTTCTCCAGGAAGGCGGATGCGCCGGCCGTGAGGGCGAGCCCGACGAGGAAGTAGAAGCCGGCGATCGTCCCCAGGTAGGTGAGGACGCGTCCGAAGCGGACGCGGCCGGTCGTGAGCAGGAAGAAGATCGGGATGAGGAGCGTGCCCGCGCTCAGGCTGTCGACGAGCGCGAGACCGAGGAGCGAGAGCAGGAGTTCAGTGGACATGCCGCAACCCTCCTGCGCGCCGGCTCCCGGCCGCATCCGCTGAAGGATGCCAGCCGCGGTGCTCGCGTACATCGTTCGGGTGACCGCGCGTTGGCGTCCGTGTGCTGGGATGGTGCCATGACCGAACCGCAGAGCGCCGTCGCGCCGGGAACCCGGCACCTCCGCGCCGGTTGGCGGCCCGACGAGGACGCGACGACCACGCTCTTCGCGATCGCGGCTGCCGTCCTGCTGGCGCTCTTCGACTCGCCCCAGCACATCGCGCTGAGCCTCGGTGCGGTTGCGCTCGGCGGGCTGGCGCTCACCCAGAAGCGGCGCTTCCCCGTGCTGGTGCTGCTCATCTGCGTGACCATTTCGGTGTCCGCCTTCGTGCTCGTCGGCGTCATCGGCGGGGCCGTTCTGGTGCTGGATGCCCTCTATATCGTCGGCCGGTACAGCCCGCCGGCGGCGCTGCGAGCGGTGCAGGTGCTCGTCGCGGTGGCCGTGGTGGCGGCTTTCGCCGTGCCCGTGCTGCTCGGCGAGGCGCTGCGGCAGGGCGTGTTCTTCGGACTGCAGGCCCTCGCGATCTTCGGCACGCCGCTCTGGTGGGCGAGTTCCGTGCGTCAGAGCGCGGAACTCGCGCGAGTGCAGGAAGCGCGCGCGGACGACGCCGAGCGTCTGCTCGTGCTGGAGCGGGAGGAGGCGGTGCGCGACGAGCGGGAGCGCATGGCCCGCGACCTCCATGACGTTGTAGCGGCCAACCTCTCGGCGATCGCCATCACCTCGGAGGCGGCCCTCGCGGGGTCCGGGGTTCGAGGCCGGGAGGCGGGGGCGCTGCAGGCGATCCGCGACTCGGCCCTCGACGGGCTCGACGAGATGCGGTCGATGATCCTCATCCTCCGAAGCGGTGCCGGCGACGGGGAGGTCGCGGCGCCGCCGAGGCTGGCTCAGGTCGCGGAGCTCGTGGCCTCGGCGGAGTCGGTCGAGGCGAGGATCGTCGGGGAGGTGCCGAGTGCATCTGCCGCCACCGAGCAGGCCCTCGCCCGTGTGGTGGCCGAGGCCGTCTCGAACGCCGGGCGGCACTCGCCGGGTGCGGTCGTCGAGGTGCGCTTCGAGGAGCGGGCGGACTGGCTCTCCGTCGTCGTGACCTCGACGGGCGGCACCCGGATGGAGGCAGCGCCGGGAACCGGCAACGGGCTCGGTCTCATCCGCGAGCGGGCGGAGCGCCTCGGCGGACGCCTCGAAGCTGGGCCGACGGCAGAGGGTGCTGGGTGGCGAGTCGCAGCGACGGTGCCGCGCACCGCGGGCTCGAGGGCGCAGACCACTGAACGACCCGAGGGGAGCGCATCGTGACCGAGGAGATCGACGGCCCCATCCGTGTGCTCGTCGCCGACGACCACGCCGCGATCCGGGCCGGGCTGCGGCTGCTGCTCGAGGCCCACGGCGTCGAGGTCGTGGGCGAGGCCGGCGACGGCGCCGCGGCGATCAGGAACGCGCGCGCCCTGCGACCCGACGTCGTGCTCATTGACGTCCGCATGCCGGGGACCGACGGCATCGAGGCCACGCGAGCCATCGTCGCCGACTCGCTCGCGCAGGTGCTGGTGCTCACCACCTTCGACCTCGACGAGTACGTGTTCGGCGCCGTGCGGGCAGGGGCCGCCGGGTTCCTGCTGAAGACGACGTCGGGGCCGGCCCTCCAGGCCGCAGTCGAGGCGGTGGCTCGGGGCGAGGGAGCCCTGTCGCCGGAGGTGACACGGCGTCTCCTCGATCGCTTCGCGCAGACGGGTGACGGCGCTCCGACGCCGACTCCGGAGGTGCCCGGACTCGCCGAGCTCACGGCGCGAGAGCGGGAGGTGCTCTCCGCACTGGGCGAGGGGCTGTCCAACTCCGGCATCGGCCAGCGGATGCACATCAGCGCCTCCACGGCGAAGACCCACGTCTCGCGGGTGCTCGCGAAGCTCGGCGTCGTGTCCAGGATGGAGGCCGCCGTGCTCGCGCGTCGGGCCGGGCTCAGCGACTGACGCGCGCCCGCATCCGCGAGACGCGGCTCACCCGGCGACGTCGAAGGACTGCTCCGTCTTGCCATTCGAGAAGGACTCCTGCTCGACGCGCGGAGCCCTCGCGGTGCGCGCGGCGCCCGGCTAGGGTTTTTCCGTGACGACTGAACGGGTGCGGTGGGGAATTCTCGGGGCTGGCAACATCGCGAGGACCTTCGTGGGCGACCTCGTGGCGCAGGGCCTTGAGGTGGCGGCAGTCGCCTCTCGGGAGGCGACGCGCGCCGCCGAGTTCGCCGCCGAGCTGTCGATTCCGACCTCCTACGGCAGTTATGAGGCCCTGGTCGCCGACCCGGGCGTCGACGTCATCTACATCGCGACGCCGCAGGCGTTCCACGCCGAGCAGGCGCTGCTCGCGATCGACGGCGGGAAGCCGGTGCTCGTGGAGAAGTCGTTCACGAACGACGCCCCCGAAGCCGAGCGGGTTGTCGCGGCGGCCCGCGCCAAGGGGGTGTTCGTGATGGAGGCCATGTGGACGCGCTTCCTGCCGACGGCCGACGCGATCGGCGACGTCCTCGAGCGCGGCTCGATCGGCGAGCTCGTGAGCGTCTCGAGCTCGCACTTCCAGAACCTCGACGTGGCTCCGACGAGTCGCCACGGGAACCCACAGCTCGGGGGCGGCGTCATGGCCGACCTCGGCGTCTACGGCATCTCGTTCGCCTCGAGGTACCTCGGCGAGCCCACCTCGATGCTCGTCGACGGCGAGGCCTCGGAGCTCGGGGTCGACCTCTCGGCCTCCGTGCTCCTGCGTCATGGTGCCGGCCGCACGTCGGCGACCCTCACGCGCATGGATGCGCCCGGCTCGAACCGCGCGGCCATCGTCGGCTCGGACGGCTGGATCGACATCGACTCGGTCTTCTACGCGTCGACCTCGTTCACGGTCTACGACGGCGGCGGAGGGCAGCGGGAGCTCTTGCGCTTCGACAAGCCGCAGCACGTTGGTCGCGGCATGCAGTTCCAGGCGCTCGAGGTCGAACGGTGCCTCAGCGCCGGCGAGCTCGAGAGTCCGCGCATGCCGCTCGACGAGTCGATCGCCATCATGCGAACGCTCGACGAGGTGCGGGCGCGCATCGCGGCCGCTCGTTCCAGCTCGGCCTCGCGCTAGGAGCTCGACCAGACCCCGAGCTCGTTGCCCGCCGGGTCGGTGAAGTGGAAGCGGCGGCCACCGGGGAACTCGTAGGGCCCGCTCACGACCTCGCCGCCGGCCGCGCGCACCTGCGCGACGCTCGCCTCGAGGTCGTCGGAGTAGAGCAGCACGAGCGCCCCGCCTGGCGTGACCTGGGGGTCGAGTCGGAAGCCGCCCACCTCGTCGGTCGCGTCACCGCCGGGTCGCCGGATGCCGACGTAGTTGGGGCCGGGGCCGTAGTCGTTGAAGCTCCACCCGAAGGCATCGCCGTAGAACTGCTTGGCCACGGCGAGGTCGGTGACTCCAAACTCGAGGTAGTCGATGGAATGGTGAGCGCGGGCTGCTGGTTCCGTCATGCCAACCAGTCTGCCCGCAGCCACCGACATTTCACCGTCGCCTGGCAGGAGATCAGCTTGCCGCGTCGAGCTCCGCGAGCACCTCGCCAGCTGCGATGGGGCTCCCCGCCTCGGCCCGCTGGCGGAGGACGCCAGCGGCCGTGACCTGCACGGGCGTCTCCATCTTCATGGCCTCGACGACGGCGACGGCAGTCCCCGCCTCGACCTCGGCGCCGTCCTCCACGAGCCAGCGCAGGAGCGTGCCGGCCATCGGTGCGGTGACCGACGAAGCTGACGCGCCGCCCGCATCCGCCGACTCGACCCCACCCGCCGAGTCGAGCGCTGACGCCCCGGGGCCAGAGCCTCCGGCGGCGAAGAGCGTCGCAGGGAGCCGGAGGGCGACGCGGCGGCCGTCGAGCTCGACCCACGTCGAGACCACGGAGGGGTCGCTCGGCTCGACGGCGAGCGCCTGCTCGGGGACCCGCTCGGCGAAGGTCGTCTCGATCCACTGCGTGTGCACGCCGAAGCCGGGAACGCCGTCGGCGCTCTCGCCGCCGATGAAGTCCGGGTCCTCGAGCACCGCACGGTGGAAGGGCAGCACCGTCGGCACGCCTTCGACCTCGAACTCGGCGAGGGCGCGGCGCGCGCGGCGCAGCGCCTCCTCGCGGGTCGCGCCGGTGACGATGAGCTTCGCGAGCATGGAGTCGAACTGGCCGGAGACCACGGAGCCGGTCTCGACCCCCGAGTCGACGCGAACGCCCGGTCCGGACGGTGCGCGGAACAGCGAGATGGTGCCCGGCCCCGGGAGGAAGCCGCGCGCCGGATCCTCGGCGTTGATGCGGAACTCGAGCGAGTGCCCGCGGGGCGTGAACTCGGCTGCGTCGAGCGCGAGCCCGTCGGCGATGCGGAGCTGCTGGACGACGAGGTCGACACCAGCGGTCTCCTCGGTGACGGGGTGCTCGACCTGCAGGCGCGTGTTGACTTCGAGGAACGAGATGACGCCGTTCGCGTCGAGGAGGAACTCGACGGTGCCAGCGCTGCGGTAGCCGGCGGCCGCGCAGATGTCCCGGGCCGAGGTGTGGATGCGCTCCCGCTGCTCCGCGGTCAGGAAGGGGGCAGGTGCCTCCTCGACGAGCTTCTGGTTGCGGCGCTGCAGCGAGCAGTCGCGGGTGCCGACGACGACGACGTTGCCGTGCTCATCGGCGAGCACCTGCGCCTCGATGTGGCGCGGCGACTCGAGGAACTGCTCGACGAAGCACTCGCCCCGGCCGAAGGCGGCGACGGCTTCTCGCCCGGCGGCGGCGAAGAGCTCCTCGACCTCGTCGAGGCGGCGCGCGACGCGGAGGCCGCGGCCACCGCCCCCGAACGCGGCCTTGATCGCGATGGGGAGGCCGTGCTCCTCCGCGAAGGCGCTCGCCTCAGCGGGGGAGTCGACGGGGCCGCTGGTTCCGGCGACGAGCGGCGCGCCGACCTGCTCTGCGAGGCGGCGGGCCGAGATCTTGTCGCCGAGCAGCTCGATCGCCTCGGGCGACGGGCCGATCCAGACGAGCCCCGCCCCCTCGACGGCGCGCGCGAACTCGGCGTTCTCGGAGAGGAAGCCGTAGCCCGGGTGCACGGCGTCGGCGCCCGTCGCGTTGGCCGCAGCGAGGAGCTTGTCGGCGTCGAGGTAGGTCTCCTTCGACGTCGCGCCCTCGAGCGGCACGGCCTCGTCGGCGAGGCGCACGTGGAGCGCATCGGCGTCGCCGTCGGCGTACACGGCGACGGAGGCGACCCCGTAGTCGGCGCAGGCGCGGGCGACGCGCACGGCGATCTCGCCGCGGTTCGCGATGAGGACCTTGGTGATGCGGGTCATCGGAGTTCTCCTGGAGTCTGGGGGCGTGGGGTGTGGGTGCGTGGTGCCACGATGCGGAATCGCACGGCGGCGCCGACGGGCAGCTGGCCCGCGAGGGGCAGGTCATCGGTGATGACGGCCCCGAGCACGGGGTAGCCGCCAGTGAGGGGGTGGTCGGCGAGGAAGAGCACCGGCTGCCCGTTCGGGGGCATCTGGATCGCCCCGCTGACGCAGCCCTCGCTGGGCAGCTCGCCGCTCTTCGCTCGGGTGAGGGCGTCGCCGTCGAGTCGCACGCCGACCCGGTTCGATTGTGGCGTCACGTGCCAGTCCTGGCTCGTGAAACGCTCGATCTCCTCGGCGGAGAACCAGTCGTCGCGGGGGCCGAGCACGATGCGCAGCTCGACGGTGTCACCGCCGGCCCGGGGAAGCTCGCGCGGCTGGGCATCCGCGACGGGGCTCGCAGCGACGAGGGTGGCGTGCGGCGCGAGAACGCCGAGCACGTCGCCGGCTTGCAGCGCGTCGGGGCCGAGCCCCGCGAGGAGGTCGGTCGCTAGGCTCTCGAGCACCGGGGGTGCGTCGAACCCGCCGCGCGCCGCGAGGTAGCTG
The DNA here is from genome assembly GCF_002931375.1 of Pseudoclavibacter sp. RFBJ3. NCBI lineage: Bacteria > Bacillati > Actinomycetota > Actinomycetes > Micrococcales > Microbacteriaceae > Pseudoclavibacter > Pseudoclavibacter sp. RFBJ3. The sequence goes on along the minus strand of NZ_PSXZ01000006.1, from coordinate 298,750 downwards.
CGCACGCCCGCGGCGGGGGAGCCGAGCTGCAGCTCGTCACCGTCGTCCAGCGCGAACGCCGCTCCGAACGGGGCGGTGCGGGGAAGGGCGCCGGAGACGGTCAGGGGCACCTCGGCACCCGTCACGGCGACGACCTGCGGGCCGCGCGCCCGCAGCAGGAGCCCGCCGTAGGCGACCTCGAGGGTGGGGGCTGCCGCGGTGTTGCCGACGAGGCGGTTCGCCTGGCGGTGGGCTGGCGCATCCAGTGCCCCGGAGGCGGAGACGCCCATGCTGGCGTAGCCGTTGCGTCCGAGGTCCTGGAACAGGGTCTGCAGGCCCGGGGAGACCACCTCGAGGGCGGACCCGCGGTCGGCGTTGCCCCTGGGATGCTCGGGTTCTGCCTCCCGGGGCGCGTTCGCCCTGGCAGCGCTCAGGGTCGAGCGCGCCCGCTCGGTCGCGGCGGCGACGCTGAACGTGACGAGGTCTCCCGGCGCCATGAACGCGGCCGGGTCGCGGTCGAGGTCCCACATGGGCACCTCCGTGGTGCCGATGAGCTGCCACCCGCCGGGACTCTCGCGCGGGTAGACGCCGCTGTACGTGCCTGCCAGCGCGACGGAGCCCGCGGGGATGCGCGTGCGGGGCGTCGACCGGCGCGGCACGTCGAGCACGGGGTCGTCGCCCGTCAGGTACGCGAAGCCGGGCGCGAAGCCCACGAACCCGACCGTGAAGGTCGAGCTCGTGTGGCGGCGCACGACCTCGTCGGCGGAGATGCCGAGGAGCTCGGCGACCTCCGCGAGGTCCTCACCGTCGTACCGCGTCGGGATCTCGAGGCGCCTCGGCTCTCCCGTGCGCACGCCGCTGAGGTCGGCTGCCGCCGCGGCGGCCTCGATCTCCTCGGCGGTGACCCGGGCTGGCCGGAACGGGACGAGCAGGGTGCGCGCACCCGGCACCATCTCGCCGACACCGGGGATGCGCAGTGCGGTCAGGGCGTCGAAGAGCGCGATCGTCTCGTCGAGGCTGCTGCACTCGATGAGGACCGCGTCGTCGCGGGCGGTGAGGACTCTCATGGGGTCAGGCCAGCTTTCCGGCGGCTGCCGGCGCGGCTGCGAACGGGCGCAGCTCGACGCCGGCCTCCGTGAGTGCGAGCCGCACCTGCTTTGCCATGTCGGTGGCCCCTGGGCTGTCGCCGTGCACGCAGATCGAGTCGGCCCGCAGCTCGAGCGTGCTGCCGTCGATCGCCTCCAGCAGGCCCTCGGTCGCGAGGCGCACCATGCGCTTTGCGACCTCGTCGACGTCGTGCAGCACGGCGCCGGGCTCCCGGCGGGAGACGAGCGTGCCCTGCGGCGTGTAGGCGCGGTCGGCGAACGCCTCCATCGCGGTGGGGATGCCCGCCTCGGTGGCGAGGCGGAGCACGGCCGAGCCCGGCATGCCGAGGAGCACGAGGCTCGGGTCGACGAGGCGAACGGCCTCGACGACGTCCGCCGCCTGCCGCTCGTCGTGCACGATCGTGTTGTAGAGGGCGCCGTGCGGCTTGACGTAGCGCACGCTGGTCCCCTCGGCGGCGGCGAGTGCCTGCAGGGCGCCGATCTGGTAGACCACATCGGCCACCAGGTCGTCGGAGGCGACGTCGATGTTGCGGCGCCCGAAGCCGGCCAGGTCGCGGTAGCCGACGTGCGCGCCGATCGCGACCCCCGCATCCGCCGCCCCGTTGACGGTGGCACGGATGGCGCGCGGGTCGCCGGCGTGGAAGCCGCAGGCGACGTTCGCGCTCGTGACGATGCCGAGCATCTCCTGGTCGTCGCCGAGGGTCCAGCGGCCGAAGCCCTCGCCGAGGTCGCTGTTGAGGTCGATGGAGCGTGCGTTCATGTGGTCAGCCTTTCGCTCGGGATACGGATCAGGTGTTGAGGAGGTCGAAGATCGGCCCGACCGCGTTGACGGCCATGTACCAGGTGATGAGCGTCGCGAGCGTGCCGATGATGAGCAGCCACTTCGGGTACTTCGCGCCGCCCAGTTTCGACGGGCGGAACCAGCCGATGTACATGAACAGGGTGAGGCCGATCGGCAGGATGAGGCCGTTGAAGCCGCCGACGAACACGAGGAGCGTCGCGGGCGGGGTGCCGATCGACAGGTAGATGGCCAGCGAGAAGAGGATGAAGCCGACGGTCCAGAAGTCGGCGGTGCGGCCCGCGATGCGCTTCGAGAAGACCGGCAGGAACGACACCGAGGTGTAGGCGGCGCCGATGATGCTCGTGAGGGCGGCGAGCCAGAAGATGGCGCCGAAGATGCGGAAGCCGGCCTCGCCAGCTGCTGCCTGGAAGGCGTCCGCTGCCGGGTTGAGGGTCGTGTCGAGCACGACGCCGCTCGCGACGACGCCGAGGATGGCGAGGAACAGCACGTAGCGCATGATGCCCGTGATGACGATGCCGGTCACGGCCGCGCGGTTGACTTCCCTGATGTGCTCCGGTCCGGCGTTGCCGGAGTCGAGCAGCTTGTGCGCTCCCGAGTAGACGATGTACCCGCCGACGGTGCCGCCGACGATCGTCGTGATGGTCGCGAAGTTGATGGTGTCGGGGAGGACGGTCTGGCGGAGTGCGTCGCCGATGGGCGGCTGCGCGACGATGGCGACGATGACCGTGAGGATGATCATGGCGATACCGGCCACGATGACGACCCGGTCCATGACGATGCCGGCGCGCTTGATGAGGAAGATGGCGATCGCGATGGCGGCGCTGATGACGGCGCCGACCTTGACGTCGAGGCCGAGCAGCACGTTCAGGCCGAGCCCGGCGCCGCCGATGTTGCCGATGTTGAAGACCAGGCCGCCGATGACGATGAGCACGGCGAGCACGTAGCCGCTGCCGGGGAGGGCGTCGTTGGCGAGTGCGCTCGCGCGCTTCCCGGAGAGCGTGATCATGCGCCAGATGTTGAGCTGGACGGCGAGGTCGATGAGCACCGAGATGAGGATGCCGAAGGCGAACGCGGCGCCGAGCTGCTGGGTGAAGGTCGCCGTCTGGGTGATGAAGCCGGGACCGATGGCCGAGGTGGCCATGAGGAAGAGCGCGCCGACCAGCGAGGTGCGGCGTGCTTTGGCGTACTGCTTGAGCTTCTCGGGGGTGCTCGCCTCGTCGGCGGCAGAAGAGCCGGACGCTGGGGACGCCGGGGAAGCGGGAGGAGGTGTGGAGGTCATGACTCGTTCCAGTTCGGTAGGGGAGCAGCGAGTGATTGCGGCAACCCTACGGTTGTTCAACGCTGAGCAACAGATTGTTCAACGATAGACGCGTAAATGTCTTGTTACAAGATGTATCGGGGGTATTTCGCGGAACGGGTCGACGCGGAGTGCCGCCGGTAGAGTGCGAAGCGTGAACGCAGCCGACGAGACCCTCGACAGGGCGGAACGGGCGGCCTCGAGCCTCCGCCAGATGATCGTCACGGGCGAGATCGTGCCAGGGCAGCGCCTCTCGGAGAGCGCCATGACCGAGCGACTCGACGTCTCGCGCAACACCCTCCGCGAGGCCTTCCGAATGCTCACGGCGGAGCGACTGCTCACCCGGCGCCCCAACGCGGGCGTCTTCGTCGCCATCCCCTCACTGGCCTCGATCCTCGACATCTATCGCGTTCGACGCATGATCGAGGTGCAGGCCCTGCGCGCCGCCCCGGGGCGGCACCCGGCCGGGGCGCGGATGCGCGAGGCCGTCGAGCACGCCATCCGAGGGCGAGAGGCCGGCGACTGGGCGGCGGTCGGCACCGCCAACATGGCGTTCCACACGGCGATCGTCGCGCTCGCGGACAGCGAGCGCCTCGACCGCGTCTACGCGAACGTCTCGGCGGAGCTGCGGCTCGCGTTCGGCTTCCTCGAGGACCTCGAGTACCTGCACGCGCCCTACATCGAGCTCAATCAGCGCGTGCTGGAGCTCCACCTCGCCGGCGATACGGACGAGGCGGCGGCGGCGCTCGACGAGTACCTCGTGCGCTCCGAGCGCACCGTGCTCGCCGCCTACGCGCGCATCGCCCCGGCGCCGACGCTCTGACCCGACGCCCAGACTCAACGCCCTGCCCCGACGCCCGACTCGTCGCCTCGAGTCGCACCCAACCCCAAGGAGCCCGCCGTGTCCCTCACCGCTCTGGTCGTCCGCCACGTCGTCTTCGAGGACCTCGGGCTGCTTCGTGACGTGCTCACGGAGCGCGGCTACGACATCCGCTACCTCGAGGCTGGGCAGGACGAGATCAGTGCCGAGCTGCTCGTCGATGCCGACCTCGTCGTGGTGCTCGGCGGGCCGATCGGGGTGGGGGATGCGGAGCGGTACCCGTTCCTGACCCCCGAGATCGCCGCCATCAGGGCTCGCGTCGAAAGAGGCCGGCCCACGCTGGGCGTGTGCCTCGGGGCCCAGCTCATGGCGGCAGCCATGGGCGCGGCGGTCGCGCCGACGGGGCGCGTGGAGATCGGCTTCTCGCCGCTCATGCTGACCCCGGATGGGGCAGCTTCGGTGCTGGGCGGCCTCGCCGACGTGCCGGTGCTGCACTGGCACGGCGACCAGTTCGAGATCCCCGCAGGAGCCGAGCGACTCGCCGAGACCCCCGGCTTCCCGAACCAGGCGTTCGCCGCGGGCCGGAACCTGCTCGGCCTGCAGTTCCACCTCGAGGTCGACCCGCGGATGGTCGAGACCTGGCTCATCGCGAACGCCTACGAGCTGGCCATCCACGAGCTGGACCCGCGGGAGATCCGCGCGGATGCGCTCGCGCTCGCCCCACGCCTCACGGCCGCCGCGCGGACCGTCGTCGGTGGCTGGCTCGACGCGCTCGATCCCCTCGACGCCAGCGTGACTGAACCCGGCGGGAACGACGCCAGCGGGAACTAGGCCGGGGAGCCCGTGCCCTCCCGCGCGCTCTCCGTCGAGCGAGGGTGGGGCATCCCGCGCGGCACGACAAGCGGCCCGCCCGTGATGGGGTCCTCGATGACGACGTTCGGCAGGCCGTAGATCTCCTCGACCCGTTCGCTCGTCACGACGTCGCGGGGTGTGCCGGACGCGAGGATGCGCCCGTCACGCATCGCGATGATGTGATCGGCGTAGCGCGCGGCGTGGTTGAGGTCGTGCAGCACGGCGACGACCGTGCGGCCCTGCCGGTTGAGGTGCGCGAAGAGCTCCATGAGCTCGACCTGGTGCGCGATGTCGAGGAACGTTGTCGGCTCGTCGAGCAGGAGGAGCTCGGTCTCCTGCGCGAGGACCATCGCGACCCACACCCGCTGGCGCTGGCCGCCGGAGAGCTCGTCGACGCGTCTCGACGCCAACGGCAGGGTGCCCGTCGCGTCGAGGGCATCGCGGACCGCTCGCTCGTCGGACTCGGACCATTGGCGCAGGAGACGCTGGTGCGCGAACCTGCCGCGGCCGACGAGGTCGGCGACGGTGATGCCATCCGGGGCCAGGGCCGACTGCGGCAGCAGGCCGAGGCGGCGGGCGACGTCCTTCGCCCGCATGCTCGTGATGGCCTTCCCGTCCAGCACGACTCGGCCGGCGTCCGGCGCGAGCAGGCGGGACAGGCCGCGGAGCAGGGTGGACTTGCCGCACGCGTTCGGGCCGATGATGACGGTGAAGGAGCCGTCGGGGATCTCGGCGCTCAGGTGCTCGATGATCGGTCTGCCGTCGTAGCCGAGGGTGATGTCCTCGGCAACGAGGCGCGACGAGGCGGGGAGCTTGGCGCGCTCTCGGGTCGTGCGGGCGGTGGGTGGTGGCTGGTGCTCAGGCACGGCGGCGGATCTCCTGGACGATGGTGACGACGAGGTAGAGGCCGCCGACGGACACCGTCACGACCCCAACCGGCAGTGTGACGGGAAGGATGTGCTGGGCGATGAGATCGGAGGCGAGGAGGAGCAGGGCCCCGACCAGGGCTGCGAGCGGCAGCGACAGGTACGGGGTGCGCGCGATGCGGCGCGCGATCTGGGGAGCCGCCAGGGCGATGAAGGCGACGGGGCCGATGACGGCGGTCGAGATCGACACGAGGCCGACCGCGGCGAGCAGGACAAGCGCGCGGACGAGCTGCGGCCTGGCGCCGGTCGCGGCGGCCACGTCGTCACCGAGGTCGAGCTGACGCAGCTGCGGGGCGAGGAAGAGCAGCACGGCGAACAGCGGGATGCCGCAGGCGATCGCGCCGGCGAGGGGCGGCCCGGTCACGCCGTTGAGGGTGCCGGCGCCCCACGCGGAGGCGAACATGGCGGTCTCGAGCTCGACCTCGAGCAGCATCCACGTGTTCGCGGAGGCGAGCATGGCCGAGACGCCGATGCCGATCACGATGAGGCGGAACCCCTGCGCGCCACCGCGATGCGCGAACGCCCAGATCACGAGGGCCGTGAGGAGGCCGCCGATCACCGCGCCGGCGGTCATGAGCGGCCAGGAGGCGGAGAACACGACGATGCTCACGAGCATGCCCGTGAAGGCGCCGTTGGAGAGGCCGAGGATATCGGGGCTCGCGAGCGGGTTCCTCGTGACCGTCTGGAAGAGGGCGCCGGCAACGGCGAGGAAGGCGCCGAGGGTGATGGCCGCGATGACCCGAGCGAGTCGCCACTCGTAGACGACGGTGCGGTCGAGTGCGTCGCCGCCGCCGAGCAGGGCGCGGACGACGGCATCGGGGCTGAGCGGATACGTGCCGAGCCCCAGGCCCAGGATTCCGAGGACCAGCACGGCCGCGGCCACGGCCGCACCGACGATGGCGCTGCGCAGGCGGACGGAGACGGCGATGGGGCCGGCCCCGAGGCGGAGCTGCCGGTAGCCGAGGTCGACGGGCTCGAGGCGGTCCTCGGTGGGGGTCGGGGTGCGGGTCGCTGTCATGAGAGGGTGCTCGCCTTCCGCTGTCTGGCGAGGGCGATCAGGATCGGGGCTCCGACGAACGCCGTGACGATCCCGACGGGGATCTCGGCGGGCGCGATGAGGACGCGGCCGAGCACATCCGAGAGGAGCACGATGACGGGGGCGAGGACCACGGAGATGACGAGGATGACCCGCTGGTCGACGCCGAACAGCCACCGTGCGACGTGCGGCACCATGAGGCCGATGAACGAGATGGGGCCGGCCAGTGCGGTCGCGGTCCCCGCGAGCACGGTGACGGCGAGGATGACGCCGACTCGGATCGCGCCGACGTTGGCGCCCTGGGAGCGGGCGACGTCCTCCCCGAGGGCGAGGGCGTTGAGGCCGGGGGCGAGCAGGAGGGCACCGAGCACTGCGAGCGCGATGAAGGGGAGCACCGGCAGCAGGACGTCGAAGCCGCGGCCGAGCAGCGAGCCGGCGTTCCAGGACCGCATCCGCTCGAAGGCATCCGGGTTGCTGAGGGTCATGCCGGTGGTCATCCCCGAGAACACGGCGCCGAGGGCCACCCCGGCCAGGGTGAGGCGGATGGGGTCGGCGGGGCCGCGGCCGGAGGAGCCGATGAGGTACACGGCGACGGTCACGATGAGGGCGCCGAGGAAGCCCAGCCACACGAACGACGAGATGTCTCGGAGCCCGAGGAACGCCACTCCGATGGCGATCGCGAATGCGGCCCCGGCGTTGACGCCGAGGATGCCGGGGTCGGCGAGCGGGTTGCGGGTGAAGGCCTGGATGAGGGATCCGGCGACGCCGAGGGCGACGCCGACGACGATGCCCGTGACCGTGCGCGGCACCCGGAGCTCGGCGACGACGTAGCGCGCTTCGGAGGAGCCGCCGCCCCGCAGCACGTCGAGCACGACGTGCGGCGGGAGCGCGTTGGAGCCGAGCATGAGGGAGAGTGCCACTGCGGTCACGAGCAGGGCGAGGAGCACGAGGGCGCCGATGGTTGCGCGCGCTCGTGACCCCGCCCTGAGTCGAGCCGGGGTGCGATCGGTGTGGAGGAGCGTCACCGCTGGGTTTCGAGGAAGCGCTCGATGTCGTCGAGCACGAGCGCGCCGCCCTTGGGGCCGACGCCGGACACCCAGTAGCTGGTGTCGACGAGGGTCACCGAGGGGAACTCGGCGGCGTTCTGGGTGATCGCGGCAGGGATGGTCGATGCGTCGTCGACGTCGGCGGTCGTCACGAACACGTAGTCGGCCTTGGCGTCGAGGATGTTCTCGGGGGAGAGGTCGGCCTGGAGTCCGTCTTCCCATTCCTGCTCGGGGATGGTGAGGCCGGCGCATTCGAGCGCGCCGCCGGCGAACGAGGTCGGACCGTAGAGGCTGAGCGTCGTCTCGTCGCGGGGGCGGATGAGGTTGGCGGTCTTGCCGTCGACGCCGAACTCGGTCTTGATCTCCTCGCAGCGGTCGTTGAAGCCGGTCAGCAGCTCCTGTGCCTCGTCCTGCTGCCCGAGGGCTTCGCCGACGAGGAGGACGTTCTCCTGCCACGGGTCGGCCTGGCTCGCCATGAAGACGGTGGGGGCGATGGCTCCGAGCTGCTCGTAGAGCTTCGAATGCCGCGACTCCGTGCCGAGGATCAGGTCGGGCTTGAGGGCGGCGATGGCCTCGAGGTCGGGCTCCGGCACCGTACCGACGGGCTCGACGCCGTCGACGCCCAGGTACTCGGGCACGCCGGCGACGTTGCTCGCGACTGCTGCACCGACCGGGGTGACGCCGAGGGCCACGGCAGTGTCGAGCTCGACGGGTTCGAGGACGACGACGCGCTGGGGGTCGGTTGGGACCTCAGCCGTACCGCGGGCGTGCTCGACGGAGCGGGTCCCGGATGCGCTGCCCTCCGCGTCTCCAGCGGTCGGGGCGTCCGCGGCTCCGGCCGAGCATCCGGCGAGCAGCAAGCCCGTGAGGGCTGCGGAGGCGATGAGCGTTGCGGCTCTGCGTGTGGTGCGTGTGTGCATGGTGAACGACTTCCGTGGGGTGGGATGGGGAGGGGGATGCGCTGCCGGCGAGTGCCTACCGGTAGTAGACGGCGAGCGGGTAGTCGCCGTCGTGGCGCACCTGGATGGGGGTGCCGAAGACCTGCTCGAGCGTCTCGGTCGTCATGAGCTCGCTCGGGCTGCCGGAGTGCGCGAGCTGGCCGTCGGTGAGGGCGACGATGTTGTCGGCGTAGGCGGCCGCGAAGTTGATGTCGTGGATGACGATGACGAACGTCTTCCCGAGTTCGTCGGCGGCGCGGCGCAGCTGGCCCATCATGGCGACGGCGTGCTTCATGTCGAGGTTGTTGAGGGGTTCGTCGAGGAGGATGTAGTCGGTGTCCTGGGCGAGCACCATGGCGACGTAGGCGCGCTGGCGCTGCCCGCCGGAGAGCTGGTCGAGGTATCGGTGCTCGAGTGCCGCCAGGTCGAGGAACTCGATGGCCCGGTCGATGTGCACCTTGTCGTCGGCGGTGAGGCGCCCCTGCGAGTGGGGGAAGCGGCCGAAGCCGACGAGCTCGCGCACCGTGAGCCGGGTGACGAAGTGGTTCTCCTGGCGGAGGATCGAGACGACCTTCGCGAGGTCGCGGCTCCTGGCCTTCGTGACGTCGTGTCCGCCAACGGTGACGGTGCCGGTGCTCGCATCCGTCAGCCTGCCGACGATCGTGAGGAGCGTCGACTTGCCTGCGCCGTTCGGCCCGACGAGCGCCGTGATACCGCCAGCCGGGATGTCGAGGGTCACGGGGCCGAGCACGGTGGTCTTGGCGTAGGTCTTGGTGACGTTCGAGAGCGAGATCACAGAGCACCCTTTCGGAGGAGGTAGCCAGTCGGAGTCACAGTGCACCCTTTCGGAGCAGGTAGACAATGAAGAACAGGCCGCCGACGAACTCGATGATGATCGAGAGGGACCCGGCCGCGTAGAACACGTGGCGCAGCACGAAGTAGCCGCCGAGCAGCGTCAGCATGCCGAGCAGCATCGCGAACGGGATGACGTGCTTGTGCAGGGAGGAGCCCGTCAGCTGGTAGGCGAGGGTCGCGACGATGAACCCGAAGAACGTCATGGGGCCGACGAGGGTCGTCGAGATGGAGATGAGCACGGCCGTCAGGATGAGGAGCACCGTGACCTTGCGCTTGTAGGCGACGCCGAGGTTGACGGCGGTGTCGCGGCCGAGGGCGAGCACGTCGAGGGTGTTCCGGGTGCGCCAGATGAAGGCGAGCACGACCGCGATGATGAGCGCAGCCCACGGCAGGTACTCGGGGTTCGAGTTGCTGAGGTTGCCGAAGAGCTTCGCGGAGAGCACGTCGAACTCGCTTGGGGTGAGGAGGCGCTGCATGAAGGTGGAGAGCGAGCCGAAGCCCACCCCGAAGACGACGCCGATGAGCAGCATGATGTGCAGGTTGCCGCGTTTGCCGGAGAACAGCCACGTGTAGAGCAGCGTCGCGAAGCCCACCATGAGGAAGCTCTGCAGGAACACCTTGGGCAGGCCGTCGGTGGAGGCGAGGGCGGCGCCGCCGAGGAAGAACACGAGCGCGGTCTGGAAGACGACGTAGATCGCGTCGAACCCCATGATCGAGGGGGTGAGGATGCGGTTGCCGGTCGCGGTGTGGAACAGCACGGTCGCGACGGCCTGGCAGGCGGCGACGACGATGACGGTCGCGACGGTCACGACGCGCAGGTTCACGGCGAGCCAGAAGCCGCGGCTGCCGGGCTCCATGGCGATGTCGTAGGTGAGGACGCCGACGGCGGCGAGGACGACGAGGGCGCCGAGGATGCTGAAGCGCAGCCACAGTCGGGGAGCTTTCGCGGGGCGGCTGGCGTCGCTGACCTGGTCGCCGATGCGACGGGACGTGGATCTCGGGAAGCGGGGCACGGTCTCAGCCATTGCGGCGCATCCGGAGCAGGAGGGTGATGAAGACGGCGGCGCCCACCATGCCGAGGATCATGGAGACGGGCAGCTCGAAGGGCATGCGGATGACGCGGCCGATGATGTCGCAGACGATGATGATGCCGACGCCGAGTACGCACACCCAGGGCAGGTTCGATCTGAGGTTGTCGCCGCGCGCCATGGAGACGAGGTTCGGCACGATGAGCCCGAGGAAGGGCAGGAAGCCGACCACGACGGTGGTGACGCCGGTGGCGATGGCGACGAGGGCCGTGCCGATGAACATGACGAGGGTGTAGTTGAGCCCGAAGTTCGTGGCGATGTCCTTGCCGAGGCCCGCGACGGTGAAGCGGTCGGCGACGAAGTACGCGATGACGACGATGACGGCGACGATCCACAGCACCTCGTAGCGGCCGCGGACGACGCTCGTGAAGCTGCCCATGAACCAGGTGCCGAGCATCTGCAGGTAGTTCGTCTCGATGGCGAGCCAGGTCGTGAAGGCGGAGACGACTGCGCCGAGCATGATGCCGATGAGCGGCACGATCAGGGCGGAGCGGAGGGCGACGCGGCGCAGCACGGCGAGGAACACCATGGTGCCGATGAAGGCGGACACGCTGGCCATGACCATGCGGGTCGTGAGGCCGGCCGCCGGGGCGACGATGTAGCTCACGAGTAGGCCGAGGGCCGACCACTCGGTGGTGCCGGTCGTCGTGGGCTCCACGAAGCGGTTCTGGGTGAGCAGCTGCAGGATGAGGCCGGAGACGCTCATCGCGCAGCCCGCGAGCACGAGCGAGATGGTGCGGGGGACCCGGGAGATCCAGATCATCTCGCCGCCGAACTCGTTGCCGGCGATGTCGTAGGCGCCGACGAAGAGCGACAGGACGGCGAGACCGGCGACGGTGACGATGCCGATGGGAAGCGCCCCTCGCCGGTTGAGGAGCGGCACGTGCGGCTTCGGCGCGGCTCGGGGCGCCGGCGCTGCTGGGGGTGGGGCTGTTGCTGTCATTCGCTCGCTGTCGTGGGTGACGTGCGGAGGGGTGCTGTGCGGCTGCCGCGGCTTGCGCAGCTGAACGGCGGGAGACCCCGGGGAGCCCGGGGCCGGTTCGTGCCCCGCCGCTCGGGTGCCGCGAGGGCACGGGGGGAGCGGCGGGGCACGAGAGCCCGGGGCGTGGCTAGCTGCTCACGCCGGAGAACGCCGCTGCGACGTCCGTGTACAGGCCCGTGTAGGCCTGGATGCCCTCGTCGAGGTAGAAGGACGGGTCGAGGTAGACGATCTGGTTCTTCTGCACGGCTGGCACGTTCTGCAGGGCCTCGGCGCCGGCGATCAGCTCGGCTGCTGCCGTCGCGCCCTCTTCGCCGGTGCCGGCGTCGCGGTCGAGCACGATCATCCACTCGGGGTTGGCCTGGGCGATGGCCTCGACGCTGATGTCGTCGCCGTGCGAGGCATCCTCAGCGGCCTGGTCGATGGCGGGGGTGAGGCCGATCGTGGGGAAGAGCTGGCCGACGCCGCGTCCCTCGCCGGGTGCCGCGTAGGCGATCTCGCCGCCTGAGGTGATGAGCCCGACGACCGTGTCGGTGCCGTTGTAGGCGCTCTTGGCGTCGGCGATGGCGGTGTCGAACGCGGCGACCGTCTCGGCGGCTTCCGCTTCCTTGTCGAAGATCTGGCCGAGGATCTCGACCTGGCGCTTCAGCTCGCTCGTGGCCTCTTCGCCGTCGCGGGGGTTGATCTCGATGGTCTTGGGCTGGATGCCCTTGAGGTCCTCGTAGTAGTCCTGGAAGCGGTAGCCGCCGATGATGAGGTCGGGCTCGGCTTCGATGACGGCCTCGAGGTCTGGCTCGCGGTGGAGGCCGACATCGAGCACCTCGTCGCCACCAGCGAGGTCGGGCCAGACGCTCTCCATGAGCGGCTTGGGGGCTGCGACGACATTGATGCCCCAGTCGCTGAGGGTCTGGAACGTCGTGTTGTCGAGGGCGATCACGCGCTCGGGGTTGACGGGAACCTCGATCTCGCCGTGGTTGTCGGTGATGGTGACGGTTCCGGATGCAGCGGCGGTCTCTTCGGGCGCGGCGCCGGTGGCCGCTGGGGCGCATCCGGCGAGGAGGAGCGCGGAGATGGCGAGCAGGCCGGCACCCTGGATGCGGGCGGCCGTGCGCCGCGTGGAAGTCGTGAGCGTTTCGGGCATGGCGGATCCTCGGTTCGGGGATGTGCTGTGCTGCGCGCACAGAGAGTGGAGCCGTTGCAGGGGCCGCACGGGCGCTTTGGGGGCGGACGGGCCAAGCCTGCGCGTCGCGCTGAACGTCCAACGCGACTCGGCTTTGAGTAAGGCGAGCCTATCTTAAGTTCGGGGCCGTGGTCAGGGCTGGCAGACGGGGAGAAGTCCCCAGGGCGGGGAGATAATGGCGCAATGCCTTTTTCCCGACACGAGCTGATTCCTGGCTGGCGCGACCTCGTGACGATGGGGCCCTACCGACGTGACCACTGGGTGGCGCTGCGGGTTGCGCTGGCGATCGGCGCGCCACTGGTGCTCCTGTGGGCGACCGGATCCATGCAGCTGGCGATCTTCGCCGTGTTCGGCGCATTCACGAGCGTCTACGGTCGCGGGCTGGGCGTCTTCGCCCGCCTCCGGCTGCAGTCGATCGCCGCGGGGGCGCTGCTCGTCTCCGTCGGGGTGGGTGCGCTCATCTCCTTGTCGCCCGAGCGCGGCCTGCTCGTGCTGCCCATCGCCGCCGCATGGGCGTTCCTCATGTCCCTCCTCGGCGACCGGGTACGGTGGGCGCCTCCCGGCCCCATGTTCCAGATCTTCGCCCTCGCCGCGATCGCGGCGCTCGCGGTGGACGGGGCGGTGCTGCTGCGTGGTCTCGGCGTGGCCGTCGTGACGGCCGTGTGGTCGCTGCTCCTCGGGCTCGCGTTCGGTGTGGTCGGGGAGCTCGTGGACAGGGGCCGCGCGGCGCGAGCTGCTGCCGGCGGGGCCGGTGCTCCTGCTCAGGCTCCGGGGCCAGCTTTCTCGGGACCAGCCGCAGCGGGAGCAACCGCCTCGGGGGCCTCCGCTACGGGTGCACCCGCCTCGGGGGCCTCCGCTGTGGGTTCGCTGTCGACGGGGTCGATCAGGTCGGTTCGTCCGGCGAGGTCGACGCCGCTGGGGCGTGCGTGGATGTTCGCGGTCGGCACGCTGGTGGCTGGGGCGATTCCGCTGCTGATCGGCATCGGGCATCCGTACTGGGCGATGGTGTCCGCGATCGCCGGTCTGTCGGCGGCGACGGGGTTCCATCGGGTGCTGCGGGCGACGCATCGGCTTGTGGGGACGGTGCTCGGCCTCGGGGCGGCGGCCGTGCTGATGGCGTTCGAGCCGAGCGGCCTGGTCGTGGTGCTGCTGGTGATCGCCCTGCAAGGTGGGGTCGAGCTGTTCATCGTGCGCAACTACACGCTGGGGCTGCTGTTCCTGACGCCGCTTGTGCTGGTCATGGGGCGCCTCGCGGGGGATGTCTCGGCCGGCCAGCTGCTGCTCGAGCGGGGTGTGGAGACGCTCATCGGGGTGGCTGTCGCGGTGGCGATCGCGGTGGTTCTCGAGCGCCTGCCTGCCTCTTCCAAGTTATAAATCACCAGGGGGCTTGCCGCAAGGCCCCGTCGAGGCACCAGAATGAGCGATCGTGACATCTTCTGCTGAAGTCTTTGCCCTCCCGCCCCACCTTTCTTTCAAGTCCGACCCGGAACTGGTGGGTGCTGATGCTGAGCAGTTCGCTGCGGTCGCTGAGGCGCTGGCCCTGCAGAAGGGCGAGCTCGCGGCGCGGCTCGATGAGCTGCGGCTGACGGAGGGCGGCGCGGGGCAGCAGGCGCTTGATCGGGATACGGAGATCCATCGCCTGTCGCGTCAGCTGCGTGGCCTGGAGCGCTTCGGGGTCGATGCGTGCTTGGGGCGCATGACGCCGACGGATGGTTCGCCCGACGTGTACGTCGGCCGGTTCGGTCTCGCCGACGAGGCCGGGCGTCGACTGCTCATCGACTGGCGTGTGCCGGCGGCTGAGCCCTTCTTCGCGGCGACGCACGCGAATCCGCTCGGCCTGGCGAGTCGCCGCCGGTACCGCTGGAACGTGGAGCGGGTCGTCGACTACTGGGATGAGGTGTTCGTGCCCGGAGATCTTGTCGGTCGTGTGGCACTGGACGACCAGTCGTCGTTCATCGCGAGTCTCGGGTCGGCGAGGTCGGGGGAGATGCGCGACGTGCTCGGCACGATCCAGGCCGATCAGGACGCGATCATCCGTGCCCCTTCGCGGGGCGCGCTGGTCGTGGATGGCGGGCCCGGCACCGGCAAGACGGTTGTGGCGCTGCACCGCACGGCGTTCCTGCTGTACTCGGACCCCCGCTTCAAGCAGGGGCGCGGCGGGGTGCTGTTCGTGGGCCCGAGCCGCCCGTACCTGAACTATGTGGCGAACGTGCTCCCGAGCCTCGGCGAGGACAGCGTGCAGCTGTGCACGCTCCGCGACCTGCTCCCGGAAGGGGCCGACGCGCGGGAGGAGACCGATGCATCCGTCGCCCGGCTGAAGTCGTCGCTCGACCTGGTGCGGGCCGTGGGCAAGGCGGTGCGGTACCACCAGCGTCCGCCGCGGGCGCCGTTCTCGGTGACGACGACGGACTCGCAGGAGCTGACCCTGGACGCCCGCGACTGGGCGGAGGCGTTGGTGGCGTACGAGCCCGGGCTCACGCACAACGAGGCTCGTGAGCAGGTGTGGGAGGAGGTGCTGCGGCTCCTCGTCGACAAGCGCTCGCCGCAGGCTTCCGAGCACGCTGTGCGGGCGTCGCTGGTGCGTGACGAGCGGTTGCGGGCTGCGTTCGCGAAGGCGTGGCCGCTGCTCGACCCGGCTTCCGTGATCGCCGACCTCTGGTCGGTGCCGGCGTACCTGCAGTGGTGCGCCCCTGAGCTGAGCGCTGAACAGGTTCGGGCGCTGCAGCGGGCGGATGCTCGCTCGTGGACCGTCTCGGATCTCCCGCTCATCGACGCGGCGAGGCGACTCACGGGCGACCCGAACGAGTTCCGGCAGCGGGCCCGGCGGGCCGAGGCACTGGTGTCGCAGCAGGAGAACATGTCGCACGTGGTCGACAACCTCATCGAGGGTGACGACGACGGCGAGGGTGTCGTCACGATGCTCCGGGTCGAGGATGCGCAGCACTCGCTCATCGACGAGGATTCCCTGCCCCCGGTCGACTTCGACGAGCTGGCTGGCCCCTTCGCGCACGTGGTGATCGACGAGGCGCAGGAGCTCACCGATGCCGAGTGGGCGATGCTGCTTGCGCGGTGCCCCTCGCGCAGCTTCACGGTCGTCGGCGACCGGGCGCAGGCGAGGCACGGCTTCCGCGAGACGTGGGAGGAGCGTCTGCGAGGCATCGGCCTGCCGAAGGTCGAGGTGGCGCAGCTCACGATCAACTACCGCACGCCGGAGGAGGTCATGGCTGAAGCTGCGCCCGTCATCCTGGCGGCGCTGCCGGATGCCAACGTTCCGGTGTCGGTGCGCAGCAGCGGGCTGCCCGTCGTGCACGGATCGGTCGCTGACCTCCAGCAGGTGCTGGATGCGTGGTTGGACGAGAACCTCGAGGGAATCGCCTGCGTCATCACGGCCGTCGGGGGCGGGAGCGGTGGCGGTGATGGCCCGAGCGAAGTCGAGTTCGACAACCGAGGCCGGGTGCGCTCGCTCACTCCGGAGACGGCGAAGGGCCTCGAGTTCGACCTGGTCGTGCTCGTGGATCCCGAGCAGTTCGGGACCGGGATCGAGGGTGCCGTCGACCGGTACGTCGCCATGACCCGGGCCACGCAGCGCCTCGTGGTGCTGACCACCGACTGACTCGGCGGACCGTGTCGCCGCGGCGGTTGCTGCGGCTGCCGCGGTTCGTGTCGCCGCCACGCTTCGTGTGACCTCTGTCGACAGCCTCGGAGGGGGTGTCAGCATCGGTCACGCCGCCACGGCGAAGTACTCGGCCTTGTCGAAGTGGCGCACGCCCTCGCGCGACGCGAGGAGCTGCGCGCGCACGGAGAGCTCGCGCACCTCGCACGCGATGCCGAGCGCGGCTGCCCACAGCCGCTCGTCTGGCGTGGAGTCGCCAGGGCCTGGCCGCTCCCACGTGAGGATGATGCTCGCGGCCCGCAGCTCGGCGACCATCTCGGCGATGGCCCCCGCGATCTTCTCGAGGTGCGGATACGTGGGCCTGTTCGGGTAGGCCTCGATCGGCATGAGGACCGGGAGGGCGAGGTCGTCGGCGTCGAGGAACATGAGCCAGAGCTGGCGCCGATAGGCCTCTCCGACGAGGCCGGTCACGTGACGAAGCACCTCCTCGTCGCTGATGATGGGCTCGGTCATCGGGGCTGGGATCGCTGTCATGCGACGAGTGTGCGCGCGACGAACGGGCCGGAACCGAGCTGCCCTCGCGCCTGTGGAAGGGGCGCGTCCACAGGCTGCACGTCTGCGGAGTCGCCCCTCGCCCGCACGGTCCATGCGAGAGCATCTGTTACGCCCGTCTGGCTGGGCTCTTGGCAGCGGAGCCGCGCCGTGTGAAGCTGACGGGGTGACGACTTCCCCCGCCGGCAACCAGGTTTCGCGCCGCCTGCTGCATGGGCCGCGCGATCCCGGCGACGCGTGGGTGTACTCCGAGACCGGACAGCGCTACTGGGGCCGGTTCGGTGCCGCAGGGCTCGTGGCCGTCGACCCGCAGCGCGGCATCCTGCTTCAGCATCGCGCCGAGTGGAGCCACCACGGCGGCACGTGGGGCATCCCGGGCGGGGCGCTGCACGAGGGCGAATCCCCGGCCGTCGGCGCCCTCCGCGAGGCCGCAGAGGAAGCGGGTGTGCCGTGCGGCTCCGTCTTGCCGCTCTTCACGAGCGTGCTGGAGCTGGGCTTCTGGCGGTACACGACGCTCGTCGCTCGCGTCGTCGAGCCGTTCGATCCGGTCATCGCCGACGCGGAGAGCCTCGAGCTGCGCTGGGTTCCCATCGACGAGGTGGACAAGCTGCCGCTGCACCACGGCTTCGCAGCCTCCTGGCCTGCGCTGCGGGCCGCCCTCGAGGTGCGCCCGGCGGTTGTCGTCGACGCGGCGAACGTGGTCGGCTCGGTCCCCGACGGCTGGTGGCGAGACCGTGCGGGCGCAGCCGAGCGGCTGCTGTCGAAGGTCGAGGCCTTCGCTCGAGCCGGAGCGGCCCTGCCTGCGTCGTCCGGATCCACGTCGATGACGTCCGGCGTCTCGGCCGAAGATCTGGGGCTGGGCGGCACGAGCTGGTTCCCGGAGTTCGCGGTTGTCGTCGAGGGCGCCGCGCGGGAGATCCGCGGCCCGTCGGACGACGAGGCACAGCACGCCCAGGTTCGAGTGGTGCGCGCGAGCGCGTCAGGGGACGACGCGATCGTCGATGAGGCACGTCGCCGGGTCGATGGGGGCGAGACCGTGACGGTCGCCACGAGCGATCGCGAGCTCAGCGAACGCGTCGCGGCCGTCGGCGCCACCGTCAAGGGAGTCGGCTGGCTGCGCGAGCTGATCGGCTACGGCGCTCGCCGCTAGAGCACACGCGTTTCGTCTCGCTCCCAGGCGCCGCGCCGGGAGTGCACGGCGGGCATCCGGGAGACACGAGGGGGATTCGGAGGCCCCGTGCGTACGTTCGCCGGGTCCCGTTAGCGGGAGCGCCCGACGACGGGCGCGACAACGCGCACGATCTGATCCCCCGAGGAGCAATACATGACCGACCACACGACGCACGACGGCCACGGAACCCACTCGAACGCTTCGCATGCCGACGAGGTTGCGAAGATCGCGAAGCTCGTCAAGGAGTTCCGCTTCGCCATGCTCACGACGATCGAGGGCTCGGGGTCGCTGGTCGCGCATCCGCTCACGATTCAGGAGGCGGAGTTCGACGGCGACCTGTGGTTCCTCATCCAGAAGGACTCGACGACGGTCCGCAACCTCGCAGCGGATGCTCGCGCCGGGGTCTCACTGAGCTCGAACGACTCGTGGGTCTCGCTCTCCGGGACGGCGGGGGTCGTGGATGCGCCGGAGAAGCTGCGCGAGCTCTGGAACCCTGCGGCCGAGGCGTGGTTCCCTGACGGACCCGAGGACCCGAACGTGGGCGTCCTGAAGTTCACGGCGAGCGGTGGCGAGTACTGGGACACCCCGGGCGGCCGCATCGCGACGGTCTTCAGCTTCATCAAGTCGAAGGTCTCCGGAGAGCCCATCGAGGGGGACAGCGGAAAGGTCCAGCTCTAAGCGGCGCGGAGTCGGCTCGGAGCCGGACTCCTCTGACGCCCCCGACCATGAGCACCACGCGGTGCTGTTCATGGTCGGGGGCGTTTTCCCATGCTGCGGCGACTCGATCGCCTCTGGCACGCGAGAGTGTCAACATCCACGCCGCATTCAGTTAGATCGTTTAGCTTCTTTGCATGTCCTCCGATCTTCTCCGCCGTCTGTTCGTGACCGTCTCCGGAATCCTCTGCGTCGTCGGGACCCTCTACGGGGTGGGTCTCTTCGGCGGCACTGAGGTCAATCAGTCGTCGAGCGGCAACCTCTCCGCCGACGCAACGCTCATCGCCCCGGCCGGCACGGCCTTCTCGATCTGGTCGGTCATCTACCTCGGCCTGTTCGCCTACGTCGTCTGGCAGTGGCTGCCGAAGCAGGCCACGTCGGCCAAGGCTCGCTCCACGGGCTGGCTGGCCGCGCTGTCGATGCTCCTGAACGCCGGATGGCTCCTTGTCACTCAGTTCGGCCTGATCTGGGTGAGTGTCGTCGTCATCGTCGCGCTGCTCGCCGTGTGCATCGCGCTGGTGAGCCGCATCGCCGCGCGCCCTGCCGAGAACTGGGGCGAGCGCCTCGCGGTCGACACGACCTTCGGCCTCTACCTCGGCTGGGTGTCGGTTGCGACCCTCGCGAACCTCGGGGCGGCCATCGTCTCGACCGGGGTGGCTGCGGAGAGCACGCTCGGCGAGATCTCGACCACCGCGGCCCTCGTCGCCGTCCTCGGACTCGCGACGTTCTACGTGTGGCGATGGAAGAACCTCGCCGTGTCGGCGGCCATCATCTGGGGTGTCGCCTGGGTTGGCTTCGGGCGGCTCGCGGATGCACCCGAGTCGACGCTCGTCGGCGTCGTCGCCCTCGCGGTCGCGATCCTCATCGCCGTCACGGGGGTGCTCGCCAAGTCGATCGACTCGCGCAACGCGAGCAACCAGCAGGCCGCCCTGGCCTAGGTCCCTGCCTCGAATGGCCCAGTCACCGCTCCCGGGGTGGCTGGGCCATTCTGTATGCCATGTGCTGCGCTCCCGGGGGACACGATGTCGCTAGCATTCGAGTATGGAAGCTACCGATGGAGCCCTTCTTCGAGACGAGACGTGTGCTGCAGCCCGCGGCGAGCGCTGGATGCGAGTCTCACGATGAGGGTCGCGCTCCACTCGGAGATCAAGCCGGGATCGATCGAGGGGTACCGCGCCAGCCACGCCGTCGTGCCTGACGAGCTCATGGCCGCGTTCGGCCGGGTCGGCATCCGTAGCTGGACGATCTTCCGCTCCGGGCATCGGCTCTTCCACGACGTGATCTGCGACGACTGGGATGCGGCCATCGCCGCGCTCGACGTCGATCCGGCGAATGCGCGCTGGCAGGAGGACATCGGACGCTTCGTCGAGCTGTATCGAGACTCCGATGGTGAGGAGGGCTTCTCCTCGCTCGAGCTCGTGTGGGATCTCGAGGCGCAGAAGCGCGGCGGCTGACGGGTGGAAAGCGCCGGTTCTCGCATCCGTTCTCGGCGTTTCCAACTTGCTCCCGGAACGATCATGGGCTTACACTCGAATCCTTGGGGGATGCGTTCTTGAGACGCCTTGTCTGGTGCAATTCCAGAGTCCTCCACCAATCTTTTCTGGTGAGTTTTCCTCTCACTGGATCTAGGCTCTGGCCATGAGCGGTATCGAAGGCGATTCCCCAACTGCCGGGCCATCCCTTGAGCGCGGTCTCAGCAACCGACACATTCAGCTGATCGCTATCGGCGGTGCGATCGGAACGGGACTCTTCCTGGGTTCCGGCATCGGCATCCATAAGGCTGGCCCGTCGATTCTGCTCGTGTATGTCGTCGTCGGCGCGATGCTGTTCGTGATGATGCGGGCGATGGGGGAGCTGCTGCTCTCGAATCTCGGCTATCGCACCTTCCAGGACTTCGCCGCCGACTATCTCGGTGAATGGGCGCGCTTCTTCATCGGCTGGACGTATTGGCTGTGTCTCATCTCGATCGCGACGGCTGACATGGTGGGCGTGCAGACGTATGCGAGGTTCTGGTGGCCGGATCTTCCCGGTTGGGTGCCGATGATCATCGCGGTCGCGTTTGTGCTGGCGTTGAATCTCATTGCCGTGAAGGCGTTCGGAGAGGCCGAGTTCTGGTTCGCGCTCATCAAGGTGGTCACGATTCTCGGGCTGATCGTGGTCGGTATCTTCCTCATCGCGACGGCGTTCACGGCTCCGAACGGGGATGCGGCGAGCGTCACGCATCTGTGGGACGACGGCGGCTTCTTCCCGAACGGTCTCATCGGGTTCCTTGGCGGCTTCCAGATCGCGATCTTCGCGTTCGCGGGTATCGAGCTCGTCGGCACGACGGCGGCCGAGGCGAAGGATCCGGAGAAGAACCTGCCCAAGGCGATCAACCAGGTGCCGATGCGCATCCTGTTCTTCTACGTGCTCGCGCTCGGCGTCATCATGTGCGTGACGCCGTGGAGCGAGATCGACCCGAGCGAGAGCCCATTCGTGGCGCTCTTCCTGCTCATCGGTCTCGGTGGGGCGGCAGCCCTCATCAACGCCGTGGTGATGACGTCGGCGGTGTCAGCCGCGAACAGCGGCTTCTTCTCCTCGAGTCGTATGGCCTACGGTCTCGCGACGAGGAGGCAGGCTCCCGCGATGTTCGGGAAGCTGACGCGGACAGCCGTGCCTGGCCGTGCCCTGCTGCTGTCCTGTGGGGTCGTGCTGCTGGGCGGATCGCTCGGGTTGATCTTCGACGACGCGTTCCAGCTCGTCACAGCGGTCTCGTCGATTCTCTTCATCTTCGTGTGGTCGATGATCCTCGCGTCGTACCTCGTGTACCGGCGCCGCCGTCCCGAGCTGCATGCCGCATCCGCCTACCGGCTGCGTTTCGGTGTGCCGCTCTCGTGGGTGGTGCTCGGGTTCTTCGTCTTCATGCTCGTGGTGCTCGGCATGTTCGACGACACTCGGGGGCCACTGCTGCTGACCCCGGTGTGGTTCGTCGTTCTCGGCATCGCGTGGATGCTCGTGAGGCGTCGGGTGGGGCGGGTTCCGGAAGCGCGTGACGCTGTGGGGTCGGCCCGCCCCTAGCTGTCGCTCGTGAGCGTGGTGGCCGAAGGCTGGCGGAAGCTCGTTCAGGTGCCGGTGGAGAGTCCGAGCACGGGGTAGAGCACGTCGAAGCCCTCGGTGAGGCCGCCGCTGACGGCGTCGCCGCCGTGGTCGGCGCCCTGCACGAGGAACAGGGTTGTGGCGATGCCGACTGCATCGGCCGCTTGCGAGACGGCCGTTGCCGCCGCGGCGAACGTGGGGTCTTCGCTGCCGGCGGTGAAGATCGCGGTCATACCGGAGTAGCTGCCGGCGGGGGCAGCCTTCATGATGTTGATGGGCTTGGAGGCTTCGAAAGCGGTCGTGTCGCCGCCGTAGAGGTCGGCGGTCGCAGCATCCGCGCCCTCGGAACCGGGGAACTCCTCGCCCGAGACGCTGATGACGTTCTTGAAGAGGTCGGGGTGCTTTGCGCCGTATTTCGCGGCGCATCCGCCGCCGTTCGAGTAGCCGGCGATGGTCCAGTACTTGGGGTCTTTGATGACGTTGAGGTTCGTGTTCGCCCAGTTGACGACGTCCGTCGTGATGTAGGTCTCGGCGTTCCCGTATTTTGCGGAGTCGGCGCAGGCCGGGTCCTGGACGCCGGCGGCGCCGAGTTGGTCGGCGATGATGACGATCGGCGCGAGGCCGTTGTTCTTGGCGGCGAACTCGTCGAGCACGTCGCTGATGATCGTGCCGTCGGGGTTTCCCGGGTATCCCATCATCATGATGACCACTGGGAGAGCGGGGGCGTTGTCGACCAGAGCAGCCGGGGGCAGGTAGATGCCCGCGTCTCGCGCCACGAAGCCGGATTCGGTCCCGGGGATGGGGGCCGAGCCGCGCTCGCCGACGGAGGGCATGCTGCTTGGCGCCTGCCAGGTTGCCGCGAGGGGCTGCGCGGGTGCGGCCCGGTTGTCTGGGTTGGCGTCCGGGAGTGAGATCTGCGCTTCTTCGACGTCGCCGAAGACGGAGCCGAGGGTGGGGTTGAGGCCGTAGAACGCGTTGATGCCGGTTGCCCCCGCGAGGAGGTAGGCGAGGATGGCGACGCTCGCGACGACCTTGCGCCACGGCTTCGCGTCCGGGAAGGAGGCGATGGCGAGGCCGACGCCCGCGAACATGGCGGTCGTCCACACGCCCACCATGAGGGGCAGGTTCACGCCGAAAAGGTCGAGCAGGTTGCCGGCGAAGTAGATGCCCATGCCGAGCAGCGCTCCCGCGACGGCGCCGATGGAGGCGCGCACGAACCACTTCGGGTCGGGGTCCCGCACGAGCAGCGTGATCGTGAGGGCGACCGCGACGAGGTAGATGATCCACATCGCGGGCGAGTCGACGATGGGCAGCTCGAGAATGGCGCTCATGCGCGCGCGGGGAACGACATCTGGTGCTCCTTCGTACGAAGCGCTACGGGGATTCTGGTGAATCTCGGGTGCCGGTGGACTCAACTTCTCACACGGGGTGAGAGAAAGCTACACGCGAAGGTGGAGCGTAGCGTTCAGGATGCGGGAGCCGTTCTCTAGGCTTCAGGGAGTTCCCCCGGATGCCGACGAGAGGCTGACCTTGATGAGTGCTCGCGCGAGAGTTGCTGACTTCTGGGATGACACGATCGCGGCTTGGCTCGCCGACGAGGGCGTCTCCGATCCGTGTCTTGATGATTGGCGTGCCAGCTACCAGGGACGGGGGCTCGGTGCACTGCAGTTGGACGCAATGCCGGAGCCGTACATCGGACCCTTCGCGCGTGGAAACGAACCCGCCATGGTCATGCTTGGCTTGAATCCGGGAGGCGCGGATGTGCGTTTTCAAGGGAGAGGCGGTTCGTTCGCAGACGAGGTGAGGACCAGCGGCTACACCGCGTGGGCGGCGAGCGGTCCGTACACCTCGGCACCCTGGGAAGCGGTGAACGGACGGAACAGCTATCACCGCAATCGCGCATCCTTCGCTTCGCGGTTTCTGCAGCGCGAGGTTGCGCCCAAGGATTTGCTCTACGTGGAGCTCTACCCGTGGCACAGCAAGAAGCTGACCGGTTCGATTCAGGCGCCGCACGATGTGCTGAACGAATTCGTGTGGAGTCCGCTCAGTGAAGTGAACACACCGCAGATCTTCGCGTTCGGGGCGCCCTGGCTTCGAGCCGCCGGAGCCATGGGGCTCGGGGCGGGGGATGAGCTCTCGGTCTCGTGGGCTGTGCCCTCGCGGTCTGCGCGCAAGTTTTCTCTTCCGTCCGGGCAAGATCTGATCGTCCTGCGGCAGCGCGGTTACGCAGGCCCGCCGGGTGCGCCGGAAACCGAACTCCTGCGGAAAGCGCTTCGAGCATGAGTCATCTGGTTGCGGCACTCGCGGCCCTATCGGGAGAACGTTGGGACATCGCTGCGGCTCCCACGCATATTGGGCCCGTTCCGGGTTTGTACGCGATCTATGCTCCCGCTGCAGCGCGCAGTGAACTCGGCGTTTCAACTTCGTACGCGGGGCCCCTCTACGTTGGCAAGAGCGAGGACAACCTCGTGAAACGAGACCTTCGAACGCACTTCGCAGCGGGCGTTGGCTCAATGCCAACGACTGGATCATCGACGGTGCGGCGATCGTTCGCAGCTTTACTCCGAGACGTTCTTGATCTGACGGCTGTGCCTCGCAACCTTCAGAACCCGGGCTACTTCTCTCACTACGGTCTCGCAGAAGGCGGCGACGAGCGACTTTCCAGCTGGATGCGCCTCCACCTATCGATTGCGGTGTGGGAAAAACCACACGATCTACGCGGGGGAGAGACGCTCACCTCCATCGAGTCTGCGGTAATCCGCAAGTGGCATCCCCCACTTAATCTTGCTGGTAATGCCCATCCACAAGAAGGACTTCGATCAGCACGAGCAGCTATGGCACATGAGGCCCGAAGCTGGCAACAGGAAGCACCTCGGCGATCAAGCGGTGCTTCGCAGGGCGCCTTCGCCCTTCCCGAGGACCGCGAAGTGCAGGCTGGTCGCGATTCGGAGCTACGGCGGCCTGGACCTACTCCAGTTGAGCTCGCGCGCGAACTGGGCGTAAGCGCCAAACATGTGCGTGACCAGTTGCGCGCGGAGTACGGGACTCTACCAACCCGAGGTATGCGGTGGGGACCACTCAGCGCAGAGCAAGAACACCTGGTCCGCTCGAGAGTGCAACTTCGGTAGATGAAAGTTCCGGCTGCGCAGATCCACGACTGAGTACTACGTTTCGAGGGTGAGCACCCCAGGAGAGGTCGACGAGCCCGCCGACGAGCGCCAGCGCGACGTGCCGCTCGGCGTCGTCATGGTGGGCATGGCGGCGGTCGCCTGGTGGCCGGCGTTCACGCTCGGAGCGTGGGGAGAGGTGTTCTTCGACGACATCCTCGGGTTCTGGGCGGCATCGACAGCCGCGTTCGTGTTCGTGCTGCTCGAACGGCGGAGGGTGTGGGGCAGGCTGTGGCGCGCGGGGCTGCTGCTCGTGCCGACGATGTGGCTGGTCCTCAACTTCCTCGTGGACGACGACTCGGGCAACCTCGGTGTCGCCTTCGTGGACCTCGCCGCGATCCTCGTCGTGCTCGTGTGCGTGCCCTTCACCCTCTGGGTGCTGCTGCGCATCGTGTGGCCCGACTTCGTCGACCGCACCTCACTGCATCGGCGTTGGCTGATCGTCGCCGTGGTCGGCGGCATCGTCGTGGTGGCCTACGTGCTCGGCCTCAACCAGGCGCACTTCCTCACCTGCGACGACTTCGCCATCAGCGGGAACTCACTGCCGCCGGGGTGCGTGCAGGGGAGCTGACTTGTCTTCCCGCCCTCACGCGAGGACCAGTCGCCTCTATGGTTGGAAGCTGATCGCTGCGCGGTGGGAGAAGCTTGATGACGTCGATCTATGTCAACCGTCAGCGCAGTATCGAAGCTGACCCGCAGGCACGAAAAGCCCTTGAGGCGCTCTTCACGCGGATGCTCGAATTCGGTGCGGATTCCGCGCCCGGGCTTGAGCGTGTTCCCGGGGCAACAGATTCGCGGGCGCGACTGGTGGCTCTCGACGGCGGATACTCGGCGCTGGTCTTCGTGCTCCAGGTGTCGCCGGCTTCGAGCGCCGCGGTAATCGCCGGCATATGGCCTGCAGCAGTCTCCCGAGAGAAGGCACGCACTTTGGTGCTCCAGCTGAACCCGGTCAACGGTCTGCCTGAACTCGAGCAGGCGGCGAGCGCCGAGGACGCAATCGAACGCCGCGCTGAGATGCAGCGCATGATGCGTTCGGACGCTGAGCGGTGTTCTGAGCACTTTGCGCCATTGAGCGAAGAGGAACAATCGGAGCCGGGGAACGCCCCAGAGCTCACAGACAAATCTGAAGCCTCGGACGACGCTGACGCTCAGTGGAGGGCAGCCACCGAACGAGTGATGGTGGAAGCTGCAGCCAAGGGGGATCCAATTGATGAGGCTCGTGGTGAGTGGATCGGTACGCGAACGCAGAACGGCGAGGTGACGGCCGTGTTCGTGACCTTCGAGCAGATGCGTGCCTTCGAGCAGGGGCAGCAAGACCAGAATGCGGCTGGCTTCGAAGGTATCCATGGTCGTTTCCCGCCCATGGACGTCGAGCGGCGAATCGGTTTGCCTCGAGAACTCTTCGCGCGTGCATGGGATGCACGGACCCAGAGCGCCTTCGACGCGGTTGTCGCCTCCTGCGAGAACGAATGGCAACGTCTCGTGTTGACTCGCATGCTTGTGCAGCCGACGGTCGACGACGTTCTGGCCGAGTTCTCTCTCGAGACTCAGGTGGTGCCGTCGGACCCGGAGCCCACGGCAGAGCAGTGGGATTCTGACTTGGGAGCTGTCGAAGCTACCCGAGAGCGCTGGGACGCGGGCCAATTCGTCGACGAGCCTGAGGTGCCGGGGCCGCCGAACCTCGTGGAGCTCGGTCTCCCCGCATCAAACGCTGAGATCATTGCGTCCTTCGAGCATCCGACTGCTCGACTGCAGTTTCAACGCTCTTGCTCTTGAGCCGCTGTTGGTTCGAGGCTCGGTGATGATGTGGCTATTCGCAGCCGATGCCGTCACCGTCACGGTCGAGGTGTGGGCCGTAACCAGGATCCCCGGAGTAGACGGGTGCTGCGCCTGCGTCGCGGGCTGCGGTGCAGTTCTTGTAGTAAACGTTTGACGGCTGCTCGACGGGTTCCGCGGCGAGCGGCACTGGCGCCGTTTCGGGTTCAGGTGCGGGCTCCGGCGCAGCGGGCGCCGCTTCGGGAACGCTGACTTCTTCAGCTGGAACGACAACTTCAGGGGTCGCTGTGACGGTGACTGTCACCGTCTCGACGGGAAGCGTGGCCGTCGCCGTGACGGTGACCGTTGGGGCCGGCTCGGCGACTGGCTCGCTCGCGGAGGCGCATCCACTGAGCACTCCGAACGCAACGATCGAAAGGGCCGCTGCCGCAGCCAAAAGGGTGTGGCGGGGCAGGCGCGACTTAGGGGCGCGAGGGAAGTTCACGATGAGGGGCTCCAGAGATGGGGGAGAGCGAGGAAGACCGGGCGAGCTTATGCGACCAGAGTTCATGTCGTGAAATGCCCGGGTGCTGGGGAATTGGGTGCTCAGCTCTGAGCGGAGAGGGAGAGCGCGCGTGTGGCTTGAACTCGACGCACCCGCGAGGTTTTCCTCGTGCACGGCTATCGCTAGTCTAGAAACGTGGATTTCCCCTGGCCCATATGCATCGGTGAGACCCTTCGGCGACGCCGAATCCACGAGATGCTGGGCGGGCAGCAACAGCAGGGAATATCGACTCCCCGTGGAAACCCGAATATCCTCATCTTCACGGACCCCAAGAAGGGGCAGCGATATGGGTACGACCTCCACGAAGGCCTCCGCGCCGACGGAATTTACGCGTATACGGGTGAAGGAACCCTCGGTAATCAACAGTTTCTTCGCGGAAACGCAGCCATCATGTCATCTGTGCAAGATGGTCGACTGATCAGGCTCTTCACAGTGCGGGGAGTTGATGCCACTTACGTCGGCGCTTTCACTCTTGCTGACCCGGCGTTCGAGTACCAGGAGATACCGGACGTAGAAGGCGGATCCCGCCGCGGCATCATCTTCCTACTCGCTCCGGTCGACGCGGACGTGGCGCGGCTCATGCCGAGTGGCGCACCCGAGGCTGAACAAGTCGTCGTCGCTGATTGGGTCATGCCCGAATGGGGAGGCTTCACTGTCGAGCTGCAGCCTCGTGAACTGGAGATATCGAGGGTCGAATTCAATCTCCAGGCAGCATTCGGAACCTGGCTGAAGTCAAAGAACCATGTGGTTCAGTCCATGTCGCTGACAGTCGGAAACACTCGGATCCGTCCAGACTTCTACGACAGCACCGCGGGCGAAGTCATCGAGGCGAAGAAATCCACCGCTCGCTCGTACGTTCGCACGGCCATCGGGCAGTCGCTCGACTACGCGCACAATGCGCGGCGAGCCGGCTACCCCGTGAAACCGGCGATCCTCATGCCAGGTCGCATGGAAGACGACCTCTCAGAGCTCTGTCGCGAGCTCAACGTTCGGGTCCACACGCGCGTGGGAGAGGGTTTCGTCGAAAGCGACTGGTGAACGGGGCGTTCCGGCTCAGCCGACGCTCCGTATGAGTGCCCCCACAGTTGGAAGATCTGGTTTCGCCCATTCGAGAGCCGCGAGCTGGCTAATCGGGACCCAGCGCAGAAGATCGTGGTCCGTGCTGCTGCTGGGCTCAGTTTCAAGAGTCTCGACGAAATAGCAGCTGAGGTCGATGGTTACATCTCCCAGCGTCGTCCTCGAACGATCGACAAGTTCCAGAACGTTGACGTGGACGTGGAGCTCCTCTGAGATCTCCCGCGCAAGAGCCGCCTCGGGTGTCTCGCCAGGTTCCACTTTGCCACCGGGGAACTCCCATGATCCGGCGCCACTTTTGTCGGAGCCTCGTCTGCAAGCGAGCACGTTTCCGTCTTGAAGAAAAACGCCCGCGACGACTGTAATCGTTGTCTCGTGTCCCATAGCCACGCCAGACAGTCTGGTCCAAGCTACGCGCGACGGCTAGTTGTAATGCTCAGGCAGTTGGTTGGTGGGTGACGATTCGCTGTAGGCAAGGAATGAGAGTGAGGACCTCTCGGTGCTTCGTGCCGCTGCTACCACTGCGCGCTGCACCAGAGAGGTCCTTGCTCGCTTGAATCGGCCCTCGCATGTTGATGTTCGGACAGTGGAACCAGTCCGCCGCTACGAGCCCGACCGTCCGAGCGCGGAGATCCACGACGGTGAGAAAGTCGCCACCGCGCTTGGGGTGCGAAAACGAAACCGCGCGTCGTTCATGACTGCCGGACTGCATCCTCGCATACGGTCATCACCGGCTCGATACCGGAGTCGGGATCGAGAGAGACAAGAGGACGGCTGTGAGTGCATCCCGCGAACGAGCGCTCAGGGGCTTTGCGGGCGCCCTCACGGTCGCCGCAGCAATGATGCCGCGGAGCACGAGTACTTCTTTGTGCACGCTCCAGGCGAGGCCGGGTTGCACACCCAAGAGAATCAGTGGCAGCAGGGACGCGAAACCGCGGCGTGCTTCGAGATGATTTCCAGCGTTCCACGCATCAAGGACAGGTCTGAGGACATCGACGAATTCGCTCGCAGGCATGGTGCCCGTCGCGCCACGAGCGTATTCCTCGAGGCAGAGCTGTGCGTTGTTCCCACCCAGAACGGTGAACTCGGGTGTAGCGCAGCTCGCGGCGACAGTGTCGATCTTCTCTGCCGTCGGCGGTGCCTCGACTTTCACCGATGAGATAGCCGTGACTCGGCTCAGCTCCACGATGGTGTCGACTGGGAACTGCACTCCGGTCGGGCCGGGAGCATCCTGCAGCATGACCTCGGAACCCAACTCGCTGCAGGTGTTCGCGACTTCGCCGTAGAAGTCGAGAAGTTGCGGTGGGGTGGGTTTCACCATGAACGGCGGAAGGACCATCAGTACATCGGCGCCCTGCTCGGAGGAGTCTCTCGCCTGTTCGACGGCAGTAACTGTCGACATGGCGTTCACTCCCGCGACGACAGGAACGGCGCCGTCAGTCACGGCGCGAACTTCTTCGAGAACCAAGCGCCGCTCCGATGCTGTGAGCGCGAAGGCCTCGCTCGCGTTGCCGTTGACAGCGACTCCGTCGACTCCGCTTTCCAAGCAGAACTCAGTAAGTCTGCGGAGGCTGGGGAGATCGAGCGTGCCGTCGGGATTGAACGGCGTCGCGAGAATGGGAATGAGGCCTTGGGGGGCTGGCATCAGCTGTGTTCCTTTGCGAGTTGGCGGATGTGTGGTTCGTCGATGTCGATTCCCAGGCCGGGGCCGTTCGGTATCCGGAAGCTCGCCCCGTCCGGGAGGAGCGAGGTGGTCAGGATTGATTGGCCGATCTCGGTGCTCGTCGGCTGGTATTCGAAAGCGAGAAGGTCGGGGATTGCGGCGCTGAAGTGGATGCCAGCGGCAAGGAGCACACCGAGGCCCACTGAATGGTGGGGCGCGGTCGGCAAGTGGCGGGCTGAGCAGACTTCGGCGATGCTGAGAGCCTCGGTGAGGCCCGTGCGCCCGACGTCAGGTTGCGCGAGGTCGAGTGCACGCTGTGCGGTCCAGCGTTCGAACTCGAATCGGTTGCGTAGCGTTTCTCCGACGGCGATGGGGATGGGGCTGCGCCGAACAAGCTCGCGATGGGCTTGCTCGTCCTCGGGAACAAGCGGAGCTTCGAGGAACCAGCCGCCGAGTGCGCTGAGCCCTTCCGCGAGGCGCAGGCCGTCGTGGGGCGAATAAGCCCAATGGGCGTCGACGGCAATCCGCAGCTGAGGCGCTGCCTCGTGGACTGCCGCGACGGTCGCCAGATCGTGGTCAACACCCAGCCCGAGGTGCAGTTTTACGGACCTCATGCCCGCGTCCTGCCATTCGCGGGCGAGTAGCGCGCGGTCGGCGTCGGTTGAGCGTGGGAGGCCGGAGACGTACACGGGAACTTCTTCGCGGAAGGCTCCACCGAGCAGCTCGACGAGCGGAACGTCGTGGAGACGGGCTGCGAGGTCCCAGAGGGCTATGTCTATCGCTGCGAGCGCGTCAGCCTGGTGGCCCACGAGGTGTCCTCGCTCACGCATGAGAGAGGTCGTGCGGTTCCAGGCTGGTCGTGGTGCGACGGCACTCATGCCTATGAGTTGCGGCGCAATGAGCCGCCGAATGATCATGGCGAGAATCTCCGGGCCAACTGGTGCGAGCCCTTCTCCCCATCCGGCTGTGCCGTCATCGGCGGTGATCTTGACGAGCACTGTCTCGAAAAGTGGGGAGTACAGGCTCCGCCACGGTTCACGAACGTGGTAGCCAGCGGGCACGCTGGCTCCACCCTGCAAGGCCCCGAGGTAGTTCTCCCGGTGCTGCAGCTTGAGGACGAAGACCTCTACGGACGCAATTCGCATGCATATATCCAATCAGTGGTTGCATTCATGCACTGTGCGGATTACGCTATCCATTATTGTCGAGGTTGTCTAGCGATGGGAGAAGTCATGGCAGCAGATGGAGCCAATCAGGGGCTTGAGCGGGCTGCATCCGTTCTAGAAGCGATAACCCGCTGCGGGCCTTCCCGGGTCGCGGACATCGTGACGGAGACAGGATTGGGACAGTCCACGGTTTCCCGGCTCCTGACCTCGCTCGAGCTGCTCGACTACGTCGTGCGCGATCCGGAATCCGGCACGTATCGTCTCGGGTTGATCTTCCTGGCGATGGCCGGTGCCGCGCTCAACGAGCAGTCCGTTTTTCGGCACGCGAGGCAACCCGGTCAGCACCTCGCGGCGTCGCTGGGGCTCGGCGTGAACGTCGCCATCCGTCGGGGTGGGGAGCTCTACTACCTCTCGAATTTCGAGGGTGCGCTCGCGCCGAAGAGCTTCACACTCATGGGGCATCGCAGTCCTCTGCATTCGACGGCTCTCGGAAAATGCTTGCTCGCAGGGCTATCCGGCGACGAGCGCCGTGCATTGCTGCCTGATCTCGAACCGTTCACCGTGCACACCATCGTCGACCATGAGCGTCTTGATGAGGCAGTCGCGTCCGTGCACCGCAGCGGCTACTCGACGGAACGCGAGGAGTTGGCCCTGGGGCGATCCTGCGTTGCCGCCCCCATCCGCAACTCCGAAGGAGGCATCGTGGCCGCGATTTCGATTTCAGGACCCCTCAGCGCGCTTGACCTGACTACTCGCGAGTCGGAGATCGCCCAGCGGGCAATCGAGGTTGCCGATTCCATCAGCACAGCGATGGGCTATCTGGGTCCCCGCGCTTCGACCCAACACCCGCACCGCGCATAGCTGGCTCAGCAATCATCCCCACCTCAGCACACAAGGAAGTGTCGCAGCATGCAACGAACCCGAAGAAACAGCATCCTCTCCCTCACAGCGATCACCGTTCTCGGACTGACCGCCTGCGGCTCCGGTGACACCCCGGATGCCACGGGGCCGATCACCCTGGAGTTCCCGAGTTGGCAGGCCGAAGACCCTGCATTCGGCGCTTGGTGGAGCGAGGTGATCACCGAATACGAAGCCCAACACTCCGACGTTGACATCGACTTCTACCAGGTCCCGTTCGGCAGCTACGTTGACCAGTTGACGACTCGGTTCGCCGCGAACGACCAACCGGAGATCGTGCACCTGCCTGCGCGCAACGCGTCTGAGTTTGCGAGCCGGGGTTGGCTCGCTCCGTTGGATGCGCACCTTGACGGCACCGACATCCCGGAAACGTGGACGCCGCTGCAAACGGAGATGGAGTGGGAAGACCAGTCGTACGGAGTGCTGCTGCTGGGCTATGGCTACACGCTCTACTACAACGCGGATCTCTTGGAGCAGGCCGGCCTACCCGTACCGACTACGGGCGAAGAGGTTGTCGCCGCCGCGGAAGCGATAACTGGCAACGGCGTCTACGGATTCGGTGCAACAACCCAGCAGAGTCCAGACAACTACACCGAGCTGATGTCGTTCATCACCGGCAACGGGGGTGCGCTCGCAAACGGGAGCGTGTTTACGGTCGACACTCCTGAGGCTATCGCCGGAATGGAGCAGTATAGGGCCGCGCTGGCGCAGGCACCGGCGGGTATCCAGACGCAGCAGCGCAACGAGCTGTTTCTCAACGGCAACATCGCGATGCTGTTGGACGGGCCCTTTTTTGTTGCAGAGCTCGACGGAGCCGCAGAGAGTGTCGCTGGTTCGCTGAAGACGGCGGCTGCGCCATTCGAGACCATCCCAGGCGGGGTGAGCAACAGCATCCACCTGCCGGCGGGCTTGGATGAGCGGACCGAGCAGGCGGCGTGGGAGTTCATCGAGCTCGCGTCGAGCGCTGAGTGGCAGGAACGCTACACGGAGCTCGCGGCGGTGCCTGCACCGCGCACTGGTTCGATCACCGAAGAAGCCCTAACCGACCGGCCGGAGTTGGAGCTCTTCCAGGAGCTCGCGGATGAGGCTGTGAGCATCTACCCGCAGGATGCGCAGCAGCGTGAAGAGTTCACAAGGCTCAGTCAGATCGTGTCGGAGGCGGCCATCACGCTCACGACCACAGACACACCCACGCCTGAGGTCGCAGCTTCCCTGCAGGAACAGTTGGTGCGCGAATTCGGGAGCGGCTCGTGACTGATGTACGCGAACGGGAGAGCGTGAACGTAGCTTCTGACCGGCAACCGCGGTCCCGACCCGCGACGAAGACTGGTCGGCAGGCTTCTCCGACTCGTCGACGGGATGGACTGTTTGCTTACTCGACGCTGACGCCAACGCTGGTCGTGGTTGGCCTGCTTATGGCGTATCCGTTCTACGTCGCCATCGACCTGTCGTTCAGGGGCGGCCGCGTGCAGTCGTTGGATGAGGTCGGCTCCTTGCCGTTGACGTTCGATAATTACGTGCAGATCCTTACCGATCCTCAACTGCTCGGCGACCTCGGACGGTCCGTCGTCTACACGCTTGGAGTGCTCATCCCGGCGTTCCTCATCGGACTCGCATTGGCGCTCCTGTTGAATCGCAGTTTCCCGGGGCGCAGGATCTTCCGGCCGCTCGTGCTGCTGCCGTGGGCCGTGCCTGGCATCGCAGTCAGCGCGGCATTCGCATGGATGCTGGACGCGTCGTACGGCATCGTGAACGCTATCCTCCGCAATCTGGGCATCATTCAGGAGAACATTGCCTGGTTGGCCGACCCGGATTCGGCAATGCTGGCGGTTATCATTCCGACTGTCTGGAAGTACTACCCGTTCTTCACTCTCGTGTTGCTGGCCGCGCTGCAGAGCGTGCCGGGTGAGCTGTACGAGGCTGCGCAACTCGATGGTTTGAAGGCCAGGCAGCAATTTCGCTACGTCACTTGGCCTGCCGTGCGCACTGCGTCGGCGCTTTCCATCGTCATCACGGCTATCGGCATCTTCCGGGAGTTCGATTTCATCTACCCGCTGACCGGGGGCGGGCCGAACAACGCCACGCAGACGTTGGCGATACGCATCTACAACGAGGCATTTCAGTACTTCCAGCTCGGGCTCGCTGCGGCCCTTGGGGTCATCACGATGCTCATCGCTACGGCAGTGCTCGCATTCTTCATGCGCTCGCTGCGCACTCAGAGTTAGGAACGAAGCATGCGTCAACTTTCACGCCCTCAGCAGTACGGGCTGCTTGCGATCGCTCTCGTCGCGAGCGGGATCCTACTGTTTCCCATCTACTGGATGGTCATGACGTCCCTCGTGCCGTCTCGAAGTCTCCTGACGGAGAACCCGCCACTTTTCCCTGCGTTGGACGAGGTCTCGTTCGACGCGTATACGGAGGTCATCACGGGCCGCCCGATCTTGACGTGGCTCGGGAACTCCGCGCTGTCGACGCTCGGCGCCGCCGTCGTGTCCACCGTCGTGAGCACGCTGGGCGGATACAGCCTGTCGCGATTCCGCACGCGAGGGCAGCAGGCTATGGGGTTCAGTCTTCTCGTGAGCCGGGTGCTGCCGGGCACCCTGCTTATTATTCCGTTGTTCATGGTGTTCGCCACGACACATCTCATCAACAACCTGTGGTCGGTCATCCTCGTGAATATCGCGGCGACGGTGCCATTCACGACTTGGCTTATGAAGGGCTTCATCGATTCGGTCCCGGTTGAAATCGAGCAGGCTGCCATGATCGACGGATGCTCGAGGCTCGAAGCGCTCCGGCTCGTCGTCCTTCCCGTGCTCCTGCCCGGCATCGCCGCAACATTCACCTACGCCGCAATCCTGACCTGGGGCGACTTCTTGTTCGCGCGCACATTGATGTCAAACCCTGACGGATGGACCATCACAGTCGGTATCGCTTCATTCATCGGCGAGTTCAGCGTCGACTGGTCCGGCCTCATGGCAACTGGCCTTCTGTCGACAATCCCGATGGTCATCCTCTTTCTCTTCCTCGAACCCTTCCTCGCGAAAGGTATGACAGCCGGAGCCGTCAAGGGCTAGATGGCTTCGCAACTTATGTGACGGTGACGGAGGCGACGTGCTCAAATGTGTTTTCACCCACGGACGCTTCCCGCAAAGTGTGGCGCGGGTGTGGGCACGTCGGGCCAACGCAGCAACGGCATTGTGGGCAGGAGGATCGGGGCGCACTCGATGAAACTGCCGGTGCACGCGGGTACTCGTCAATTCGAGTGGCGCTCGGGAGCAGGGGCGGAAACCGTGATGAGTGAAAGCGTCCTAGCTGTGCTGCGACAGCGGGAACGTCTGATCCGCCCCACTCCAGGTCGTTGACCTCCTCGACGGAAGCCCACCGAAAGGGATCGTGGGACGGTGCTGCTTTGCCGATCTACGTCCTGAGCCGTGACCAGATCACAGGCGAGATCGATGGCGACATCGTCAAACGCGGTCTTCGAGCCATCGACCAGCTCCGCTGCGTCTGTGCGAGTTGCGCGCTGCCATAGCTAGCTTTCGGACAACCGAGAGCTAGGACTTTCCCGATCTACTCCTCACGCCCCGAAGTTCACCCGCGACAGGAACTCCACCGTCTCGGACCGCTGCGGGTTCGTGAAGAACTGCTCGGGTGCCGCGCGTTCGATGAGCACGCCGTCCTTGAGGAACACGATCTGGTCGGCCACGCGGCGCGCGAAGCTCATCTCGTGCGTCGCCATCAGGATCGTGGCGCCCTGCTCCTTCAACTCGAGCACCACATCCAGCACCTCACCCACCAACTGCGGGTCGAGCGCGCTCGTGATCTCATCTAGCAGCAGCACCTTCGG
The DNA here is from genome assembly GCF_002931375.1 of Pseudoclavibacter sp. RFBJ3. Taxonomy (NCBI): domain Bacteria; kingdom Bacillati; phylum Actinomycetota; class Actinomycetes; order Micrococcales; family Microbacteriaceae; genus Pseudoclavibacter; species Pseudoclavibacter sp. RFBJ3. The sequence goes on along the minus strand of NZ_PSXZ01000006.1, from coordinate 262,566 downwards.
CTCCGTCATGATGGCCCGGGCGATCGCCACCCGTTGCTGCTGACCACCCGACAGGCGATCCGGGTAACTCGTCGCATGCGCACCCAGGCCCACGCGCTCGAGGATGGCCGTGCCCCGCGCCGCCGCCTCAGCCCGCGGCGTCTTGTGCACCTTCCGGGCAGCCAACGTCACGTTGTCGAGCACCGTCATGTGCGGGAACAGATTGAAATGCTGGAACACCACACCGATGCGGCTCCGCACCGCGTCCGCGTTCGCGCGCGGGTCGGAGATGTCCTCCCCATCGAGGAAGATCTGCCCATCGTCGACTCGCTCGATCAGGTTGATCGTCTTCAGCAGCGTCGACTTGCCCGAACCGCTCGACCCCACCAGCACGATCACCTGATGTGGCAGCACGGAAAGATCGATGCCGCGCAGCACCTGCACGTCACCGAACTGCTTGTGCACGCCCCGAACCTCCAGGACCGGCTTCAGATCGCCCGCGGCGGCAGCGGATGCAGCAGCGCCCGCGGCGGCAGGCTCGTCGTCGTACGCGTACACGTCGCTCATACCGTGCCCCCGATCTGCTCGCGCTTCTGCGCCCGAGCCGTGTACCAATCCGTGAGACGGATCATCGGCAGGCTTATCAGCACGAACAGCAGTCCCGCGACCACGTACGGCGTGTAGTTGTAGGTGAGCGCCGTCTCGATCTGCGCGGCCCGCACCGCATCCACCGCACCCAGGATCGAGATGAGGCCGACGTCCTTCTGCATGGAGATGAAGTCGTTCATGAGGGCCGGCGTCACCTTCCGCACACCCTGCGGCATCACCACCAGGCGCAACGTGGCAGCGTGCGAGAGGCCAAGCGAACGTGCGGCCACGCGCTGCGTCGGATGCACCGACTCCATACCCGCCCGCAGCACCTCGGCGACATACGCCGAGTACACGAGCACAAGCGCGAGGGTGCCCCAGACAGCCGCATCCACGCGAGGGAAGATGCCCAACGCCGGAACGCCGATACCCACGAGGTAGAGCACGATGATGATCGGCATGCCCCGGAACAGGTCCGTGTACACAGTCGCGACGGCACGCAACGGGAAGAAGACCGGTCCGCGCAGCGTGCGGATGACCGCCAGCAGCGTCGCGAAGATCGCGACCCCCACCACGGCGACGGCCAGCACGCGGATGTTCAACCACAGACCCTCGAGCACCGTCGGCAGCACCTCGATCGCGTAGTCGAGATCGAAGAACGTCTCCGACACCGCCGCCCAGCCAGGCGTGTTGATGAGCGTCGCCCAGACGATGACCGCGAACGCGAGCGTCGAGACGAGCGCCACCAGCACCGAACGCTGCGACTGGCGTCGCCGGAACGCGCGCCGCTCGAGCTCGATCGCACTCGGCGACCACGGCTCGGCGGCCGCGGCGCTCGCCGACACGTCGGCGGGAGGGTGAGGGACCTGCGACACGAGCTACTTCAGCGTCGGAACGTCAACCGACGTCTCGAGCCACTCGGTCTCGAGCTCGCCGAGCTTGCCGTTGTCACGCAGCGCGTCCACGGCGGCGGTGACCGGCGCCGTCAGCGCCGAGTCCTTCGGCAGCACGATGCCGAACTCGTCGCCACCCTCGGTCGAGTCGAACTGGCCGATGATCTTGCCATCCTCGAGCTCCACCCCGGTGAGGTAGAACGCCGTCGGCAGGTCGGTGACCAGCGCGTCGATCTGGCCGCTCTTCAGCGCCAGCACCGTGTCCTCGTTCGAGTTGAAGACCTCAGGATCCTTGCCGAGCGCATCCTTCGCGACCGAGTAGCTCGTCGACGCCGCGGCGACACCGACCTTGGCGTCCGCGAAATCGGCGATCGATGCAGCGCCGGCGACGCTCGACCCCTCGGTCGTGATGATCGCCTGCGTCGTCGTGTAGTACGGCGACGAGAAGTCGACGGCCTTCTTCCGCTCCTCGGAGATCGTGAACTGCTGCAGGTTCAGATCGAAGTCCTTCGGCCCCGGCGCGACGGCGCTGTCGAAGGTCGTGCGCACCCACTCCACATCCTCCGGCGCGTACCCCAGCTCCTCGGCAACCGCCAACGCGACGGCGGCCTCGAAGCCCTCGCCCGTCTCCGGAGCGTTGTCGATGACCCACGGGTAGTACGCCGGCTCGCCGGTCGCGATCGTCAGCTTGCCCGGCGTGAGCGTCTGCAGGCCGTCACCCTCGGCAGCCGGCTCAGTCGTGGACGTGCCGGAGCACGCGGAAAGCGCGAACAGCGCGGCGATGACGCCAGCGGCGGCAGCGCCCTTGCGGATGCGGGAGGAGAGAGTCATGACAAGCCTTTCGTTCACTGCTGAAGATAAGGGAAGGCGCACGCAGGCATGCGCCCATTACGCCTGGTTGCAGGCAAGGCAGGCTCACGCCTCGTGATCGTCGTCCAGCGTGAAATCGTCGAAGCTGAAACCGGGGGAGACGAGGCAGCTCACAAGCACCTCGTCCTCGCCCGGCAGCGTGCGCTGCCAGTGCCCGGCGGGGACAAGGGCCTGCGCGTGCCGGAGGTCGAGCGTGACGGGCTCGCGGGCATCCGGCGCAGACCCGTTGCCGCCCAGCTGCAGCTCGAGCGAGCCTGGGCCGTGCCACATCCAGATCTCGTCGCTCGTTACGAGGTGCCAGGCCGACGACTCGCCAGGCGGGAGCAGGAAGTGGATGAGCGTGGCCGCGGGCCGCTCGCCGTTCGGGGTCTGCAGGCGGTCGCCCGACGTCCACGTGCGGCGATACCAGCCGCCCTCGGGGTGCGGCTCGAGGCCCAGCTCCCTGGCGCGCGCGGGGATGACGGACGGCTCGCGCGCATTCGCATCCTGACGCCCCTGCGTAACTGACCCTTCGGCTGCAGACGCCTGCGTCTCGCTCTGCTGCTGCTCTGCGTTCTCCTGCTCAGCCACGTGAAACCTCCAGCTCAGTGGTGTCGGCAGCCCAGACGAGCTCGCCGCCGATCATGGTCGCGGACGCACGGCCTGCCCCCGCCTCGGCGAGCGCGACGATACCGTCAGCCACCGACACCACGGGCACGTCGAAGAACGCCAGGTCGGCGCGCGCGCCCACGGCGAGGTACCCGGTGCGGTCGGGACCGAGGTCGAGGCCCAGCGCGTGCGCCCCGCCGAGCGTCGCCGCCGACAGGATCCGCTCGTGCAGGTCGTCGCCCCGATACCCCTGAGAGCGCGCCACCTCGACGAGCGTCGCGACGTCGTGCATGAGGTCGAGCGACGGACTCGACGACAGCGAGTCAGTGCCGATCGCGATCGGGCTGCCCTCCACGAGGTACTCCGCGACCGGCGGCGCATCGAGGCCGATGACCTCGTTCGACCGCGGGCACAGGGCGACGCTCGTGCCCCGCTTGCGCAGCAGCGCCCGGTCCGATGCCGTCATGTACACGCCGTGCGCGACGTGGCAGTCGGGGCCGAGCACGCCGAGCTGGTCGACGAACTCGGTCGCGCTCATCCCGAAGCCCGCTGAGCGCATCGCCCGGAAGCTCTCGAGCTTCACCATCTGCCAGGGGTCGCCGTCGACGTCGCTGCCATCGCGCTCGCCCTCGAACGCGGCCTCGCCGAGGTGCAGGTGCGTGCGCAGCCCGCGCTGGCGCACGATGTCGGGGATATCGAGCAGGGGAATCGCGTCGAGCGAATACGGCGCGTGCGGGGAGAGCCCGGCGCCGGGCGTGGTGGGGATGCGGTCGAGCTCCTCCACGATGAGCTGACGGCCCCGCTCCTGCCAGTCCTCGTTGGTCCAGCTCATCACCTCCCAGTAGGTGATGCCATGCAGGCCCGACTCGTGCAGCACGGGGATCGCCGTCGGGTCGGTGACGATATCGGCGACGCTGGTCGTGCCCGCGCGCAACAGGCTCTGCGCGCCCGCCATGGCGTCGGCGTACCAGTCGTGAGGGAGCACGTAATCGCGGTTGAAGGCCTCGGCCCAATCCTCGAACCCGTTGTACTGGCGCTGCCCGACCGCGGCCATGCCCGTGTACTGCAGGTGCGAGTGCGCGTTGACGAGCCCCGGCATCAGGATGCCGTCGTGGTGCACCTCCCGCGCCACGACGCCTTGCTCGGCAAGCGACTCCGTCACCCAGGCGCGCTCGCCGACGTGCACGATCTTGCCGCCGCGCACGGCCACCGCGCCGCCCAGGATCGGGGGCGCGGTGATCGGAATGACCAGCGTCGCCGTATAGACCGTGACGTCGTTCGTCGAGGTCGTCGCTGCGTTCTGCACGGGCGCTCCAGTCATGCGTTCGGGAATCTGGTGGGATGCCAGGCGGGCCTCGAGCTCGGGCTCAGGATCTCGCGCGAATTCTGAGCCGTCTGCCCGGACTCGGGCTCAGACTCTGACTCGGCCTCGGTGAGTTCCGGACTTCTCGGCCTGTCGTCGGCACCGAGCATCCCGGCCGCGATGACCTCGTCGGCGCTCGGGGGCAGCGGATGCACTCCCGGCCCCCGCACGTCGCCGCGCGCCAGCATGCCGGCCGCCGTGAGCTGCGCCGCGAACGAGAGGTCCATGATCTGCACCGGGTTGCCCTCCGCGGCGGTGATGTTGATGCAGCCGCCACGATCGAGGACAAGTGCCGGGGAGTCTGCGCCGGAGCCGGAGCCGGAGCCCGACGCGGATGCCGCCGTCGCGTCGCCGCCTCGGTCTTCGTGCTCGGCCCCGGGCCAGAGCACCGCGTCAACCTTCCACGCCCGCGATTCCAGACGCGCACCCAGCGACTGCGCGTCGTCGAGCGCGATCTCGTCGAGCACGCCGCCCGCGACGGCAAACGCCGTGCCGGGGCCGGCCGCGCGCAGGTGGGTGGCGGTGATCGTCTGCGGCTCACCGGTCGCGGAGATGACGACGTCGGCGGTGCCCACCGTGTCCTCGAGGGGCGCCGTGTCGTAGCCGGCGTACCGCGCCTCGAGCGCCCGCACCGGGTCGAGCTCGCACACCGTGACCAGCGCGCCAAGCGCCGACGCGTGCTGCGCGACCCCCACCCCGACCGGGCCGAACCCGACCACCGCGACGCGTGCATCTGCGAAGCCCCTGCCGAGCTGATCGAGGAGGTCGGCGATCGCGAAGACGCACGACTGGCCCGTGCCGTACCGGTTGTCGAAGCGGGTCTTGACGCGGGCGTCGTTGACGGCGAGCACGGGGATGCGCAGCGCCTCGCCCATGGCGTGCAGCGGGCGGAGGCCGCTCGTGGTCTCCTCGGCGGCACCGAGCAGCTCGACACCGTCGTGGGCCGCGAGGCGGATGAGGTGCGAGCCGTCGTCGAGCAGGAACTCGTGGCCCTCGGCGAGATACGCGCGCGCGTTCGCGAGCTGCCCGTCGGCGTCCGCGCCAGAACCGGCGTGCACGGCGAAGCCGCGAGCCCGGAGGGCATCGGCGACGGCGTCATCGGTCTCGTCGCTGTGCGCGTAGAGCGACACCTGCGCCCCGGCCTCGGCGAGCAGCAGCGAGAGCACGGCCGTCTTCGGCTCGAGCACCATGCTCACCCCGAAGCGACGCCCCCGCAGCGCTCCCTCTGCCGCGAGCGACGCGGCCACCCTCGAGGAGGCTGGCATGAACCGGCGAGCCCAGTCGAGGCGCAGGTCGGCGTCACGGGCAGCCGCGTAGGAGCCAGGTTCGAGCGCCTCAGCCCGGCGGCGAGTGGAGTCGAGTCGCGCAGCGACGGGGTCGAGGCGCAGGGCTGTGGGGTCGAGCCGGAGCACGTCGAGGCCGCGGCCGTCGGCGAGGCGATAGCGGCGCGAGGGCAGTCGCGTCGCGAGCTCTGCGAGGCCGAGTGCCCCCAGTGCGGTTGCGAGAGCCCCGTCGTCGCTCGCGTCGACCACGATCGCCCCGTCGCGGAACGGCAGCTCGTCCGCTGCAGCAGCCGACGGACTGGCTCCGTCGGCGGTCAGGAAGACATAGTCGGCCCGGTCTGACCCGCTGGAGACCGCGCCAAGCGCGCGCAGCAGGCTGCGGAGCGCGCCGGCCAGCTCGCCCGCACCGGCGACGTGGATGCGCTGCCCGGCGATCACCAGGTTCGTGGCGGCAGCGAAGGCGCGCACAAGCCGCTCGGCAGTCCAGGAGGCGTCATTCACGGCGCAAGTCTAGAGACAGCGGGCGACCGACTCGGAGCACACTGCGGGATTTCGTCACAGCCCGTCATCGCCGGCACCAGCTCGACTTCTCCGCGCGGCGACGGCAGGCTACTCGACGGGCTACTCGACGGGCAGAGGGTGGCCGACCGCTTTCCCCGCGCGCAATCGTTCCGTAAAGGTCCGGATCTGCGCGGTCAAGTTCGGGCACGAGCCCTCAATGGGCTGCTCAGTAGCGACTGCGGCCAGAATCTCATCGAGCGTCTCGTTGACAAGTCGCTCTGCACCGCGGAGTCCCCATGACGTGAGCTCGGACACGACATCCGAACGCTCCATCAGGTGATGCTCGTAGCGACCGTTCACCGCCAACGCGAGTCGACCATCCACCCCAGCCTGATGAGCTTGCGGCACCACGTCGTACGCGGGGGCCAGACGCGTGCGACCGTTGACGGGGTGCAGCAGCCCAAGGTTCTTGGTGTGCAAGTCCAGGTTGCCGACGGCGACGCTGAGCACGAGCATCCGCGCCAGCAGGACCAGATCGTTCGAACGCGACTGCCCACGCAGCGCCTGGGCGACACGCTTCAAACTCGTGACGCCGCCCAGCTCTTGGTACTTCTGATTGCCCGACGCTCCGAGAACCTGGCTGAAATCCTCCTGGTGGATGCGCGCTCCATCGACCCGGTCGAACCTCTCGACAACAAGCGCCGGCAAGCCATCGAATTCGGCGACCGTCGTCGAGAAGGATGCAAGCCCAAGCCGCCGCGCCAGTCGCGCACCGTACTCCTCGTCGAAGATCACCGTCGGGTTCGCCGACAGCCTCGGCTTCAGGATGTGCGTCGACGGGTAGCCACCGAAAGCCTGGCTCCACTGCGCCCCGCCCATCGCCGATGCTGTTGCGGCCAACACGATCTTGGGCTGCACGCCAGCCAGCGACGATTTGCCGACCTCGGCGAGGTTCCCAAGTGATGCGGACAGCGGGTCCTCAAGGAGTGCCCGAATCTGGCTGTCGTCGACCGGACTCGTGCCAGGCGCACGAGGCTCCGTCGGATCGTCCACATCCCAGAGCTGCACCGCACCCGCCACGTCGCGCCCGTAGCGAGCGAGGAACCCCAAGACATCTCCGGGACGAAGGCCCGCCTGAGTCCGCAGGTACTCGTACTGATCGCCCTCTGGTAAGAGCTCTGCGAACCAGTTTCGACGTCTGCCCGCCTTCGCCCGGGTCTGGCGAGCGACCAGCGGGAGCTCGACCCCGAGAATGCTGCTGTTTGTTCCAAACTCGGCGATGCCGGCCGTGGACGCAACGAAGTCGAACGACCGAGAGTTATCGCCCTCGAGTTCCCCGACGACGACGCCGTAGAGCTCCACCGCCAAGCGCATCAGCGCGGCCCGGTCGGCTCGTCGGTTCGCTGCTCCCAGCTCGCAGACAACTCGATATCCAGCTCGTGCATCAGATCGAACAGTCTCCGCAGGTAGATCGTCGTCTTCCCGCTCTCGATCTCGCTCACCGCACTCTGCGACAGCTGCAGACGCTCGGCGAGCTCAGCCTGGCTCAGACCGGCTTCGAGTCGCGCCTGCTGCACCGCCAAGCCGAAATCGGCAGGCGCATGCAGTCGAGCACGAGCAACCATGATGAACTCCCATCTGAATATTCAGATACTACTCGAGTATCTGAATATTCAGATGGAAGTCGCCTATCTGGATAATCCGATACGCCTACGCGTCGACGACCCCCGTGAAGCGGGTCCCGATGCCATACGAGAACTCCCGGGTCGTTCCGGCGGCGGGCTCCGGCAACTCGTCGAGGTCATGGTTGTCGCACGACACGTACGTGAACTCCGGCCACCACTTCTTGGGCCGCACCTTCTCCACCGTCCCGCACACCTCGCACGTCAGCGTCGCCCACACGGGGCGCTTGCCCGTGCGGTTCGCCCGCGACTGCGCCAGCCACGCCGGCGGGTTCGCGTCCAGCTCCGCCAACGCCTCCTCGGCGATGTACGGGGGCAGGCCGTTCCGCTTCGCCATCTCCAGAGGGATGTCGAGGCGGATCGCTGCATCATGTCGGCTGAGCTTCATCCCGCCAGCCTAGAGCGCAGGCGCGCCGGCGGAGTCCGCGGCCGGGTTCGCGGCCGTGTTCGCAGCCGGCAGCGGAGCGAGGTACCTGGCCAGGCTGTCGTCGAGCTCATCCACCCACTTCGTGTGGTGCGTGGATGCGATCGTGCCGGTCATCACGGAACGGTAGGCGCGGTCGCGGTACCCCATGATGTCCTCCGCCTTGTCGTGCTTCCACTCGAGGAAGATCTCCACGACCTCATCGAGGTCGAACATGGGGTAGTCGGTGGCCCCGATGAGGTCACGCACGTAGTCGGCCTGGAAGCGGATCTCGTCCGCGGCCCCGCCGATCGCGTGGAAGCGCTCGAGCCACGCCTCGATGTCGGCCCGGCGCGCATCCACGCTCGGCAGCACGACGTCGCCCAGGATCACGTCGCGCACGAACCAGGCCTGCGCGTCGAACATGTTGAAGGTGAACCACTGGTCCTGCGCGCCCAGGTAGAAGAGATGCGGGTTCTGCTCCCACACCACGCCCTTGTAGAGGCCCTCCGGGTACACGTTGTTGGGGGAGTCGAGCGCCAGCTCGCTCGGGAGGAACGGGTACTTGTGCAGGTAGCCCGTGCACAGGACAACCGCGTCGAAGTCCTTCTCCGTGCCGTCCGCGAAGTGCGCGGTCGAGCCGTCGAACCGCGTCACGAGCGGGCGCTCCTCGAAGCCGAGCGGCCAGTCGTAGCCCATCGGCGCCGTCCGGTAGCTCGCGGTCACCGAGCTCGCACCCATCTTGTGGGCCTGGCTGCCGATGTCCTCCGCCGAATAGCTGGAGCCGATGACCAGCACGTCCTTGCCCCGCAGGTTCTCCGCGCCGCGGAACTCGTGCGCGTGGCTCACCTGGCCGGGGAACGTCTCCAGGCCCTCGAACGTGGGCATCTTCGGGAACGAGAAGTGCCCGGATCCCACGACGATGCGGTCGAACACCTCCCGGCTCGTCTTCTTCGACTCCAGGTCCTCGCTCACGAGCGTGAACTGCTGCGTCGCCTCGTCGAAGTCGACCCAGCGCACCACCGTGTTGAAGCGCACGTGCTTGCGCACCCCGGCGCGCTCGACGCGGCCCGAGATGTAATCCCACAGGGCCGGCCGCGGCGGGTACGAGGAGATGGGGCGGCCGAAGTGCTCGTCGAAGCTGTAGTCAGCGAACTCGAGGGCCTCCTTCGGGCCGTTCGACCAGAGGTTGCGATACATGCTCGAGTGGACGGGCTCGCCGTGCTCGTCGAGGCCGGTCATCCACGTGTAGTTCCACTGGCCGCCCCAATCCGCCTGCTTCTCGAAGCAGACGATCTCCGGGATCTCCCGCCCCTGCTCTGCCGCCGACTCGAACGCTCGAAGCTGTGCCATGCCGCTCGGGCCCGCACCGATGATCGCAATTCTCATGTTCTGTTGTTCCCTGGTTCTGTATGTCTGGTCGAGTTACGTATGACGCTGTACCGACCACCAGGTTAACAAGTCGCGTTCTCGTCGCCGCCGACGGCGACGCGGATGCGCCGCTCAGGGCATGCAGACAGCGCTGTCCTCTTCGAGCTCGGTGCCCGACGAGTCGTAGCCGCCGGTCTGCACCGAGCCGGCGACGATGGCCGTCCCCATCGTCGAGAACGTGTACGTCGTCGTGACCAGAGGGGTCGGCTTCGCGGGCGCCTCCGTGTCGAGTCCGTAGACCGCGCCGAAGTCAGGAAGCTCGGGGAGCTCCAGCTTCTCGGTGTCCGTCTTCAGCGTCAGCTCGTGCTCGTCGGCGAACGCCTGCATGGAGGACGCAGTCCAGCCCTCCTGGCTGCGGGTCGCATCCAGTGCCGGCTTCAGCTCGGTCTCGCACCGCTCAGCCAGCGTCGAACGGAAGACGAGCGTGCCCCCGAAGATCGTGGCCGCGATCGCCAGCAGGCAGAACACGACGCCGCCGAACCTGATGTAGCCGAGGTACGCGTCGCTCCAGTTCGGCTCGCGGTCGCGGAACATCCACCGCTGGCCCGTCGATGCGGCAGCCGCCGGCCAACCGGCCTGCCACACCCCGAGCACGGCGAAGAGTGCGGCGACGGCGAAGATCGGGAAGAAGTCCATGAGGGCTGATGCTAGACCCGACGCGGGGTGCCACGCGCGCTCCGTGAACGCCAGGTCACCGCGTCGTCGCGCCTCGCTCAGCAGGCGCAGGTCATGCTCGCGAACTGGTTCAGCCCGACGACCGCGAAGACGACGCCGGTGATGAGGAACACGGGCGCCCCGAGGATGCCGCACCAGAAACTCGGCGCCTGCTTCTCGCTCGGCAGGAAGAAGGTGACGATCGCCACCACAATCGCCCACAGCGACACGGGGGCCAGGAACGGCTGCTCGAACACCCAGATCATCGGCACCCAGTGCAGGCCCACGATGAGCAGCATGACGGGCGCCATGAGCTCGCCCTTCTTCTTCCGCAACAGGATGATCGCGGCGATGATGCCGCCGACGACCTCGACCGCCACCATGGCGATGTAGACCGCGAACGGCACGGAGTCGACCCGCAGGGCCGTCGCGCTCGTCCAGTTCCTGATCGCTGTCGGCAGCGTGATGCCCACAAGTGCGACGCCGGCGAGGCTCAGCACCCCGAAGACGATGCGCCAGGCCCAATGTCGGGGCCGCTCCTGCGCCCACCCCGCCCAGACGAACGTCGCGAAGCCGAACAGGGACGCAGTGAAGATGACATCTCTCGGGAATTCGACGGACAGCATGCGCACCCCTTCATCGTTCATCGATGTGCGGCTCAGCCTAGGGGAGCGAGCCGCCCCGGGGCGGGGGAGAGGTGCCCTGACTCCTCGTCAGATCAGGTCGCGGATCGCCCCGTAGCTCGCATCCACGTCGTGCAGCCAGAACGGGTGGCCGACCTCGGGAAGCTGACGCACCTGCCACCCGAGAGCCTCGAGCTCGGCGGGCATCGGGGCCGGAACCACGGCCTTCCCCTCGGCGGAGAGCACGATCGTGGATGGCACGACCGGGACGGCAGGCGCGTACGGGGCGTGCGCGACCTGATCGAAGATGCCCACCGTCATCTTCCCGTCGAAGCGCTCCTTCGCCCGAGCATTCAGCGCCCGCGTCTCTGCCGAGTACCGCTTGGTGTCATTCGTCCCCGTTGCGGCGCCCGCCAGCATCACGAGTGGCAGCGTCACTCCGGACAGGGCCCAGAACACGCGCGCCCCGACTCCCTCGCTCGGCAGTCCGAGCTTGAACCCCGGATCGAGGTAGATGGCCCGCTCGGGGCGAAGCCGGGGCGCCGCCCGCACGAGCAGGGCACCGCCCAGCGAATGCCCGACCGCGCTGTGCAGGTCGTGCGGAAGCGTCTCGATCAGGTCATCGACGAACTTCTCGAGTCGGTAGCTCTCGGCCCGCGGGCTCTCGCCGTGGCCCCGCAGATCGACGGCGATGGCCGTGTACTCGCCAGACTCGGCGATGCGCCCGGCGAGCGAGCCCCACAGCTCGGCGCTCGCGCCGATGCCGTGCACCAGCGCCACCTTCCGCGGGCCGTCGCCGGTGGTGATCGTGTGCAGCTTCATGCATCCGCTCCAGTGCTCGTGTCCGAATCGCCGCCCACGCTACGCGTGCCCGCTGTTACTCTGAGCGCGTGTCGGAACCCGGGGTCTTCCTCATACCGGCCCTCGCAGTGCTGGCCCCCCTCTTCACGCGCAGCATCTCGCGCTGGGTGAAGGTGCCCATCGTCGTGTTCGAGCTCCTCCTGGGCATCGCCGTCGGGCCGAGCTTCCTCGGCTGGGTCGACAAATCGGACCTGCTCGACTGGCTTTCCGAGTTCGGCCTCGCCGCCCTCTTCTTCGTCGCCGGCAACGAGATCCGCTTCCGCAGCCTCGGCGGCGGCCCACTCGCCCGCGCATCGCTGGCCTGGGTCGCGAGCCTCGTCATGGGGCTCGCCGCCGGGTTCCTCATCGCGCCGGGAGAGGCGGCCGTCATCATCGCGATCGCCCTCAGCTCGACCGCGCTCGGCACGCTCATCCCCATCCTCCGCGACGCTGGGGAGCTCAGCTCGCCCTTCGGCAAGGCGACGACCGCGATGGGAGCGGTCGGCGAGTTCGGGCCCCTCGTCGCGATCTCCATCTTCCTCGGCACCCGCTCCCCGGGCGTCTCCACGCTCGTGCTCGCGCTGTTCGTCGTCATCACCGGCGTCGCGATCTTCGTCGCGGTGCGCATGCAGCACGGGCACCTGCATCGGCTCGTGAGCGCGAGCCTCCACACCTCAGGTCAGTTCGCGGTGCGCGTCGTCATCTTCACGCTCGCCTGCCTCGTCGCCCTCAGTGCGATGCTCGACCTCGACATCCTCCTCGGCGCCTTCGCCGCCGGCGTCATGTGGCAGATCATCATGCGCAGCGCGCCGGAGGCCGACCGCGAGCAGGTCGAGAGCAAGATCGAAGCGATCGCCTTCGGCTTCCTCGTGCCCCTCTTCTTCATCTACACGGGCGTCACCTTCAACCTCGATGCGCTCCTCGGCAGCCAGCTCGCGCTCATCCTGCTGCCGGTGTTCCTCATCCTGCTGCTGGCGATCAGGGGGCTGCCCGCCCAGATCGTCGCACCGCGAGGCGCGGGCAACCGCGAACGGGCGGGCATCGGCCTCCTCAGCGCGACAGCCTTACCCATCATCGTCGCGGTGACCGCGATCGGCGTCGACCAGAAGGTCCTCGACCCCGGCCTCGCGTCGTCGCTCGTCGGAGCGGGAATGCTCTCCGTGCTGCTCTTCCCTATCCTCGGCATGGCGCTGCGGCCAGCCGATGCGACGCGGCACGAGAGCGCCAACTTCTGACGCAGCGAGATTGCCGCCGGAAAACGGCGAGATTGCTGACGGGACACGGGGCTTCGACCGAACAGTCTGGGGCGGCGGCCGTCAGGTGCGGCGACCGTCAGAGACGGCGCTCGTGTGGAGAGGTCAGCGCGGCGCTCGGAAGGCCGTGATGTTCGCGGAGTTCCAGCGCAGCGCATCCCACTCGCCGTGGAACGTCAGCACGGTGATCCCCGAAGTGGGGTAGCCGTGCCGGATCTCCCGAGCCAGCTCCGAGTCCTTGTCGGCGGCCAGCGCGATCGCAGTGCCCGAGACGGTCGGCTCGTGGCCGATGACGAGCAGCGTCTGCACCTCGGCGTCGGTCTCCTTGACCTGCTCGAGGTAGTCGTCCTCGCCACCCATGTAGAGGGTGCTCGGGAACTCGGCGGGAGCGAGGATCTCGGCGGTCTCGAGCGTCTGCCGCGTGCGGGCAGCCGGCGAGCAGAGCACCTTGTCGACCTTCGGCGCGTTCGCGCGCAGCCAGTCGCCGGCCTCCGTGGCCTCCTGCACGCCCCGGTCGGCGAGCGAGCGCTGGCGGTCGTCGATCGTCATCGGATGCTCGGCCTTGGCATGGCGGAGAAGGATCAGAGTGCGGGGCATGGGGCCAGCCTAGAGAACGAGATGGGCAACACGTCGAAGGCTGACCGCGTCGGTCGCTTTCGCGAGCTGCATGGGTCGGCAGCGACTGTTTCGCTACGCGATCGCGCCCCGCGCATCCGCTTTATATCTTTGATATCTGCGGATGTGCGGGGCGCGACGTCGTGCGGACTGCTCGGTCTGTCAGGCCTTGACGAACTTCAGGAGCGCCGCGTTGACTTCCTCGGTGTGGGTCCACAGGAGTCCGTGCGGGGCACCGTCGACCTCGACGTACTCGGCCTCAGGGAACGCCGCGTGGAACGGGCGGCCCGTCGCATCGATCGGCAGGATGTTGTCGCTCGTGCCGTGCAGGATGAGCGACGGCTTGCCGCTCGCGCGCACCGCCGCGACGTCCTCGCGGAAGTCCTCGATCCACGTGGGCACAACGGCATAGGCGGCGACCGGCGCCGACTGGGTTGCCGTCGTCCAGTTCGCGTCGACGACCTCCTGGCTGATGCGGGATCCCAGGTTCTCGTCGAGGTTGTAGAAGTCTTTGTAGAAGTTCGTGAACCAGGCGAAACGGTCGGCCTTCGCGTTGTCCGAGATGCCGTCGAAGACCTCCTGCGGAACGCCCGTTGGGTTGTCGTCACGCTGCACGAGGAACGGCTCGAGCGAGGCGAGGAAGGCCAGCTTCGCAACGCGGTCGTGACCGTGCTTGCCCACGTACCGCGCCAGCTCGCCGGTGCCCATCGAGAAGCCGACCAGGATCACGTCGCGCAGGTCGAGGGTCTCGAGGACCACGTTCAGGTCGTTCGCGAACGTGTCGTAGTCGTAGCCCTCGGTCACCTTGCTCGACTCACCGAAGCCGCGGCGGTCGTACGTGATGACGCGGTAGCCAGCGGCCAGCAGCTCTCGCGTCTGCCGTTCCCAGCTCGCCCCATTCAGGGGGTACCCGTGGATGAGGACCACCGGCTGCCCCGCGCCGTGGTCCTCGTAGTAAAGCTCGATGTCCGTGCTGTTCTGCGTCCCGACCTTGATGTAGCCCATAGCGGTGCTCCCTTCATCGTGGCGAATGCGACCGGCCCCGAGACGAGATCGTGCGGCGAGGCGTCGCGGAGACAATCCAAGGGCACGCGCCTGACCGCGAACCGAGACTGTGACACCGAGAGGCTCCGAGCGTCACCGTCTTGAGTGCGGAGGCGAGAGTCTCAGCGGGCGGGGCCGGGTGTGGTCGTGATCGTGGTCGCGGTGGGTCAGGCCGTCTGCACGGTCCGGAGGTCACCTGCGGGTGGGAACGGCAGTAGGTACTCGTTGTGCGGCACGGTCATGTCACCCCAGTCCTCGCGCTTCACGCGGATGCGGATCGCCGACACCTCCGTGATGCGCACACGGGTCCAGCGGCCGTCCTCGAGGCGCAGCTCGTAGGCGTCGGCGAGGTAGCCGATGCCGGTCTCCTCTAGGAGGGTCTCGGCCTCCAGCCAGTCGATGGCATCCGAGCGCTCCCGCCCGAGCAGGTCGATGACGACGAAGCCGTCGCCGCGCGGGCACATCCACCCGAGGAGCTCGCCGTCTCCTCGTCGGTGCTCGATCCATTCGCTGGGTGCAGTCATGCGTCGATGCTAGCCAGCCGCCGGAGACGGTTGGCGAGGTGTGGATAACTTCTGCGCGAATTCTCGGAGGCCACTACGTTGACGCCCATGCGTTCAGGGGAGAGAAGCAGGCGTGCCGTCAGGGCCGCGCTGCTCGTCATGCTCAGCGTCGGGTCGGCCGTCGGGGTGAGCGGATGCGCGCCCCAGGAACCGGCCCCAGGGCCACCCCCCAGTCCAACGCTCAGCGCGCCGACCGGCACCGCGCCCGTGCTGCCGACCAGCGAAGAAGCCCTCGCGATCGTGGAGGAGCTCGTGCCGAAGTTCCTGGCTGCGGAGGCAACCGCCTCGCAAAACGGAAATTTCTCAGAACTTGAAGCCCTTGCAGCAGGTTCTTACGTCGACAGTGTCCGCGCTGGTGTGACAGATCTAGCTGCGAAGGGGCATCGTCTTGTGGGTGCGCCTCACGTGTCCAACTTGAGCGTCCAAAGTGTTCAGCCCGACGAGAACGGCGTGAAAATCTCGAGTTATGCCTGTCAGGACATTTCTGGCGTGGATGTCTTGGATGCCCTGGGAAATAGTGTTCAGCCTGAGGGCCTTATGGACCGTTCAACGATGGTTTATGGGGTCGTTGGCAGCGGCGACCACTTTGTCGTGAAGGAGGCTGCACCTTGGCCAGGAGAGTCCTTCTGCTAGTCGCGTCGCTCGCTCTCGTCTTGAGTCCTACAGAGAGGGTCGCGCCGTCGACGCTTGACTGCACGCTCATCGAAAGCGCAACTGGCGTCTGCGGTGCATCGAATGGTGGCGACAGCGTCAACATTCAGGTGGAAGAGACGTACTCGGACGAGTCCGCTTCTCCGGACTTCTCCGACGCCGGCGGGGGCGGGTGGGACGACGGAGAGAGCGGCGGAGATGGTGGCGATGCAGCTGGCCCGGGCGGCCCGCCTTCGTTCCCGCCCAGCGTGAGGGCTCTGGCGTCGCCGATGAGCTCGCTCCTCACGCCGGTGCAGTGCCGAGGCTGCGGTGGCGGTGGGGGAGGCGCACGACCGACCGTGCCGGCCCCGCCCAGGAGCTTCACGATCAGCGACGTGCTCACGCTCGCACCGGCCTCGGTGACGCTCACGGCGGAGCCGTCCACGTGGAGCATCGTCGGCTCCCACACGAACTTCTTCACCACAGCGACCGAGCACACCGCTGCAGGCACCGTCCTCGGGCACCCCATCACCGTGACCTTCACGCCCGTGTCCTACCGATGGGACTCCGGCGACGGCACCACGCGGGAGACGACCACGCCGGGAGCGAGCTGGGTGGCACTCGGCCAGGAGGACTTCACCGCAACGGCAACCAGCCACGTCTACCGCGAGAAGGCCTCCGTGCAGGCTTCCGTCACCGTCGTCTACGCGGCAAGCGTGACCCTCGCGAGCGGCACGAGCATCCCCGTCACCGGCACGCTCGACCGAGCCTCCGCGGCTGTGCCGATCGAGCTCTTCACCGCCGACACCGTCATCACCGTCGGCGACTGCAGCGAGCACCCGCAACAGCCCCGTTGCTGATCTGCCCCAGACAACGACCGTCGCGAACGAAGGCGAGCGAGCACGAACGCGAACTCGAACCCAGCTCGAGGCCGGCTACTCCTGCCCGGCCTGATCGAAGACGACGGAACCGTCAGGCAGCACCGCCCAGCCCGGGTTGTGCGCCACCTCCCAGACGACGCCATTCGGGTCCTCGACGAGCCCATGGAAGACCCCGCCGAACTCACCCTCCTGCGGCACCTTCAACATCACCCCGCCACCGGAAGCCATCGCCGACACCACCGCGACGACCTCCTCCCGGCTGCCCACGTTGTGCGCCAGCGTCACACCGGACACCGTCGACCGCTGCTCGCCCGTGCCCAGGTCACGGTCGAACTTCTCCGCATCGAAGAAGCCAAGCACCTGACCGGCCCCGATCTGGAAGAACAGCACCTCGCCCACCACATCCAGCAGCGGCTCCCACCCCAGCGCCTCCGAGTAGAAGCGCCGCGCCTCGTCCAGATCACGAGTCGCGAACGTCACGAAGTTCACCTGCTGCTTCACGAGCGACCCACGAACGCCGACAGGTTCTCCAGCGACGACGACATACCGTCGACGTGGTCCGCCTGAGTGATGCCGCTCGGCACGTCGTAGGCCGAGACCGTCACCAAGGTCCCGCCAGGGAACTCCGCCAGCTCCCACACCATCGTCATCGTTCCAGCGAACGCGGGGTCTTCCGACTCGAACACGACCTGCTGCGAGACCCGCTCGTCGGGCACGAGCTCCACGAGTACAGACGCCGAGACGTCCCGAGACTCGGACGTCTTCCCGCCACCCGCCGGCGCCTCCGCGTAGGTGAGCTCGAGCACGCTGCGCCCGCCCACCCAGGGCTCGAAGCTCAGGTACCTCCCCGACATGCCCTGCGGCGGCAACCAGGACTCAAGCGCCCGCTGGTCCAGCAAAGCCCCGTAGACATGGGATGCGCTCGCTGGCAGCACCCGGGAGACCCGGTCGACGCGTGGTTCGAAATCGCTTGTCATGACCGGAAGGTAACAACCCGAGGTGGGGATGCGCCGACCGGCCTGCAGAAGAAAATCCAAAGAAGTTTCCGACGTGTGTCGATTCCGCCGGCTCCTGTTCGACGCAATAGTAGAAGGGTGCTGACCGGCACCCTGAAACCGGCCCCGAATGGGTCGCAGACAAGGAGAACCATCATGAAGTTCATGCTCATCATGCGCGCCACCGACGAAGCCAAGGCCTCCTACGAGAACACCGACTTCACCGAGATCATCAACGCCATGGGCAAGTACAACGAGTCGATGATGGAGGCCGGTGTCCTGCTCGCAGGCGAAGGCCTCGCCGACGACCTCAGCACGGCGTTTGTCGTCGACTTCACCGGCGAGCAGCCCGTCGTCACCGACGGCCCATACGGCGAGACGCATGAGCTCTTCAACGGCTTCTGGATCATCGAGACCGCAACCCGCGACGAAGCCATCCAGTGGGCGTCCCGCGCCCCACTCCAAGGTCCAGGGTCGAAGCTCGAAGTTCGCCGCGTCACCGACATGAGCGATTTCGAAGGCCACGAAGACAACGAGTACCTCCGCAAGGAAGAGGGCTGGCGCGAGGAACAGGCGGGCGCCTGAGACCCGGCACGTCTCGAGTCCTCACCTCGCCAACGGCCATGACCGCCTCCGAGCACGGCCACGAACCTGAGACGCGCGGCGGCTCTGCCAGGGGTGCTGCCGCTTCCGCTTCCGCTTCCGCTTCCGCTGCCGTTGACGTCGACGTCGACGTCAGCAAAGCTCCGCGGGCGAGCATGGCGGCTATCGATGCGGTCTGGCGCATCGAGAGCGCGAGAATCGTCGCCACCTTGACGAGGATGGTCGGCGACGTCTCCCTCGCAGAGGACCTCGCGCAGGAAGCGGTCGCCGACGCGCTGACGCAGTGGCCGGAGTCGGGCGTCCCGCTCAACCCGGGTGCCTGGCTCACGGCCGTCGCCAAGCGCAAGGCCATCGACGGATGGCGGCGGCGCGAGCGACTCGACGAGCGCTACAGCGCCATCGCGCGCGACCTCAGCGAAGCGGATGCATCCGCGAGCGACGAGTGGGAGCCGATCGGCGACGACGTCCTTCGGCTCATGTTCGTCGCCTGCCACCCGGCGCTCTCCCGCGAAGCCCAGGTGGCCCTCACCCTGCGCATCGTCGGTGGCCTGACGACTGGCGAGATCGCGCGCCTCTTCCTGCTGCCGGTCGCGACCGTGCAGCAGCGCATCGTGCGCGCCAAGAGGAGCCTCGGCGCCGCCAAGGTGCCCTTCGAGACGCCCGACCCCAGCGAATGGACCGCCCGCCTCAAGGGGGTCCTCGCCGTGATCTACCTCATCTTCACGGAGGGGTACGCGGCGACTTCCGGCGACCGCTGGCTGAGATCCGACCTCGCGGCCGAGGCGCTGCGCCTCGGCCGCGCCCTGAGCAGCATGCTGCCGCGCGAGCCGGAGGTGCTCGGGCTCGTCGCGCTCATGGAACTGCAGTCCTCGCGCTTTGCGGCGCGCGAAGCGGCGGATGGCACCCCGATCCTCCTCGCAGACCAGGATCGTCGCCGCTGGGACCGATCTGCGATCCTCCGCGGTCGAACCCTCCTGGCGCGAGCGGATGCGCTGGGCAAGGGGCGAGGCACCTACTGTCTGCAGGCCGCCATCGCCGAGCGTCATGCGGTCGCAACATCCGTTGCGAACACCGACTGGCCGCAGATCGTCCTGCTCTACGAGGTCCTCGGACGCATCGCGCCGAGCCCCATCGTCGAGCTCAACCGTGCGGTGGCCGTGTCGATGGCGACGGGACCCGCCAGCGCATTGGCGATCGTCGACCGGCTGGGTGCATCCGGTGCTCTCGCCGGCGGTCCGCTGCTCGCGAGCGTCCGCGGGGAGCTGCTGGTGCAGCTCGGGAGGGTGGATGAGGCTCGCTCCGAGCTGCTGGTCGCTATCCAGCTGAGCGGCAACGAGCAGCAGCGCCGGGTGCTGCAAGGCAAGCTCGACGCGCTCGGGGCCTGAAACCGGGGTCGCGCTGAAGCCGCGTCACGCAGAAACGACCAACTTGCGTGACAGGCGGGCTGCCCGGGCCAAGTTCTGGCCGGATGCACCGGTTCTGTCACGCAAGTTGGTCAGCGGATGGAGTGCGAGGACGGGCGTGTGGGGCGGCCTGGAGACGAAGCCCAGGCCGGAGGTGTCGGCTGGGCGACGAACGCTAGGCGCGCTCGAGCACCAGGAGGAACTCGACGTCGCCAGTGGGCTCGACGGAGACGAACCCGAGGTTCGGCGCCTCGACACCGTAGTCGGCGAAGGTCACGGGGATGCTGCCGGCGACCTGCACGGTCTCGCCGTCGAGGCCGGCCGTGATGTCGATGCTCACCTGCTGGCTGACGCCGTTGAGCGTGAGCGTGCCCGTCGCCGGGATGGTCTCCTGCGTGCCTTCGGCGAGGCCATCGAGTGCTGCGACGGGCTCGTCGAGCGTGAAGGTCGCTTCCGGGTTCGTGGTCGTGTCCAGGGCTTCGGTGCGGAAGTACTCGTCGCGGCGCTGCTCGTCGGTCGCGATGGACGCCACGTCGACCGTGATGTCGGCGGCCGTGAGCTCGGTGTCGGTGGTCGTGAGGGTGCCGGAGACGGTCTCGGTGCGTCCGGTGACGGTCACATCCGTGCCGTTGAGGACCTCGTCGACGCGGTAGCCCGCGTAGGAGCCAGCGGCGACGGTCCAGGAGCCGGCGAGCGATCCGACATCCGCGCTGCTCGGGGTCGTGGATTCGATCTCGAGGGCAGGAGCTTCAGCTGCGGGGGCGGCGATGACATCGCGGTAGATCATGGGGCCGAACACTGCGGCCGCGATGCCGATCACCACGACGACAGCCGCGATGACGATGCCGATGGTGGCATTCTTCGATGGCTTCTTCATAGTTGTAGCTTGAAGCACTTTTCTATGGACGAGCTATGGGTTTGGCGTCACCTTCGTCTGAGAAGAGGACTGGTGCTTTCATCCGCGACCCGTCTATGGCACGGCCCTGACCGACGCACGGCTCCAGCACAACCGCCCCGTCATAAGGTTCGAGTGCACCGCTGTGCGCGCAGCCGTGATCGTCGAAGGGACCCCGGTGAACGACGCCAACGAGACCAGCAAGACTTCCGCCCTCGCATCCCGGCCATGGCTGGCCGCCTACGCGGAGGACGTGCCCCACGACATCCCGGAGGTTCGGGAATCGCTCGTGGACCTGCTCGACAACGCGGTCAAGCGGTTCGGGTCTCGACCCGCGCTCGAGTTCTTCGGGGCGGAGACCAGCTATGGCGAGCTCGGCGAGCAGGTTGCTCGGGCTGCTGAGGGGCTCCGCAAGCTCGGAGTCGGGGCCGGAGACCGTGTGGCGCTCGTGCTCCCCAACTGCCCGCAGCACGTCGTCGCCTTCTACGCCGCGCTCCGTCTCGGTGCCATCGTCATCGAGCACAACCCGCTCTACACGGCCCGGGAGCTGCGGCACCAGTTCGAAGACCACGGCGCGAAGCTCGCGATCGTCTGGGACAAGGTCGCGGACCTCATCTCCGAGCTGCCGAGCGATGTGGTGCCGGAGACGATCGTCGCCGTCAACATGTCCTCGGCGCTCCCGTTCGGGAAGCGACTCGCCCTGCGCCTGCCCATCGCCAAGGCCCGCGAGTCGCGCGAGGCCATGACGGCAGCGCCCTCGGACCGCAGGGTGCTCAAGTGGGAGCGCATCGCGAACGCCAAGCGCATCTCGAAGCGAGTGCCGCATCCCGGCATCGATGACGTCGCGCTGCTGCAGTACACGAGCGGAACGACCGGCAACCCCAAGGGGGCCATCCTGACGCACCGCAACCTGCGCGCGAACGCGGCGCAGGGACGCGCCTGGGTGCCGGGCCTCACCGAGGGGCGCGAGATCTTCTACGGCGTCCTTCCGCTCTTCCATGCGTACGGCATGACGCTGTGCCTGACCTTCGCCATGAGCCTCGGCGCCAAGCTCGTCCTCTTCCCGAAGTTCGACGTCGATCTCGTGGTCGCGGCGGCGAAGGCGTCGCCGCCGACGTTCCTGCCCGCGGTTCCGCCCATCTACGACGCGCTCTCGCGGGCGTCCTCCCGCAAGGGCGTCAGCTTCACGAGCATCCGCTTCGCGATCTCCGGGGCCATGAGCCTGCCAGTGAAGACCGTCGAACGGTGGGAGGAGGTCACCGGCGGACTCCTCGTCGAGGGGTACGGCATGACCGAGACCTCACCGGTCGCGCTCGGCAACCCGGTCGGTCCGAGCCGCCGCCCCGGCACGGTTGGGGTGCCGTTCCCGAGCACGCACATCCGCGTCGTCGACTCCGAGGATCCGAGTGTGGAGCGTGCCTTCGGCGAACCGGGCGAGCTGCTCATCCGCGGCCCCCAGGTCTTCCAGGGCTACTGGAAGCGCCCCGACGAGACGCGGGAGGTGCTGCTCGCCGGTGGCTGGCTTCGCACGGGTGACATCGTCACCGTCTCGGACGACGGGTTCGTGACGGTCGTCGACCGCATGAAGGAGCTCATCATCACGGGGGGCTTCAACGTGAGCCCCTCAGAGGTCGAGGAGGCGCTCACGGCGCATCCCGACGTGGAGGGGGCGGCAGTCGTCGGCCTGCCCCGCAGCTCCGGTGGCGAGGATGTGACTGCCGCCGTTGTCCTCCGGGAGGGCGCCGCGTTCGATGCAGATGCCCTTCGTGACTTCTGCCGCTCCCGCCTCGCGTCCTACAAGGTGCCGAAGCGGGTCGTGCAGGTCGACGAGCTGCCGAAGTCGCTCATCGGCAAGGTGCTCCGTCGACAGGTGCGGGACGGGCTCGTCGCGAAGCGCAGCGAGTAGCGCCGAGAGGCTAGCGAACGAGGCGCGCATCGAGCCAATCGAGGAGCACCTCGTTGACCGCGGTGCGAGCGAGCGGCTCGCAGTGTGCGTCGGCGCCGTTGACGGCGGTGAAGCGGACGAGCTCTGCTTCGGGGACAAGCGACGCGAGTTCCTCGGATTGTCCTGGCCAGAACTGCTCGTTCTCCGGTGCCGTGATGAGCAGTGGCGTCGTGATCGAGCTGGCGAGCTCAGCCGTGAGGCGATACTTCTCGACCTCCCGGTAGACGGCGAAGTAGCCGGTGCTGGCGTACGGCTTCGCGCGGAAGCTCCACACTGCGCGCTCCGCAGCGCTGTGGCCGAGACCCAGCTTCATGTACTGGTCGAAGTGCTTCGAATCGCCCTTCGCGAGTTCGTGGCGCAGGGGAGCGGGCAGGTGCGAGAGCCATGAAGTCGACACGTCCGTCACCCCGGGGTCGACGATGGCCGCGGCCACGCGGTGCTCGAACGCGAGCGCTCGTGGCACCCAGTAGCCGGCCTGGCTGACGCCGTAGACCGCGACCCGTGAGGCATCCACACCTGAGAGTCCGAGCGCCGTGTCGACGACCGGCGTCAGCACAGCCTCGAAGTCGGGCCTGAAGTGCGACCCGGCGACGAGCTGGCTCTGCTGGCCGGGGCCGTCGAAGTACAGCACGGCGTAGCCCCGGGCGGCGGCCGATGCTCCGATCGTGGAGTAGAGGTCGGTGAGTGTTCCGTCGCTGCCGTTCACGAGCACCAGGAGCGGAGATGGCCCGTCCTCGGCACCGACCTCGGGACGCTGCAGGTAGCCGGGGAGCCTTCCCTTCCCGAAGCGGATCGAGAGTCGCTCCAGCGGCACTCGCCGGAGGTCCGCGAAGCGATCCCAGGCAGCGCGGTGCAGCGCGAAGGCGTTCGTGTAGCCGTCATCGTCGCCGATCGCAGCGATGGCGTTCAGGGCATGGCCGTAGTAGGCGGATGCGCGAAGCCACTGGGCTGCGGCCGTCGCGCTTCGCCCATTGCCCGTCGAGACCTCGGCAAGCTGCCGCGTGACCTGGGCTCGGGCGAACCACGCCCTGATCCACGACTCCCGCTTCCCGTCCTCTATGGCGGCGAGCGTTGCGAAGATCTCGCCCAGATCGCCGGCACCCGCACCGACGGATCCGAGGACGACCTTGGCCTCGAAGTTCTGGTCTGCGTCGTGGAACAGCGGCCGCGACAGTGCTGGATGGTGCGACATAGCCTCATCTTCCTCCTGCTCTGGCGGGCCCGGTCCGATCCGCAGGCATTTGGAAGGAAGGTCGGGTCGTTAGGATGCCAGCACGGTTCTCCGGCCAGAGGCGAGCCAAGGGAGGGTGCATCCATGTCGTTCCAGTCGTACCTCGACAACATCGAGGAGAAGACGGGCCTCACGCCGCGTCAGTTCATCGCGATCGCGAAGGAGAAGGGTCTCGATGGCGAGGCCACGAAGGCCGGGGAGATCCTCGCCTGGCTCAAGGAGGACTACGACCTCGGTCGAGGCCACGGGATGGCGCTGGTGCACGTCATCAAGAAGGGGCCGAAGATCAGCGACAAGCACGTCGGAAGGGCGGGCCCGCACGGCGACGAGTCGGACACCCTGTGGCTGGATGGCAAGGCCACCAAGCCTTCGGCGGCGAGCGAATGAGCGAGGCAACGGCAGCGTCCCACGACGCGGCGCCGGGCACGGAGACCCAGGCCGAGACCCAGACTCGGGCCGAGCCCTGTCCATGCGGAAGGGGGGCCACGTACGCCGAGTGCTGCGGCGTCTTCCACGCAGGCGCCCCAGTTCCGACAGCTGAGGAGCTCATGCGATCCCGGTACTCGGCGTTCGCTCGCGGGTTGCCGGACTATCTCAATGCGACCTGGGACGCGGAGACCCGCCCAGCTGACCTCGAGCTCGAAGACGGCACGGTGTGGCGGCGTCTGCAGATCGTCGACACGTTCGACGGCGCAGAGGGCGACTCGACGGGGGTCGTCGAGTTCCGGGCGTCGTACCGTGACGGCGACGGTGCAGGCCTCCTCCACGAGCGCGCCCGCTTCAGGCGAAGCGACGGGCGCTGGGTCTACGTCGATGGCAGGGTCATCCGCGACTGAGGCGCGCACCTGGGAGGGACCTGCCCTTTCGTGTCTCCACCAGCCAGCCGGGCCACAACGACGAAGAGGCCGCCATCCCCACGGGGATGACGACCTCTCGCTGCGTCGGCGACACGAGTCGCCGGCGGCGTCAGCCGGTGTTCTGGAGACCGGCGGCGACGCCGTTCACGGAGAGCAGCAGGAGCCGCTGGAGCTCGGCGGCCTCATCCCCGTCTGGCTTCCTGGCGTCGTCACGCAGCCTACGGAGCGCGCGCAGCTGCAGGAGCGAGAGCGCGTCCACGTAGGGGCTGCGCATCTTCACGGCGCGCTGCAGCACGGGCTTGCGCTCGAGCAGCTCGGCACCACCCGTGATCCGGGTGACCCAGCTCGCCGTGAGGTCGAGCTCGCTCGTCACCAGCTCGGCGAGCTCCGGGCGGTCGCCGAGCTCCAGGTAGCGGCGGGCGATGCGTCCGTCCGTCTTCGCGAGACTCATCGCGACGTTGTCGATCATCGACCTGAAGAGCGGCCATTCGGCGTAGGCGGCCTGCAGCTGGTCGAGGTCGCCGACCGCGTCGAGCGCCGTGCCGAGGCCGAACCAGCCGGTCAGGTTGATGCGCGCCTGCGTCCACGCGAACACCCACGGGATGGCGCGCAGGTCTTCCAGGGACTCAACGGAGAGCCCGCGGCGGGCGGGGCGCGACCCGAGGGCGAGCATCCCGACCTCCTCCATGGGGGTCACTCGAGCAAACCACGGTGCGAAACCGGGGGCCTTCACGAGCGCGAAGAACCGCTCGCGTGACGCGGAGTCCATGGTCGCGGCGACCCCTGCGTACTTCTCGGCGGCATCCGCGTTGCGGGTCTCCGTCGACGGGGCCGAGGCGAGGAGCGTCGCCGAGATGACCTGGTCGATGTGCCTGGCCGCGATGTCCGGGTCGCCGTACCTGGCGAAGATGACCTCACCCTGCTCGGTCAGCTTGAAGCGACCGTCGACGGAGTGCGGCGGCTGGGCCAGGATCGCGACGTTCGCGGGGCCGCCGCCGCGGCCGAGCGCACCGCCGCGGCCGTGGAAGAGGGTGAGCTCGATGCCGTTCTCGCGGGCCCAGGCGGCGATCTGGCTCTGCGCCTCGTACAGCGCGAGCGTCGCAGCCACCGGCCCGACGTCCTTGGAGGAGTCGGAGTAGCCGAGCATGACCTCGAGCCTGCGCCCGTTGCCGGCGAGCAGCTCGACGACCTCGGGCTGCTCGAGCATCTCGGCGAGGATGCGAGGAGCCGCCTGCAGGTCGGCGAACGTCTCGAAGAGGGGGATCACGTTGAGTGCGGGCGGAGTCGCCCCGGGGCCCGTCGCCGCGACGGCGAGCTTGTAGACGTTGGCGATGTCCTCGGACGACTGCGTGAAGGACACGATGTAGCGGCCTGCCGCGCGCGGGCCGTGGCGCTCCTGGATGAACGCGATCGAGCGGAACACGTCGAGCACCTCGGCGGTCAGCTCGCTGGGCTCCGCGCCCGCCTCCTGCTCGGCGAGTTCGGCGAGCACCTTGCGGTGCACCTGCGAGTGCTGGCGCACCTCGAGCTCGGTGAGGTGGAAGCCGAACGTCTCGACCTGCCAGATGAGGTGCTGCAGCTCGCCGTAGGCGTGCCGGCCGGCGCCAGCGGCGACGAGCGATGCCTGCAGGATGCGCAGCTCCCGCAGCAGCTCGTCCGGCACCTTGTAGGCGAGGTCCGCGTTGCGTCTCCGGGTGGCTTCGATGCGGCGGGCGATGAGCAGCAGGATGCGGCGGTGCGGCTCTCCGGGCGAGCGCTGGGCGATCTCGGCCGCGGCACTCTCGTCGCCGCTGCCGAGGCGCGCGAGCAGGGTTGCGGCGGCCGCGTCGAGGGGAGTGGTGTCGGCGCCGAGCGTGAGCGTGCGCCCGATTCGAGCCGAGGCGCGCTCGAGGCCGAGGAGGACGTGCTCGGATGCGATGACGGCTGCCTGACGGCTGACCTTCGCGGTCACGAACGGGTTGCCGTCTCGGTCGCCGCCGATCCAGGAGCCGACGCGCACGAAGGGTTCGGCGATGGGCTTCGACGTTCCAGAAAGCGCACCCTGCAGGGCCTCATCGACTCGGCGGTAGACGCGGGGGACCGTCGTGAAGAGGGTCTCGTCGAAGACGGCCATGACGGTGCGCACCTCGTCGACGGGCGTCGGCTTGTCGCTGCGCAGCGGCGAGGTGCGCCACAGCAGGTCGATCTCCTCGAGCAGGCGACGGGTCAGCTCCTGAGCGGCGGGGCTGCCCTCGGATGCGCCACCCGAGAGCCGCTGCTCGTCGCGTTCCTCGAGCAGGTCGCTGATGCGACGGATCGCGGAGGAGACAGCCCGTCGGCGGGCCTCGGTCGGGTGCGCCGTGAAGACGGGGTGGAAACGCAGGGCGCGGACGCGCACCGACGCGGCATCGGCGCCGATCTCGTCGCTCAGGCGCGCGAACGCCTGCGAGATCGTGTCTTCCTGCTGCTTCGATGGTGAGGTGCCGCGGGCGCGAAGCACGCGCACGCGGTGGTGCTCCTCGGCGAGGTTCACGAGGTGGAAATAGCAGGTGAACGCCCGCGCGACCTCGTCTGCTCGTGCCGGTGAGAGCGCGTCCACGAGCTCCTCGGCGGAGGCGAACGAGTCGTTCGCGGCCGCGCCGTCGTGCTCGTAGGCCGAGATCGTGAGGCGACGCAGTCGCTCGACGTCGTCGAGGAGCTCGGGGCCTCCCGTCTCTGTCAGGACCTGGCCGAGCAGGGTGCCGAGGAGGTGCACGTCAGAGCGCAGCTCATCTGGCAGTTCAGCGCCAGCCTCAGTGCGGCTGGCGGGGGAGTTCGTTGGGGCTTCGAGCATGAGCCCAGGCTACCGATGCTGTGTATCGACAATGTGACACGGCATCCATCATGACCGGGAATGACATCCGCTCGGGTGATGCGAGGAGAAGTGGGGATCGCGCGGTCGGTCAGGCCTCTGCAGAGGGGACCTCCAGGTAGTCCTCGAAGACGGGCGTCTCGAGGCCGTCCTTGGCCGCCAGCATCAGGTCGAGGTAGTAGTTCCAGCCTGCCCGGATGTCCGAGAGCATCGCCACGGGCACCTCGAAGTGCTCGAAGACGAGCCGAGTGGCCGCGCCCCGCACCCCGGACTCCGCCAGCGAGACACGCAGGTGCCACGATCCGGCTGCATCCTCGGTCGTGACCTCCAACAGGCTCGGGGCCTCGCAGCGCCGGATCGTCGCGGCGCTTGCCGGGGCACCCTCCTCGGCCACGAGCTGCAGCCCGATCCGGCCGCGCTGCTCGTCAGTGAAGTGCCACGGGCCGATCCACTTGGCTGTCTTCTCGCTCGCCGTGAACCACAGCCACAGCTCCTCCCGAGCGGCGTCCACGCTCCGCTCGAGACGAATGGTCTCGGTGTCGACTGCTTCGGAGGGTTCTTCGGACATGCGGGTATCTCAGCACACCGGGTCGAGAGCCAGGTCGAATTCGGCGAATCCGTGCCGGACACCGTTGACCTGCAGCTCGATGGCATGCACGCCGGGATGGTAGCGGCGCGTGGTGATGGGTCTGACGGCGTGCCGTTTGCTGATGCTGAGCGTGGCGCCCGGTGCGAGTGTCGTCGTCGAGATCTTGAACGTCTTCGGGGTGCGGCTGCCGTCCGCCTTCACGTGGTGCACGACGTAGTCGACGACGAGATCCGCCGCGACCTCACCACGATTCGTGATGCTGGCGGTGATGAGCAGTTCCTCGCCGAGCACCATGCTCGTGCGATCGAGCGTGGGCCCCTCCACGACGACCTCCGCCGAGCCGAAGCCGAGGAGCGCCAAGGCGTCGGGGTCTCCCCGTTTCACGAGCGTCCTGAGGGCGTGGCGAACGAGTCTCGGCGTGTGCTCGTCACCGTCGGCGAGCCACGCGGCGGCCGTCTCGCAGACCAGGGCCCCGTCGTGCCTGCTGATGTCGTTCAGGTGGTTGGCGACCGATCGGCGAACGACCTCGCTGTCGTCGCGGTAGAGCGCATCCAGAATCGGGATGCACAGGCGCGCATCGCGGGTGATCTCGGCGACCCGAGTGCCCCACGGCAGGTACGGCCGTGTCCCCTCAGACGCGAGCCGACGCACATGCTCGTCGTCGCTCCTGGTCCACTCGAGCATGATCTCGAGTGCCCGCTCGAGCCTCGCCCGCAGCATGGGCCGCACCGCCCACTCGCAGGTCAGCCGAGGGGTGAGTTCCGCGAGGAGCTGCATGCCGTCGTCGAACGCCGCAGCGCCGCCATCGGCGATGGCGGCAGCGGAAACCGCATTCGAGATCGGCCACACCATCCACCCTTCGAGGGCGGACGACTCCAGCGCACGGCGGATGATCGCGGCGAACTCGGGGTAGCCGACCGGGAGGTCCTCCAATATGGAGGCAGCGAGGTGGGAGCTCCGCGCGCCGAGGGCGAGCCCGTCGAGGCCATCAGCGGTCGCCCGCGTCGCGGAGAGCTGACGGCCTCCGGCCGCCGATTGCAGCAGCTGCACCATCGCGGACGCCTGTTGGGCTCCGAGGAGCTCATCAGCGAAGGGCATGCTGAGCCTCCTCCGTGCGCGAGGTGCTCAGCGCGTCGTCAGTCATCTCGGAGACGCCGGTGGTCTGGTAGTCGCCGAAGGCCGAGTCCACGAGCTTCTCGACGCGCTCGGCGCTCTCGGGCGTCGTGAGGCCGAGCAGGATCATCCGCCAGTGCACGCCGATACGCTCCACGAGGTCCTGCCGGTCGGTCAGCGCGCCAGAGAGCAGCTGCGTGCCCGTGAAGGACGAGACGAAGAGCGAGCTGACGTGGTCGGCACTGAAGTCACCGCGGATGCTGCCCTCTCGCTGGCAGATGCGAATGACGGGACGGATGCGCGCGAGCCAGTCGAGGTAGGAGCCGTGCGAGAGGAAGCTCGAGCCGATCTCCGACGTCACGATGACGCCTGCGAGGACCACGACGTCGCTCTGCAGGAGCTTCGCGAAGGCGACGGACACCTTCAGGAGCGCGTCGATGCCGCTTGCCGCCGACCTCGTGGCCTCGGCCACCGCATTCGATGCCCGCGCCGCGTATTCGCCGAGGACCGCCTCGGCGACCGCCTCGCGGGTCGCGAAGTGGTGGTAGAAGGCCCCGTTCGTGACTCCCGAGTTCGCCCGAATGCGCGACAGGGTCGAGCTGGCGAAGCCGTACTCCACGAAGGTGGTGGCCGCTGCGAGCACCAGGCGACTCCGAGTCTGGATGCTGCGCTGCTGCTGGGGTCCGCCGGCCGATCGGGCGAGGGCATTCATAGCCAGTGAGTGTAGTGACGATCGGGGCAGTACCGCACCCCGTTCGGGGTGGGGCGAGGATGGCGGTATCGGCCATATGTGAAGACGAATTCGTCGCGAACGCGCCGACACTGCTCCGTCAGCATGCTACGTTGCGCGGAGATTTTCAGTGCGGAGCAACACCGCTCGTGAGTTTGGAGAGCCGTGGGAGTACTCGTACATCCGGACCAGGACGTGCATCCTGACGTTCGAAGGGCGATCGTCGAAGGGCGTCTTCGAGTTGTCGCCGACCACGGCTCGGGTGCACCGTGGCTGCTCGCGCGACCATTGGAGCGGGCGCTCACCGAGGTCCGAACGAGGCACCTCGACCTCATCTTCCTCACTCGCCTCTCCAGTGAGCCGGCGACGTCCGTCGTGCTGCGGGCCCAGAGGCGACGATTCCTGGACGAGCTCGACGATGTCCCGGAGCTGCTCGTGCCATCCGCGATCATGATCGCCAAGGACCGGGCCGGGGCGCTGCGGGTCCAAGGCGCACGCCCCGGAGAACGAGGGGAGAGCAGGCCGGTGTGGCTGGAGGAAGGCACGTCGGCGTTCATCAGCGACGACCCCCGACTTCTCGAGGAGGTCTTCTCGCCCCGCTCTGGGCACCTCGACCGGGACGCCTGGCAGTCGATCAAGACCGTCCCGGCGGGCGCCTGGCTGCACACCCAAGCGGGCAGGAGCCCGCGAGTGCGAGCGATCACGGACGACCAGGCCTCTTCTCCGTCCCGGGGCGCGCGCACCGGGGCTGGCGCCACCAGGAGCTGAGCGTCGCGCTGCTCGGCGGACGACCCCCAACTGCCCTGAGACCGGGCCACCTGGCATCCTTGGGGTATGAAGCTCTCGCATCGCGCCCAGACGGTCGAGCCGTTCCACGCCATGGCGTTCGGGCAGCGTGCCGCCGCCCTCGAAGCGGAGGGCAAGCGCGTCGTCAAGCTCTCGTTGGGGGAACCCGACTTCGGGGCGCCGCCTCAGGTTCGCGAGGCGATGCGCGATGCCATGGATGGTCGGCCGCTCCCGTACACCGTCGCGCTCGGGCTCCCAGCGCTCCGCGAAGCGATCAGCGAGTTCTACCGCATCCGTCACGACGTCGAGGTCGACCCGGCCCGCATCCTCGTGACCTCGGGCGCCTCGGCGGCCCTCCTGGTCGTCGTGGCCGCCACCACCGACCCCGGTGACGATGTGGTCATGGCCGATCCGTCGTACCCCTGCAATCGGCAGTTGGTCGAGAGCTTCGGCGGACGGGTGGTCGGCGTGCCCACGAGCATCCAGTCCCGCTACCAGCTCGACGTGTCCAGCGTCGAAGCGGTCTGGGGTGAGCGGACGTCCTCGATCATGGTCGCGACGCCGTCGAACCCGACCGGCACCTCCGTGCCCTTCGAGGAGCTCGGTGCCCTCTGCGCGTTTGCCCGAGAGCGGGGCGCGTGGCGAATCGTCGACGAGATCTACCTGAACCTCTCCGACCCGGGCGAGGACGGCACCCCTCCGCGGAGCGTCCTGAGCGTCGACCCGGAAGCGATCGTCATCAACAGCTTCTCCAAGTACTTCGGCATGACCGGCTGGCGACTCGGCTGGGCCGTGCTCCCTGAGGCTCTCGTCCCGGCCGTCGAGAAGCTCGCGACGAACTACTTCCTGTCGGCGTCGGCACCGGCGCAGCTTGCCGCTCTCGCCGCGTTCACCCCCGAGTCGCTGTCGATCTGCGAGGAGCGCCGGGTCGAGCTCGCCAATCGTCGCGAACTCGTGCTCGAGGGCCTGCAGCGCATCGGTCTCCCGGTTCCAGTCCTGCCCGACGGAGCCTTCTACGTGTACTTCGACGTGTCCCGGACCGGTCTGTCCTCGTGGGATTTCTGCGGACGGGCGCTCGAGGAGGCCCAGGTCGCGCTGACACCTGGCCGCGACTTCGGAGCGCACACGGGCGAGACCCACGTCAGACTCTCCTATGCTGCCTCGCGAGCGGAGCTCGTCGAAGGGCTGCGCCGCCTCGAAGCGTTCGTCGAGGGGCTGCGGTCGTGAGCGGGTCCGGCCCTGGGGGACGTGATCGCGGTCCTGGTCGAGCGGAGGATGGCTGCGTGCCAGTCGTCCGCGTCGAGGGTCTCTCGGTGAAGCGCGGGGGCACGCGGGTGCTCTCCGATGTCGATCTCGCGGTGCCGGCCGGATCGGTGCTGTGCCTGACGGGGGCGAACGGCTCAGGGAAGACGACGCTGCTCCGCGCGCTGGCCGGGCTCGTCACGCAGAGCGACGGCACAATCCTCCTCGACGACCGGGCGGTGGATGAACGGAGTCCGCGGTTCCGGCGCAGCCTCGCGGCCCTGCTCGGGTCGGTCCCCTTCTCGCTCACCCTGACTGCACGAGAGCATCTGACGGCCGTCGCAGCATCGTGGGAGACCAGCACGCTCGAGGGGGAGCGTTCCGCAGATACGGTGCTGGCGCGCCTCGGCATCGAGCATCTGGCCACGCGGTTCCCGCACGAGCTCTCGTCCGGGCAGTTCCAGCTGCTCTCACTGGCCACCGTTCTGGCGCGTCCGTTCGACGTGCTCGTGCTCGACGAACCCGAGCAGCGTCTCGACGAGGAGCGACGAGAGCTGCTTGCCCGCATCCTCGTGGAAGAGCGAGACAGGGGCGCGGCGATCATCGTCGCGACCCACAGCCGAGCGCTCATCGAGGCGCTGGGTGCGGACGAGTTGCGGCTTGCCGGCGAACGCGAACGCGATGGCGACGACCAGGGCGGTGGGCGTGCGGCGGCGTGAGGGTGCGTACCGCGCCTACCTCGCGGGAGCGGTGGTGCTCGTCGCGGTCGCGCCACTGGCGCGGATGCTGTTCATCGCGCTCCTGGAACCTGCCTCGATCGCCTGGCTTACGTCTCCGGCGTTCGCAGAGCAGCTTCGGATCGTGGCTGCCGCGGTGGTACCCCTCGGTCTGCTGGTGGGGACGACTCGTGGTCCGGCCCTGCTTGATCCCTTCGCTACGGTCACCCTCGGTTCCAATGACGTGCCGAGGCGCGTCTCGTTGCGGCGGCCGTTCCGGCGGAGTGCACTCGCAGCCTCGGCAGGGACGGGGCTATTGGCCTGTCTCCTGGGGGCCGCGTTGGTCGTGGGCGTCGGGGCCCCTCTGGTGCCAGTGGCGTGCTTCGTGGCGGCGTCCGTCGCCCTGGCGTGCCTCGGCGTGATCGCGGCGCTCGTAGGCCAGGTCATCGGCAGCCTGCGCGCGTGGGGGGTGGCGATCGCTCTCGGTCTTCTCGGGGTGTCGCCCGTTGGGGTCGGGGCCTGGTTCGGGTCGATCTGGACCGGCGTCGTCGGCCTGAGCGGCGGGAACGGTCGAGGGCTCCACTCGGCCCTCGAGGGCTGGCTTGGGCATGACGCGGGCCTGAGTCTCGTTCTCGTCGGTGCACTGGTGCTCCTCGGGGTCCTTGCGGTTGCGCTCGCCTCCATGCCTCGGCTGCTGGATCGACTGCGGGGTGACGAGCTCCTCCGGCAGGCACGGCGCCGGGAGGCTGCCGCCTTCGCCGTAGCGGCAGGGGAGTTGGCGGGCGCATCGGCGGCCTACCGCGAGGTGCCCTCGATGGGGAGGGGGCTTCGAGCCGTCGTCGGCGGGCCGCGCGTGCTGTCCATGCTGGTCCGCGATGGGGTCGGTGCTTTGCGGACACCGCAGCGCACCGTGTTCGGGCTCGTCGGGGTTGTGGCCGCGGCCCTGCTCCTGGGTCTGGCTGTCAGCCCGTCGGCGGTCGCCGCGCTGGCCGCGCTCGGTGGCTCCATTCTGATGTTCCTCGCCCTGGCCCCGTTCACCGAGGGGTTCCGGCATGCGGCCGACGCTGCCGCAGGGGCCGCCGTCTTCGGAACGCCGACGGGAGAGCAGTTCCTGCTGCACGCCGCGTTCCCTCTGGCCGTCGTCGTCCTTGTCGTCGGAGTCACGCTCCTCGTCTCGGGTGGTGGCGGTGGTGGTGCCGCGCCCCTGCTCGCAAGCCTCGCCATGGTCGCCGTGCGCGCCTACGAAGCGGGCCGCGGGCACCTCCCTCCGCTGCTCCTGACGCCCATGCCGAGCGAGGTCGGCGACGTGTCCGTGCTCGCGAGGCTCGTCTGGCAGCTCGACTCGGTCATCATCTCGGGGCTCCTCGGGCTGGCCGCGACGATGCTCTGGGCTGTGGGCCTTCCAGTCGTCTCGATCGTGCTTCTGGTCGCGGGCGCGCTTGTGCTCGCTCTGGCGACGAGGTCACGCCTTCGTCACCTCCGCGGGTAGCTCACCTCGTAGCGGGCTTCCACGAACTGTCCCCGCGCGTGCGCGGAGGTCAGGCGCAGTGCATCCGCTTCAATGCGGCGGGGGAGTACCGGAGCTCCGGAGGGGAGGGTCACCGGCGCGATGGAGAGGCGGACCTCAGTCAGGTGGCCCGAGTCGTAGAACTGGCCGGCGAGGTCTCCGCCACCCACGACCCAGATATCGCGGTCGCCGGCGGCCGCTGCAATGGCGCCGATGTGGTCGGCGATGGCACCCCGCACGAGGTGGATGTCGAGTCCCTCAGGGACGGGCAGGTCGTGGCTCGTGAACACGAACGTCGGACGGTCGGCGTAGGAGGCTCGCCACTTCTCGGGATGCTCGTCGAGACCCTCGTGGTTGTAGACCCACTGGTAGGTGGTCGATCCCATCACGAGCGCGCCGACGCTCGCCAGGAACGAACCGAAGCTGTCGTCGTCGGGCTGGTCGACGACGAACAGCCAGTCGAGAGCGTCGTCGTCGTCGGCGATGAAGCCGGAGAGCGTCGTGGCGGTGTTGTAGATCACGTTCGTCATGCGAGGAAGGTAACCCCGACCTCCGACAATCGGGAGAAGGCGACACGCGAGCGGTCTCGGGAATGCGACATGCATCCCAGACGCTGTGCTCAGCATGCGCAAGAAAATCGGCTTCCTCTCGTTCGGGCACTGGCACCCGTCTCCGCAATCGGGCACGCGAACAGGCGGTGATGCGCTCGTGCAGTCCATCGAACTCGCGGTCGCGGCGGAAGAGCTCGGCATCGATGGCGCCTACTACCGCGTGCATCACTTCGCGCGACAGCTCGCTGCCCCATTTCCGCTCCTGGCAGCCGTCGGGGCTCGGACCAGCCGCATCGAGATCGGCACCGGCGTCATCGACATGCGCTACGAGAACCCCCTGTACATGGCGGAGGAGGCTGCCGCTGCCGACCTCATCAGCGCACACGCCGGTGGCGAGGGGAGGCTCCAGCTCGGTCTGAGCCGAGGCTCACCCGAGCCCGCCCAGGACGGCGCACACGCGTTCGGCTTCACTCCGCCCGAGGGCAAGACCGATGACGAGCTGGCCCGCGCGAAGACGGAGCTGTTCCGCGCGGCGATCACCGGTGCGGGGCTCGTTGCCGGTAACCCCCAGATGACAGGCTCGACGGCGCCGCTCCCCATCCAGCCGCAGTCCGCCGGCCTGGACGACCGCATCTGGTGGGGCTCCGGAAGCCGAGCCAGTGCCGTGTGGGTTGCGGAGCAGGGCATGAACCTCATGAGCTCGACGCTGCTCACGGAAGACACGGGCGTTCCGTTCGATGAGCTGCAGGCCGAGCAGATCCAGGGGTACCGGGACGCGTGGGCGGCCGCCGGACACCGTCGAGAGCCCCGGGTCTCGGTGAGCCGCAGCGTCATCCCCATCACGACCGACGAGGACGTGACCTATTTCGGCGGGCGAGGCGGCGGGGAGGGCGATCAGGTCGGTGTACTCGACGGGATGCGCTCACGCTTCGGTCGCACCTACCAGGGCACTCCCGATCGTCTCGCGGAGGAGCTCGCGGCGGATGCTGCCGTCCAGGCGGCGGACACGCTTCTGCTGACCGTGCCGAACCAGCTTGGTGTCGCCTACTGCACAAGGCTCCTTGAGAACTTTGCGAAGTATATCGCCCCGTCAATGGGGTGGAAGCCCAACTGGGAAGGGCCCATCAGGGGAAACGCTGTTGCGGCCAGGTGAGGCCGGCGGACCTGTGCCGCAGCGCCGTGGGCTAACAGTCATCGAAGGGGTGGCCAGCTAGAATCAACCAACGGTTCCGAACGGTGGGGGGTGTTTCGCGTGGGCACATCTGCCAACGGAGAACTCGCTGCTCTCTCGCGCCTGTTTTCCCCAGCCGCTATGCGCGAACTGGGTAGAAGCGGTCGTTCGCCTCTTGTCGCTCGCCTGCTGCAAGACACTTCACTACCGGCGGACTTGCCCGGAGGAGCAACTCTGAGGGACGCACTCGATCTCGGCTACGCGAAGCTGACGAAGTCCGGCAATAGAGATGACTATGTCTATCGGAGTTCGGTAGTCGAGAAAATTGCCCTCGGTCGACACAACCTCCGCACAGCGACAGTTCTAAGTGAGGTGCGCGCACGGGCGTCCAAGGCGGATCTAGTGATCCTCAACGGCACCGCTACGGCTTACGAGATCAAGTCGGAAAGAGATTCGCTCAGCCGCCTCACTAGCCAGCTCAGCGACTACAGGTCTGTCTTCGCAAGTGTCACAGTGGTCACGAGCCCGATTCAGACGGACGCTGTGCTTCGCCTCGCTCCGGAGGATGTCGGCGTGCTTGTGCTCTCTCCTCGTCTCCGACTGCAGGTCGTCCGTGAAACCCAAGATCTCCCTGAACGCATCGACCCGACGGCGCTCTTAGAGACTCTCCGCTCTAGCGAGGCTGCGCAGGTGCTCGAAAGGATCGGCATAGAGGCGCCCGACGTTCCGAACACCCGCCTCTGGGTGGAACTGAGGAAGCTCTTCGCGGACCTCGACCCAGTTGACGTCCATCAGCATGCCGTCAGCGTCTTGAAGCGGAACCGATCACGCGCAGCTCAGGAAGAACACATTGGAACTTTGCCGCCGTCGATCAGGACGGCAGCACTCTTTGGCGACTTGGATGACGGCGCGCGTGCGAATCTGTCTGTAGCTACTGGTACATTGATGTCGTCAGTGATGACCTGGAGTTAGGAACGAAGATGTACTTCCCCTACTTTCGTGGCAAGCAGTTCGAGTTAATAGCGATCCGCGAGTGTGCAGCGGTCATCGCAGATGCAGGTTTCAATCCGATCATTGAGCCAGTTCGAGAGACCTTCAAAGGACTTCAGCGCACACTGGACGAACTACTTCTGAACGGTGCCAACGCAACGGTGATCGTGAATCCCAGACACGGCGATCACAGGGATAGCAGCGAGATGCTAGCGCAGTACATGGCGGACAGCCATGGGGACAACGACGCAATCTCCCCAGCACTCCTTCTCACGAGCGACCTGTCTGTGGACGATGTACTTAGGCTCATCGAACCGTACGCTGAACGGCCACTAACGCTCGTCCACGGTGGGTTTACTGATGGAAAAGCTCTAGCCAACAGCCTCCAGGCGGACTCGATAACGCACGTCTTCCTCGATGCTCGCAACACTCTCTACCGCCGCCCGTTCAAGGGCGCACGGCGCATCTTGATTGACGACGGGTTCGAACGAAAAAAGAACGCGGACTACGACCTGGTCAACAGGTTCTCAGATCTCCACGTTACCTACGAAGAACTAGGTGGCGACGGTTACGGTGACTTCCTGACGGTTGGCGATCACTACAGCGAGGGCGGCGGTCCCGCATATGCTGTGGCCATCCACCTGACGTACATCGACCCGTCCAACGATGACGCGATGTTCGTTCATCACTTCAAGTCCGACTCAAACGATACCCCCGTCGACCCGGCAGGTAAGTTCGCGCAAGCGCTCGCCAAGCTTATCGCGGCGGTCGATGACCCCTTCACGAAGATCGTCTCCACAACGGCTGTTGAAGAGTTCCGCGACCTGTACGAGCGCAAACACTTCCCTGGTCTGGGATACGTCAAAAAACTATCCATCAAGCACCACATCGAGACGCTTGCGGACTACCACGCAAATGCCTGAACGACGGTGCTGCGCCACGTGCTTCGATGATCGGCATATTCGAGCTCAGTTGATCGGTCAATGCGAACCCGTTAGGCAAGACTGCGACTACTGCGGCGAAGCAGACGCGCTCTGCATCATCCCATCCAGGCTGAGTCAATGGTTCGCCCCGCTCGTTGCGACCTATAGTGCGGATCCAGACGGCGACTTCCTCGTCCGACACCTGATAAGCGAGTGGAGGATGTTCTCAAGCGGCAGGCTGAGTGAAGCAGAGGCAAAAGAGCTGCTTGCCGACGTGCTTAACGACGGTGAGATCGTTCGCAAGAAGTTCACGCCGATTGCGCATCCGAGCGGCGGCAACCTTCGTCGCTGGGAAGAGCTACGCGATGAACTCATGCACAGCAACCGCTGGTTCCTCGAAGAACCCATGGACATGGATCGTTTGGCAGTTCTGCTCGACCAGCTGATTACTACGCCCACGGCCCTTGAGTTCAGCAACTGGTACCGGGCCCGCCTAATGACGGGCGATAAGGCGTTCCCCCTGACGGACATGGGCGCGCCGCCACGTCACAAGGCGGGACACGGTCGAGCAAATCCCGCAGGTATTCCCTACCTCTACCTTGGGTCGACCCGCGCAACCGCAGTCGCAGAGCTTCGACCTCACACCGGCGAGCGGGCATGTGTCGCTCGTTTCGACCTCTCAGACGCAGAGAACCTCAAGCTGGCTGATCTTCGCGATCCTCGATCCCTCATCTCGCCGCTGAGCGATGGGGATGAGACCTTGATCGTCGAGCTTCGAGCCGACTTGCCACTCCTTGAGCGACTTGGCGAGGAACTAACGCGGCCTGTCCAGCCGAGCGGCGTCGCTTACGAGTATGTTCCAACGCAGTACCTGTGCGAGTACATCAAGAAAAAAGGCTTCAACGGGGTCTTGTACAGAAGCTCGGTCAGCAGCGACGACGGAGTGAACATCGCACTCTTCCACCCAACTGTTGCAACCGCCACTCAGCTAGACGTGGTGTCCGTCACTCAGGTGACGGTTTCTATCGAGAGCTGACGGCTCGGGCTTAGCGTGCCTCTTAGGCGCTCAGCTCAGCTCAGCTCATCTCATCGCTGGGAATCCTTCGCATTGGCAGGGCGTGATGGACGAGCGGGAGAGGATCTCTACACCCCCGGGAGCTGATGGGCACGTCTGCTTTCGTTATCTAGCGTACGCAGTGGCGCTAGCTCCCGTTTTTGTGGCTGCAGCGAAGGCCGCCATTAGTGCTAAAGATGCGCGCTCCGCCGGAGACGGCAATCGGTAATGGCCCCTCCAGTAATCGGACGCAGCCGACAGGCCCACTCTGCGCTGGAGTTTCGCTGCAGCGAGGTTGCGCTCAGAGCGAGTCCAGATCGCGAGCCAGCGCCTGTCGCCAGTTCGGCGTACCGTCTTCGCCGTGACGGCCGATCTGCCGTAGAACCGGCTTCCGGTCCCACAATCTCGGTGGCTTTTGAGACAGTTCTAGGAGCATGGGGCAACGCAGCGAGCAACGTTCACACTCGCTACGTACTCGGCATCAAGGACCGATAGAGACTCCGAAGTGCGGGTCACTCTTTGATGCCGTTGAGACCATTCCCGAAGGCTCGCATGGCACCCTCGTTGAGTAACCAGTCCGACAACGACTGACGACGGTCCAGCAAACCGCGAATATCTTCGAGAGTGATGGCGTAGATGAGGCCAATGTCTTTGATCTGCGCAGACTTCAGACGGTGGACTGCGGTGCTATAGAAACCACTTGTAGAGACGAATACTCCTATTCGGACGCTCGACTTCCGATCATCGATTTTTGACTCGAACACGCGAATCTCTGCAACGCCCATCGGTCTAGACCAGTTCTTGCACTCAACGAACCAGTACGCACTCTTCTGCGACGCCCAGAACGGAGCGGGCAGATTACTCCGTAGAACAAGATCAACCTCCTCCTCCTCGGTGCGGAAGTTCTTCTCCGCCACCATGAGGTCTGGCCCTTCGGTGTAGAACAATGCCTCGACGAGACGCTCAAGCGCATCACCTCGCTGTTTGTTCGTGCTCGTTGATCGATCAACGTTCAACGCCTCGAGGTGGTCGAGAGCCGCGATGGCTTGACCAAACCAATATTGAGGACTGAGGTGACCTTCGAAGTCAGCTAGTACACCAAATAGGACACCGAGATTGCGAGCGTAGTCGGCAACCGCTTCACCCGTGCCGGTCCACCATCTGTCGACAAAAGCCCGCGCCGAAGGCCGATCCACAATCTCGAACTCGTCCATGCCTCCCGTGAGTGAATAGCTGACTCGAGCATCGCTAGGAAGGTGAGTCAAGAAAACTGTCAAGAGAATGGGCCACGCGACGAGACGAGCTTCACGGAAGAGGCTCCCGAGGGTCTCGATAGCGCGCGCGGGAGGGAGCGGGTCGAGTCCGGCCTTCTGCGCTGCGTGAATCACCTGAGAGATATGCCCCGTTGATGGTTCAGGTATCTCACCCCACAAAAACTCGTTTAAGAAAAGAGGCTTCTCAACCGTTTTATCCAGCCAGGACGCCGCTAACAGTTTTCCGAGCACCGTCAAGTCGTCATGAGGGCTGGCCTCGGCCTCTTTTTCGACGCACTCCTCTGCCTCACGCTCAGCCTTCTTGAACGTTTCCATGCCCTCTCCAAGCAGGTTTTCAGCCATGTACATACCGGTTAGAAGGCTCCCAGCAATCCCACCACCTCGAACCGCACCATAAGCGGCCACACATGCGTTCCAGCCGAACCCCTGAGCTTCAAGCACGGCCAGCGCACCCTCAACGGTGGTCGCGAAGTCAACGCTCTCGGGTGGCTCCTCGTCGCTACCACCTTCGACAACCGCGTCGGAGGAGTCGAACACGAACCTCGGCAGATCGCCAGCCTGCTTGCGATAATCGATCAGCGTGCGGTTGGCAACGTCAAAGAATGTGTCAAACCCCATGGCTGGATACTAGCGGCGATCGCCAGTGTGGCGATGCTTTAGAGATGCGAGCGCGTCCAAGTCGGTTCAGCCGCGCGGTCGCGCCTTGTGATTCACGCACGGGTCGCGAAGTGTCGTAAACGACTTGGAGTTGGTGTGACACGTCTCTCCAACCAGAGCCCCGCATACGGGACACGGGCGGGATAGATCCGTGAGGGCTCGCAGGTGCCTTTCGTAACCGGCATAGAAGCATCCGTTGTGATGGAGCTGCGCCTTCGATGGCCGCCTCAACCTCAGGCCGGTTCTAGGCAACGGGGCGGTAAAATTTTCCACGGTTCCGGAGAAGAGCGGCCATCACGGCTTCCGGCTACTCCTCGCAAAGATGCGGCTGCATGGTGGGGAACGATCGCGGACCACCGAGGTCACCGTTGAGTAGCCTGCCCCCGTCGGCTTTCGCCTCGGCTGTCTTCGGATTCCATGTTCTCTTCAAGAAGAGCCGCCTTGATCGCTCCGTCCCCTCGCTTGCAGGCTTGGATCGTGTCGGACTGCTTGTCTCGCACCTGCCCGTCGACCGACGCTCCGCACTCACCACAGGTGACGATGTCTGGGAACAGCCAACTTCATTGGCGCACCTTCTTGATGATTTGATTTCCGAGCATAGCGATGGCGGCGTCGCGCTCCCAAAGAGATGATCGGCTGCCATGTACCCTTGAC
This sequence comes from Pseudoclavibacter sp. RFBJ3, assembly GCF_002931375.1. Taxonomy (NCBI): domain Bacteria; kingdom Bacillati; phylum Actinomycetota; class Actinomycetes; order Micrococcales; family Microbacteriaceae; genus Pseudoclavibacter; species Pseudoclavibacter sp. RFBJ3. Next base: position 221,166 of record NZ_PSXZ01000006.1, on the reverse strand, counting down.
AAGGTTTCCGCCTGCATCTCTCAGTGGCTCGCGGTTGTAGGTGCGGACACCGGCTGGTCTCCAACCGATGAGTACCTTTTGGAGAGGTGACCAGTCCCACTTCGTCTTCCCAGCGGCGGTAAGCACGCCGGCCGCTTCTCGCTGACGAGCTGTGCAGGTGTTGGGCTCTCCGCTGATCAACCGTCTAAAGGCGTCGCGGATCAATGCAGCTTTTCCGGTTCGAGAGTCACCCCATCGGCCTTTCGGCCGAAAGCTCGTGGACGTTGCTTGGGAACGCCTTACGGGCGTTGGCACGGAACGCGGCCATCTGACGCTCACTGATCTTGTTTGACTCTGACGTGTCGACGGAGGTGAGAATCGTCAGTGACGAGGAGGCCATCGGAGGAGGCGAGATCGTAGTCGCCCGAGGCAACTGTATGGATGGAGACACCGTGGTCCTCACCAGATTCACGAGGTCCGACAGTTCTGACATTTGGCGGGTCAGGCGGCTGTTCGAGTAGGCGAGGATATGCGTGTAGATCTCCGTGCGAGCGTCGAGCAGCAGGTCGCTGTAGTCGAGCCTTACTTTGCTCTTGTGGGTTCGATCGTGCGCGCCCACGTCGTTGTCGGTACGAACGTGAGCGACCTTGAGCCCCAAGCGAGCCGCTAGTTCGCGGCACGCAGCTTCTTGCCGCTGAACACCGGCAGCGTCTCCTTCGGCGTCACGGGAAATGCGGCAGTAGATGGCGGCATTGCCTCGATTCGTCATCCAGTTCCGTTCCGTGGGAGAGCGCTAGTTACATCCAAAGCAATCCCGAACCAGCTCGGTGTCGCCTACAACGCGCGGATGCTCGCCACCATCGCGGAGCACATCGCTCCGGCGAGCGGCTGGTCGCGCGAGGCGTAGTCGACAGTCCGGGTCAGCGCAGGACGCGGTATCGGAGATGCACGACGCCCGACTCGAAGGTTCGCGAGTCGAGCAGCTCGAGGTTCGTGCGGCGGTCGTTCTGTGAGAAGAACGGCGTGCCGCCTCCGACGAGGACGGGACATATGCGCAGCAGGTACTCGTCGACCAGGTCGAGATCAGCAACCTGATGCGCCAGCTCTGCTCCACCGATCGCGATCGGTCCTTCTCCCGGTTCGGCCTTCAGGCGCTCGATCTCCTCGGCGAGCCCGTCCTCGGCGATCCTGGTATTGCCTTGCACCTCGGTGATCGTGTTCGAGAACACGATCTTCGGCAGGGCGCGCCAGAGCTCGGCGAACTCCGTCTCGAGCTCCCCATATTCCCGGGCTTCGTCGGTCGGCTCCCAGTAGACCATCGTCTCGTAGAGGCGGCGACCCATCAGGTGGAAGTCGGCCGCTCGCACCTCCTCGGTCGCCAAGCGGAACACCTCCTCGCTGGGGTCTCCCCAGTCGAAGCTGCCGTCTGAGTCCTTGATGTACCCGTCGAGGGTGAGGGCCAGCGAGTAGGTGACCTTGCGCATCAGCGAACCTCCTTGTTCGTGCCTTTCAAGCTACCACCGGCCGGGAGCCGGTCGTCTCCCTGCTTCCCGGAAACTCGCCGTTTGATCTGGGGTTTCGCTGAACGGTGAGCACCCGGGGTGCCAATTGTCGGTGGTCCGGTCCAAGATTCGGGTATGACTTCGAACGATGATGTGACGCCGACCGGGCTGGGGTGCGATCCCCGCGATCCGGGGTCGGTCGCTGCGCGGCGTCGGCTGCTCCTGGCGAGGGAGACGGGGCTGATGGCAGCGGCGGCTGTGGTCGCGGCGGCGCAGGTCCGAGTTCGGGCTGAGCTGGCGGAGATCGCGGCAGCCTTGGATGCGGCTGAGGGCTCGGCGGAACACGGTCTGCATGTGCGGTCATTGGCAGCCGAGGTGGCGCTGGTCGAACAGGTTGGGCAGTCGGTCGCGGAGGGACTCCTGCAGGAGGCGGTGACCGCGGTGCGTGAGTTCCCGGGGCTCGTGGACGCACTGGGGGCGGGCGCGGTGAGCGAGGCGCAACTGCGGGTGTTGACCGAGGCAGGCCTGTCGGTGTCGCACCTGAATGCGGGGGAGCAGACAGCACGCCGAGCTGCGTTCGTCCGCGTGATGCTCGCGGAGGTTGGTGCGCGGGTGCTGCCGCCCCGCGCGCTGCGGGTGACGGCGGCGAGGGTCGCGGAGTCGTTGACGCAGGAGTCGGTGTGCGAGCGGTTCGCGCGGGCGCGGAAGACGCGGTACGTGTCGGTGACCGAGGCGGAGAACGGCATGTGCCTGCTGCGAGCTCGGTTGCCGCTCATCGAGGGCAAGGCGATCGCGGACCGCCTGCGTAAGCAGGCCAAGGCCGTGATCCGGGCGAGGCCTGCACCCGCCGGCATCACGGGCAGGACCGGGACTGCCGGGAGTGCCGGGGACACCCAGAGCACCGAGAACACCGAGAACACCCAGAGCACCCAGAGCACCGGGGGTATTGGGATCAGCGAGAGCGCCGCGAGCGGGGCCCGCGCCGAGGGGGCGGACGCGACTCGGGATGAGGGGCCGGGCCAGATGCCGGGCGAGATGACGGACGAGGCTCCGGATGAGCGAACGGTCGACCAGGTCAAGGCCGACCTGTTCGCAGACGTGCTCCTCACCTCGACGCCCACCTCCAACGGCGCGGCTGCGGGGATACAGGCGAGCGTGCAGTTCACGATCCCGATCCTCACGCTCCTCGGCCCTGACCGCGCTGTCGCCCCTGACACTGATCGCCTGACTCCGGCGCCCGCGCTGCTGAACGGCATGTCACCCATTCCGCTCGAGGAAGCGAAACGACTCGCGGCGAACGCTCCCTCATTCCAGCGGATCCTCACCCACCCCATCACGGGTGCGGTCGCGGCCGTCGATACCTACCGTCCCACCGCGGCGATGCGGGCCTTCCTCACCGCGAGAGATATTCACTGCCGCTGGCCCGGCTGCCGGCAACCCGCCGCGCGCTGCGACCTCGACCACACCCACGCCTGGGAACACGGCGGCACCACCAGCATCGACAACCTCTGCGGACTGTGCAGAGGGCACCACGTCATGAAACACGCCACCGCATGGACCGTGAGACAACTCGGCGGTGGCGTCCTTGAATGGCGCACCCCCAGTGGCAAGACGTACACCGACCAGCCCGAACACCACGACACCCACGCCAGCACCAACATCGAATTCAGGCCGAGCGATGAGGCGCGCGACGGCCGCGCCGCGACAGGCATGGCGATGCCGCGGCCAACGTCTCAGCAGAACAGCAACGTTGAGGCGCCAGCCCCAGATGAGCCGGAGCAGCAGGGGAGCGCAGACGAATTGCCGCCCTTCTAGGCTCGGTGCCGCGCGACGTCAAGAAGGTTGCCGCTGCCGTTGCCGCTGCCGCTGCCGCGGGCGCGGGATTTCACCCGAACCCTGTCAGAGAAGTCGGCAAGAGCTCGGCCTGCCTGCCTGCTTACCCGCCTGCATGCCTGCGTGCCTGCGTGCGTGCCTGCCTGCCTGCCTGCCTGCCTGCCTGCCTGTTGGTTTGTTGGCTCATCTGTCTGGCAGGCGAGCACGCAGCCGGTCGGCCAACAAGCGAGCGAACCAGCAAGCCAGCGAGCCAGCCACCCAGCCAGCGCTAGCGGCGCTTGCGCTTGCCGCCCGATCCGCCCGCCTTTGCGCGCTTCGCGGCGAGCTGGGCGCCGCGGCTCGTCCCGGAGGAGGTGCCGATTCGCTTCGCGGTCGCCCGCTTCTTTTGCTGCTCCTTCACGCGGCGCTCGGCCTCCGCCAGCGCCTGCTGCTCTTCCCGCTGCAGCGCGGCAGACTTTGCGCCGGTGCGTCCCCTCGAGCTCCCCGCGGTGCGCCCTCGGACGATGCCGACGAACTCCTCGGTGTCGAGACGGTCATCGGCGACCGCCCAAACCACAGAAACGGGAACCCGAGGGAGGTCGCTGATGACCCGATACGTGACGTCCTTGCGGGCGTGCTGCCTCGCGACCGACTGAGGGACGATCGCCACCCCGGCCCCGCCCGCGACAAGCTCCATCGCGTCCGCCGGATCGGTCGTCATGGCCGCCTCGCCCGAGTCGAGCCCCAGGCGCTCTGCCGCCTCCGCCCAATCGGGGGTCCACGCGGCCAGCACCAGCTGCCAGTCGTCGAGCTCCTCCAACCGCAAAGGCTCGTCGATGTCGAGATCCGACTCGACCGCGACCACAGCGACCACATCTTCGGCGAACAGATCGATCGCGTTCAACCCCTCACGTTCGAAGGGGTGCCGCACGAAGGCGACCTGCGCGCCGTCGTCGAGAACGAGCTGCCTGGCCTCGGCCGAATGCAGGGTCGCGAACTCCAGCGGCGTCTCTGCTCTCCGCTCCTCCCACACTCGAGACCACTTCCGTGGGTTGATGCCGGGGGCGAGAGCGACCGTGAGGTGCGTCGGAGTCTCCATGCCCGCAAGGCTACTGGGTACGATGCTCAGATGAGCGAATCAGAAGGCAACTCGGCCGAGAGCCACACCGCGGCCGACCGCGGGTCAGACCAGACCATGAAGCCGGCGACCGCCGCCAAGAAGCTCGGCATCTACCTGCCGGCAACCCCAGAAGCATTCCAGGAGGCCCCGCTCACCCGCAGCGAGTTCCTCGAGCTGCAGGAGACCCCACCCGAATGGCTGCAGGAGCTGCGCCGCACCGGTCCCCACCCGCGCGACATCGTCGCCCGCAAGCTCGGCATCACCAACTCCGGCCTCGCCCGTGGCGGCGTCACCGAAGCGCTCACAACTGAAGAGATCCAGGCTCTCCTCGAAAGCGCCCCATCGTGGCTCTCCCACGAGCGAGGCGTCCAGGCGAAGGTCCGCGCCGAGAACGCCCGAGTCGCCGAACTGCACGCGAAGCGAAAGAACTGAGCCGACCTTGGCCCAGCTGCTCGCCGTCTGCGCCGTAGCGCAGCTCCGCCGGGACCCGGGTGCCGTCGGCGTCACCGCGATCGACAAGCGGACCCTCGAGGGGCCCGTCAAGGTGGGGCGCTACGGGGTCTACGGCGACGTGCAGGCCGATCGGAAGCACCACGGCGGCCTCGACCAGGCGGTCTACGCCTACTCGCAGCTTGACGCCGACCACTGGGCCGAGGAACTCGGCCGCCAGCTCCCTCCGGGGTTCTTCGGCGAGAACCTCCGCATCGACGGGCTCGACGTCAACGACCTCCACATCGGTGACACCCTCCGCATCGGAGACCTCACCGCCGCGGGCTCATCCCGCGTCGTCGAACTCGTCGTGACCGCCCCGCGCGTCCCATGCCAGACCTTCGCCAGGTGGGTCGGGGGAGACGACGAACGTGGCTGGGTGAAGCGATTCAGCGCAGCCGCCCGCGTCGGCGCCTACCTGCGCGTCGCGAAGAACGGCAAGATCGCGGCGGGCGACACCGTCGAAGTCCTCGAGACGGCTGAGGGTGCGCCGACAGTTCGTCAGGTCTTCTCCGGCGACCACGGCGGCTGAGACGAGCGAAGTCGAAGCCGGTGTCGGTGTCGGTGCTGGAGGCAAAGTCAGAACCGGTGCCGAAGCCAAAGTCGGAGCCGTCGCCGAAGTCCGAGCCGTCGCCGAAGCAGAATTCAGAGCGAGACCTGGGTCGGAGCGAGCACCGAAGCAAGCGCGAGTGCCAGAGCCGAGGCCCAACCTGGAATCCACACTGCCTCGCACATGGGTTCCCGCCCGTCTGGTGACACGGAGCCGACGCTCGGTGATGCCGAGCCGCCGGGTTGGTGATGCCGAGCCCGCGGTCTCGTGACGCCGAGCCGCTGGTCTGCTGATGCCGAGCCTGCGGTCTGGTGACGCCGAGCCGCTGGTCTGCTGATGCCGAGCCTGCGGTCTGGTGACGCCGAGCCGCCGGCTGCTGATGCCGAGCCGCCGGGCTGGTGATGCCGAGCCTGCGGTCTGGTGATGCCGAGCCGCCGGGCTGCTGACGCCCAACCACCCGCCCGCAGCAGCACCCGGCACCAGCACCTCGCGCTAATACCCGTACCGGCGGGAGGGGCTCGCAGAACCCGCTCGCGCCCTCCGCCGGTGGGCGTGCGCTTGAGTCGCCTGCTACTGCGGACGCCCGTATCCCTCGAGCAGCCGCAGCCAGAGCTCGCTGATCGTCGGGAACGACGGAACCGCATGCCACAGCCGTGACAGTGGCACCTCGCCGACGACCGCGATCGTCGCCGCATGCAGCAGCTCGCCCACGTCGGGGCCCACCATGGTGAACCCGACGACAACCTGGCGATCCTCGTCCACGACCATCCGGGCCGTTCCCTCGTAGCCCTCCGCGTGCAGCGAAGCCCCAGACACGTTGCCGATGGGCACGTCGACGGCCCGCACCCGAAGGCCCTGCTTCTCGGCGGCACCAGCCGTGAGCCCGACAGCGGCGACCTCAGGGTCCGAGTAGACGAGCTGAGGCACCGCGGCGTGATCAGCCGTCGCGACGTGCGTGCCCCAGGGGCCATCGTCGAGGGTGCGCCCCGCGGCGCGCGCCGCGATCGCATCACCCGCCGCCCGCGCCTGGTACTTGCCCTGGTGCGTCAGCAGGGCGCGATGGTTGACGTCGCCCGCCGCGTACAGCCAGTCGCTGCCGCGGACGAGCATCGTGTCGTCGACATCGATCCAGGCCCCGGACTCGAGCCCGGCCGTCTCGAGACCGACATCGCCCGTGCGCGGGACCCGGCCCGTCGCCACGAGCAGCTCACTGCTCTCGAGTGTGCGGCCGTCGTCGAGCGTCACCGTGACCCGACCGGACGCATCCCGGACGACACCAGCTGGCGCCGCACCCGTGATGATCGTCGCCCCACGCGAGCGCAGGGCCGCCACGACCGCCTCACCGGCGAACGCCTCGAAGCTGCCGAGCACCGTGCTCCGTGCGACCAGCGTCACCTGGGCGCCGAGATCGGTGTAGGCCGTCGCGATCTCGACCGCCACGACGCCGCCGCCGATGATCGTGATCGACTCGGGGATGCGCTCGAGGGACGTCGCCTCTCGGCTCGTCCACGGCTCCGCGTCAGCGAGCCCCGGAATGTCGGGCAGCAGTGCCGCCGACCCGGTCGCGACGACGACGGCGACACGCGCCGAGTACGTCGTCTCGCCGACCGTCACCTCACGCTCACCCGTTAGGCGGGCATGCCCGCGCACGAGCTCGATGCCAGCGTCCGCGAGCCAGGCCACCTGCCCCTCGTCGCTCCACTCGGACACGTACGAGTCGCGACGAGCGAGGACCGCCGACACGTCGAGGTCTCCCGTCGCCGCCTCGCGGCTGCCCGGCACGGCACGCGCCGCGCGCAGAGCAGCCCCGCTCCGAAGGAGCGCCTTCGAGGGAATGCACGCCCAGTACGAGCACTCACCGCCGACGAGCTCCTTCTCGACGATGAGGGTGCTCAGGCCACCCTGAACGGTGCGGTCGGCGACGTTCTCCCCGACGGGGCCCGCGCCGATGACGATGACGTCGAACGTCGTAGCACCCGTGGGAGGCACGTTCGCCTCGGACGAGGCCTGAGACTCAGTGGCCACGCGCGATCCATTCTTCGAGGTGCGGCGCTTCCGCCCCGATCGTCGTCGAGTCCCCGTGACCCGTGAAGACCTTGGTCTCGGCCGGCAGCGTCAGCAGGCGCTCCGAGATCGACGCGATGATCGTCCCGAAATCGCTGTAGCTCCGACCCGTGGCCCCGGGCCCGCCACTGAAGAGCGTGTCTCCGCTGAACAGCGCTCCGAGGGCCGGGGCGTAGAAGCAGACCGACCCGGGCGAATGGCCCGGCGTGTGCAGCACCTGCAGGTCGACCTCATCGATCACGATGCGGTCGTCGTCCGCCAGTTCGATGTCGGGAGCCGAGTCGGGGTAGACGGCATCCCAGAGCATCCGGTCGCCGTCGTGCAGGGAGACGGGCGCGTCCACGAGCGTCGCGAACTCCTGCGCCGCCGCGATGTGATCGTCGTGCCCGTGCGTCAGGAGCACCCGGCGCACCCGGCGGTCGCCGACCGCATCGCGCACCGCCTGGGCGTCGTGGGCCGGGTCGATCACGACGACGTCCTCGTCGTCGCCGACGAGGTACACGTTGTTGTCGACGTCCCACGTGCCCCCGTCGAGGGAGAACGTGCCGCTCGTGACGACGCGGTCGATGCGCACCTTGCCGTGGCCGCTCACAGCTCCACCACCGAACGCAGAACCGTGCCGTCCTTCATGCGGCCGAACGACGCCTCGATGTCGTCGATGCCGATGCGCTCCGAGACGAAGGCGTCCAGGTCGAGCCTGCCGAGGCGGTACTGCTCGACGAGCATCGGGAAGTCGCGGCTCGGGAGGCAGTCTCCGTACCAGGACGACTTCAGAGCGCCGCCGCGGCCGAAGACGTCGAGCAACGGGAGCTCGAGGGTCATCTCGGGCGTCGGCACCCCGACGAGCACAACCCGACCGGCGAGGTCGCGGGCGTAGAACGCCTGCTTGTACGTCTCGGGGCGACCCACGGCCTCGATGACCACGTCGGCTCCGAAGCCGCCCGTGAGGGCCCTGACGCCTTCGACGACGTCCTCCTCGCGGGAGTTGATGGTGTGCGTCGCCCCGAAGTGGGCGGCACGCTCGAGCTTCGCGGGGTCGATATCGACGGCGATGATCGTCGTCGCCCCGGCGAGGGCGGCCCCGGCGATCGCCGCCATGCCCACCCCGCCGCAGCCGATGACCGCGACCGACTCGCCGCGCTTCACCTCGCCCGTGTTGATGGCGGCACCGATGCCGGCCATGACACCGCAGCCCAGCAGGCCGACGGCAGCCGCATCCGATTCCTCGTCGACCTTCGTGCACTGGCCGGCGGCGACGAGCGTCTTCTCGATGAACGCGCCGATGCCGAGTGCCGGGGAGAGCTCCGTGCCGTCCTCCAGCGTCATCTTCTGCGTCGCGTTGTGGGTGTTGAAGCAGTACTGAGGCTGCCCCTTCGCGCAGGCACGGCACTCGCCGCACACCGCGCGCCAGTTCAGGATGACCCGGTCGCCGACCGCGACCTCCGTCACGCCCTCGCCGACCGCCGACACGCGGCCGGTGGCCTCATGGCCGAGCAGGAACGGGAAGTCGTCGCTGATCCCGCCCTGCTGATAGTGGAGATCGGTGTGGCAGACACCGCTCGTGATGATGTCGACCACGGCTTCGCCTGGCCCCGGATCGGGGACCAGCACCGTCTCGATCGACACCGGTTCGTTCTTGCCACGGACAACTGCACCTTTGACACGGGAGACCATGTGGCAAGGGTAGTCGTAGTCTCTCTGGATGGTCATCCTGATCGATCCACCCGTCTGGCCCGCGCACGGCACGACGTTCTCGCATCTCGTGTCCGACGCCTCCGTCGACGAGCTGCACGCCTTCGCCCGGAGGGCGGGCATCCGCGACCGCGCGTTCGACGTCGACCACTACGACGTCCCGGCCGAGCAGTATGACGCCCTCGTCGCGCTCGGGGCCGAACCCGTCGGGGGCTCCGAGCTCGTGCGCCGACTCGTGGCGGGAGGCGTGCGCGTGCCCGCCCGCGACAGGCCCAAGCGAGCCCGGCTCACCCTCATCCGACGTTGGGCCGAGCTCGAGCTGCCCGTGACTGCTGACCGGCGGCCGGCGACGGATGCACTCCGCGACGAGCTCCTGGACGCCTGGTCGGCTCCCTCCCGTCACTACCACGACGCGACGCACCTGCTCTCGGTGCTCGACGCCATCGACATCATTCGCCTCCGCGCGGCCGGGACCCGGGCGCCCCTGGCCGAGCGCGAACTGCTGACCGCCAGGCTCGCCGCCTGGTTCCACGACGCGGTCTACGCGGGCGCCGCAGGCGACGACGAACGCGCCAGCGCCGACCTCGCCGTCGAACGGCTCACGGCCCTCCGCGTCGACCCCGCCCTCGTCGGCGACGTCGAGCGCCTCGTGCTCGCGACCATCGTCCACGCGGTGGCGGAGAGCGACACGGCCGGCCAGATCCTCATGGACGCCGACCTCGCCGTCCTCGCCCGCTCGGAGGACGGCTACGCGCGCTACGTCGAACTGGTCAGACGCGACTACGCGCACGTCACCGACGAGCAGTGGCGCGCCGGCCGCGCGTCCGTGCTCGAGACGCTGCTCGCGACGCCCCGCCTCTTCGTGTCACCCGCGGCCCCAGAGGACTGGGAGGAACGCGCGAGACGGAACCTCGAGGGCGAGCTCGAAGCGATTCGCAGCTAGGCGCCCACGTAGCTCGCGAGGTGCTTGCCGGTGAGGGTCGACGAATCGGCCACGAGCTGCGCCGGCGTCCCCTCGAACACCACCGAGCCGCCATCGTGACCAGCGCCGGGGCCGATGTCGATGATCCAGTCGGCGTGCGCCATGACCGCCTGATGATGCTCGATGACGATGACCGACTTGCCCGAGTCCACGAGCCGATCGAGGAGCGAGAGCAGCTGCCGCACATCCGCGAGGTGCAGGCCCGTCGTCGGCTCGTCGAGCACGTACACGCCACCCTTCTCTGCCATGTGGATCGCGAGCTTGAGCCGCTGGCGCTCGCCCCCCGAGAGCGTCGTGAGCGGCTGCCCGAGCCCCAGGTAGCCGAGCCCGACGTCGACGAGGCGCCCCAGCACCTTGTTGGCGGGACCGGTCGCGAAGAACTCGTGCGCCTCCGCGATCGACATCGACAGCACCTCGCTGATGTTCTTGCCGTCGAGCGTGTAGGCGAGCACCTCAGCTTGGAAGCGCTTGCCCTCGCATTCCTCGCACACCGTCGACACCGCCGCCATCATGGCGAGGTCGGTGAAGATGACCCCGAGGCCGTTGCATTTCTGGCAGGCGCCGGAGGAGTTCGCACTGAAGAGGCCCGGCTTGACGCCGTTGGCCTTCGCGAAGGCCGCCCGGATCGCGTCGAGGACCCCCGTGTATGTGGCCGGTGTGCTCCGCCTGGAGCCGCGGATGGCGGTCTGGTCGACGACGACCACGTTGGCCGACTTCGGGATCGACCCGTGGATGAGGGAGCTCTTCCCCGAGCCTGCGACCCCCGTCACGACCGTCAGCACGCCAAGGGGGATATCGACGTCCACGTCCTTGAGGTTGTGACGCGTCGCCCCACGGATCTCGAGGCTCGTCTTCGAACTCCGCGGCTCCTCCTTGAGCGAGACCCTGTCGTCGAGGTGCTTGCCCGTGAGGGTACCCGACGCGCGCAGGCCCTCGACGGTGCCCGCGAACTGCAGCTCCCCACCATCGGAGCCCGCACGGGGACCGAGGTCGACGACGTGGTCGGCGATCGCGATCGTCTCGGGCTTGTGCTCCACGACCAGCACCGTGTTCCCCTTGTCGCGCAGGCGCAACAGGAGCTCGTTCATGCGCTGGATGTCGTGCGGGTGGAGCCCGACCGTCGGCTCGTCGAACACGTAGGTGACGTCGGTGAGGCTCGAGCCCAGATGCCGCACCATCTTCACGCGCTGCGCCTCGCCACCCGAGAGGCTCCCCGACTCGCGGTCGAGGCTCAGGTAGCCGAGCCCGATGTTCACGAGGGAGTCGAGCGTCTCCTGCAGGGTCGCGATGACCGGGGCGACCTGCCGGTCCTGCACGCCCTTCATGAACGCCGCGAGGTCGCTGATCTGCATCGCCGAGCAGTCCGCGATGTTCCTGCCCTGGATGCGGCTCGCGAGGGCCGCCTCGTTCAGGCGCGCCCCTCGGCACTCCGGGCAGGCGGTGAACGTGACCGCTCGGTCCATGAAGGCGCGGATCGCGGGCTGCACCGCCTCCGGGTCCTTCGACAGGATCGACTTCTGGATGCGGGGGATGAGCCCCTCGTAGGTGAGGTTCATGTTGAGAGCCGGCATGTTGACCTTCGTCGGCTCCTTGTACAGGAAGTCCCGCAGCTCGGCCTCGGAGAAGTCGGCGATCTTCTTGTCGCCGTCGAGGAACGGCGCGTCCGAGTATCCGCGCACCATCCACCCATCGACCTTGTAGCCGGGAATCGTGATCGCGCCCTCGTTCAGCGACTTCGTTCGATCGACGACCTCGTCGATGTCGAGGTCGGTGACGCGTCCGATGCCCTCGCAGCGAGGGCACATGCCCTCGGCGAGGTTGAAGCTGAAGTGGCCGGCTGGTCCAGCTGACGGAGCCCCGAGGCGGGAGAAGATGATGCGGAGCATGGTGTGCGCGTCGGTCGCCGTGCCGACCGTGGAGCGGGCGTTTGCCCCCATGCGCTCCTGGTCGACCACGATGGACGCACTCAGCCCTTCGAGCACCTCGACGTCCGGCCGGGCGAGGCTCGGCATGAACGACTGCACGAAGGCCGTGTACGTCTCGTTGATGAGTCGCTGGGACTCGGCCGCGATCGTCCCGAACACGAGCGAGCTCTTGCCTGATCCGGAGACGCCCGTGAAGACCGTGAGCTTGCGTTTCGGGATGTCGACGTCGATTCCCTTGAGGTTGTTCTCACGAGCGCCGCGCACGCGGATGGTTTCATGCATGCCGCGATCGTAGCGACCCGCCGAGGCGCGAGCCACGATCCCGAGGGCAGGGTGTGCTTCGATGCCCCCATGCCTCCGATCCACTCCCTCGACGATCTCGTCGAACTCGTCTCGACCGAACTCGCTCGCGGAGACCTGAGCGCCGCCGCGACCGCCCTGGCGAGCGCGCCGCTCCCGGACGTCGCCGTGCTGCTCGAGCGCCTCCCTGCCCGGGATGCCGGGGTCGCGTTCCGGCTGCTGCCGAAGGACGAGGCCATGACCGTGTTCGAGCGGATGGACGCCCCAGCTCAGCGCGAGGTCGTCACGCAGCTCTCCGATGCCGACGTGGCCCGGGTCTTCGCGGAGCTCGACGCCGACGACCGCGTCGCCCTCATGGACGAGCTCCCGGCGAAGATCGCGAAGCGCCTCGTGCAGGAGCTGCCGGCGGATGAACGCGGCGAGACGGCGATCATCCTCGGCTACCCGGTCGGGTCCGTCGGCAGGCGCATGACGCCCGACTACGTGCACGTCTACGCGCACGAGCTCGTGGGAGTGGCGCTCGAGCGCATCCAGCAGCGAGGCGGGGACGCCGAGACGATCTACACGATCCCCGTCGTCGACGACGGTCGACGCCTCCTCGGGGTCGTGAGTCTCCGTGAGCTGTTCTTCGCGTCGCCGCACGATGCCGTCGAGGCGCACATGGCGACCGCCCTCTATGCGCACGCCGATGACGATGCCGAGGTGACGGCCCGGACGCTCGTCGACCGCGGAGTCCTGGCGATGCCCATCGTCGACCGCGAGGAGCGCCTCCTCGGTCTCCTCACGGGCGACGACGCACACCGCATGGTCGAGGCCGCCCGCGACGAGGACGAGGCGCACGCCGGCGCCTCCGAGCCGCTGAGGCGCCCCTACCTGACCACTCCGGTCTTCGCGGTCGTGCGCTCGCGCGTGGTCTGGCTGTTCGTGCTCGCGATCTCCGCCATCCTGACCGTGAGCGTCCTCGAGCTCTTCGAGGCGACCCTGGAGCAGCAGGTTGCCCTCGCCCTGTTCATCCCTCTCCTCACCGGCATCGGCGGCAATACGGGATCGCAGGCCGCGACAACCGTGACGAGGGCCCTGGCGATGGGGGAGGTGCGACCGAGGAACGCCTGGTCCGTCGCCCTCAAGGAGCTGCGCACGGGCATCGTGCTCGGCATCTCGCTGGGAGCGGTGGCCTTCGCCGTCGCGACGTTCTTCTACGGGGTGGGCATCGGCACCGTCATCGGCCTGACCCTGCTCTCCGTCTGCACCATCTCGGCGACCGTCGGCGGCGTCATGCCGCTCGTCGCGAAGTCCATCCGGGTCGATCCGGCCGTCTTCTCGACGCCCTTCATCTCCACCTTCTGCGACGCGACGGGACTCATCGTCTACTTCTCGATCGCCAAATCCGTGCTCGGCATCTGACGGAAGCGACCCTGCTGCTCCACCCGAGGCGGGGCGCGCCCGAGCTGACACGGAGTTCGTGCGTCGCATCGAGTGGAGGCCGTTGGACAGCGCTGGACCGTATACGACGCGTGTATCTCCGAAACCGTATCGTGGGGCCGAGGCGTGGCGTCGGAGGACGATCTCCGAGACCACGCAGGACTCTGGGGGGAGTCCGCAGCGCGCAGCGCTGGGAATCAGCAGGAGAGAACACGCATGTCCAGCAGCACGCTCACTGATGCATCTCGGGCCGCAGAGCCTTGGCACACGCTCGAACGCGACCGGCTCTCCGAGCTCGCGCTCGCCGAACAACGCCTCACCCTCATCGTCGGCATGCCGGGCGGCGGTCGAACCACGCTCCTCAGGCAGATGCAGGGCAAGCTCGGCGCGGCCGGCTCCACGGTCCTCTGGTGCCACTCTCGGGCCGAGCTGATTCGCATCTTCGACGAGCTGGACTCCGGGGCGCACACGGGTCGCCCCGCGGTCATGCTCGACGACGTCATCGTGGCGCAGGACGACGAACTGTGGCAGGACATCAGGCGGTTCGTGGCTGGCCCCGACCGCGAGCGGGGCGTGCGGTTCCTCATCGCATCCCTCTCCATGCCGGACTGGGCCTCCTCGCTCGGCTCCGACGGGGTTGTGCTCCATCCGAGCGAGCTCGCCTTCGACATCTCCGAGCTCGACGGGCTGCTGGCGCTCAACGAGCCGGGGGCACCGCCAGGGCTTCGGATGCGGCTCCTCGATGCGTTCGCCGGCCACCCCCTCACAACCCGCATAGCTCTGCAGCGGTATCGTTCCGACGCGAATGCGGAAGGATGGTCCGTCGTCAGCGGTGCGTCGAGCGCCGCCATGACCCTGCAGGAGCTCCGCCGCTTCGACCCCGCCGAACTCGCCCGCGTCGACGCGGTCCGCATGATGCGAGCCGTGAGCGTCCTGCGCCGCTTCTCGAGGGGCGACCTCCACCTGCTCGCCCCGGAGATCGCCGGTGATCACTGGTTCGACCAGCTCGCCTCCTCGCCGTACGGCACCACCGAGGTGAACCGCATCACGCTCGACGTCGAGTTCGTCTGGCACTCCGACACCTTCCGGCGCCTCAACGCAGACCGCTCCCCACACGAGGCGCGGGCGTCCGCCGCCGCGGCCGTCGCATCCTTCCCGGGTGAGCAGAACGTCATGCAGCGGCTCTTCCTCGCCCTGA
The DNA here is from genome assembly GCF_002931375.1 of Pseudoclavibacter sp. RFBJ3. Classification (NCBI taxonomy): domain Bacteria; kingdom Bacillati; phylum Actinomycetota; class Actinomycetes; order Micrococcales; family Microbacteriaceae; genus Pseudoclavibacter; species Pseudoclavibacter sp. RFBJ3. The sequence goes on along the minus strand of NZ_PSXZ01000006.1, from coordinate 206,131 downwards.
GCGCTCGCTCATGGGGTGAGGTCGAGTCGATCGCGCAACGCCACTTCAGGACCATCTACGAGTACGCGCCCCGCGAGACCGTCGAGGAGATGGTGCACGTCCCGACGAGCGTGCTCGCTCGCCTCCTGAGCACGCGCCTGCTGGTCGCGCTCTTCAAATGGCGGCGCTTCGGGGCGACACGCGGCGTCCTGCTCAGCCTCCGCGAGTCGAGCCTCGCGACGACGAGGATCGCCCCGAGCGACCCCATCGGGCTCTTCGCCCAGGTCACCAGGCACGCGCTTGCGACCTCCTTCGGGGGTGACCGTGCGGCTGCCCGGCGGGGCCTCCGTGACGCGAAGGCCCTCCTCCGCGACGGCGACGAGACCCTGCTCGCCGCGCTCGCTGCCTCTCCCGTCGCTCGGGGCCGGTTCGCGGCCGACTGCCTCGTCCTCGAGTGGGCCGCGATCCTCTCCGACGACCTGCCGTTCGCACTCGAGCTCGCCGCGCTCGCCGCCGAGCAGGGCGAGAGCTTCAACCGGACCGACGCTGATGCGCTGCGGCACATCGAGATCATCGGCATCATCTGCGGCGTCCGCCAGGCCGACACGGAGAAGCTCAGCGGGCGGAGCCTCCCGGGCTTCGCCGAGTGCTTCGAGCTGCTCGACAACGGCGATGAAGCGGGAGCGCTCGACCTGGCCAGGCAGCTCCGAGACCTGCCGCGAGCCGTCCTGCCGCAGGACACGGCTTCCAGCGTCCGGATCCTCATCGAAGCGCTCCTCGGCGACGAGGACCCGATCGCCGAGGTCGATGAACTCCTCGGGCTCAGCGCGCAGGCCTGGCGCGATGGGCGACCCTCCACCCTGCTGACGTTCGCCGCGACGACCTTCTTCCTCACGCGCGGCCAGAGCGCCCGCGCGCAGCTGGCCGCCGACTACGAAGGTGCGCAGGGCGACTGCTACATCAGCCTCGCCCGGAGCCTCGTCGAGCTCGCCAACGGCCGGCACAGGGAAGCCCTCGCGCACGCCGAGGCGGCCTTGGCCGACACCCGGATCGCCCCGAGGTTCGCATCGATCGGGCGAACGATCACGGCGCTGTGCCTGCTGCGGATGGGCAACCTGGCCGCCGCCGCCAACCGCATCGCGACGATCGCCACCCAGTGCCTCGACGACCGCAACGCCCGGTTCGCGCTCCGCTTCGCGACGGACAGCGACGCTGCCCTCATGGCGTCCATCAGCGACAGGCTCCCGAGCCGCATCGCCGCCCTGCTCGTCGTCGCCGCGGAAGACTCCCGCCCGCTGTCAGCCTTTACGGTCGGCGAGGAGCTCTCGAGCGCCGAGATCGAGGTGCTCAGGCTCGTGGGTCAGAACTGGACCAACGCGCAGATCGCCGCCCAGCGCTTCGTCTCCGTGCACACCGTGCGCGCTCAGCTGCGCAGCGTGTTCCGCAAGCTCGGGATAGGCGACCGGCGGTCCGCGGTGGCCGCCGCCGAACGGCGGGGCCTGCTCGACTAGGCACGGTGTGACACGAGCTAGCGTCGCGCTTGGCCCGCTCCCGGGTTGGAACCCGCGGTGTGATCCGCGAGGCGCTGCAGCCCCTCTTCCAGTGAAACGGACGGCGCCCAGTCGAGATCGGCGCGCGTGCGTCGCTGGTCGAACCAGTGCGCCGTCGAGAGCTGCTCGGCGAGGAATCGTGTCATCGGCGGCTCGTCCTGCCCCGGTCGGATGCGCCACACCCCCTCGATGAGGGAGCCGGCGGCCCGAGCGATGACGGCAGGCACCCGGAGGCGGGGCGGCGGAGCCCCACCCGCGAGGCAGATCCCCTCCATGAGCTCCGCGACGGTCCGCGGCTCCCCGTTCGTGATGACGTAGCTGTTCCCGTGGGCGACCGGTGCTCGCCGCAACGCCGCTGCGATACCCGACGCGGCATTGTCGACGTAGCAGGAGTCGATGAGGGCCGCACCGCGCCCGAGGAGCGGCAGTGTGCCCCTCGAGGCCCGGTCGAGGATGCGCGCCACGAGCTGCGTGTCGCCGGGGCCCCACACCAGGTGCGGGCGCACCGCGACCACGGCGAAGTCCGGGGAGTCGGCGGCGAGAGCTCGCAGCTCCGCTTCCGCCTTCGTCCGGGCGTAGCTGCCGTGGGCGAGGTCGGGCCTGGCCGCATCAGCACCCGCGCCGTGGATGGCCGCACCGAAGTGGGCCACGGAGGGGGAGGAGACCATGACGAAGCGGGTCGCGCCCGCAGTCTTCGCGTGCTCGACGAGACGCTCGGTCCCGGCGATGTTGACGGCCTCGAACTCGGCCTCCGATCCGCTCAGCGACACCTTGGCGGCGAGGTGGACAACCCCCTCCATCCCGGTGACCGCACGCGCCACGGCTGCATCGTCGGTGATCGAGCCGAGGGCATCCGTCACGCCGTCGATGCCGCTCGCACTGCGCTGCATCGTCGTGACCTCGTGGCCCTCGTCGCGCAGCTGCGTCGCGACGGCACGCCCCAGCATGCCGCTCGCCCCAGTGACGAGCACCCTCACGGGGCCGACACCCGCTCCCCGGAGAGCGCGCGCTCGGCCCAGCCGGCGAGCGCTGTCCGGTCGATCTTCGAGTTGTGTCTGATGTCGGTGGGCAGCTCGGGAACGATGAGCGCGGCAGCGAGCGGCTGCGTCGTGGAGGCGCGAAGCGCGTCGGCGAGCTCCGCCTCGGCCACGCGGACCCCGCGAGAGGGCTCCCTGGTCTCGAGCACGGCCACCGCCTGCGCCGTTCCGGCCGGTCCGACGCCGACGACCGCGGCGCGCCGCACCCACGGCAGCGTCTCGAGGTCCTGCTCGGTGCCGACGGGCGCGAGTGGACCGTCGACCGTCACGAAGACGTGGGGGAGGCGGCCCTCGATCCAGAGGCGCCCCTCCGCGTCGAGGTGGCCGACGTCGCCGGTGCGGTGCCAGCGGCCCAGGTCATCCTGATCGGGATGTGCCTGATCTGAGTGTCCCTGGCCGGCGGCCTCTGCGCCGCGGTGGGGCAGATCGCGCACGGCGGCCCGATCGGTCATGGCGAGGCGGTCGTAGCGCTCCTTGAGGTGGGGGGCGCTGATGATGACCTCACCAAGCACACCAGCCTCGTCTGAGGGGGCGCCGGTCGCGGCACCCGTCTCGTCGAGAGCGCTGATGCGGACGACGTTGCGCCCGATCGGCGTGCCGACGCAGACGCCGTGGTCAGAGGCGAGCGCGGCAGCGGAGATGCCCTCGCGGTCGATGTCGGTGACGAGCAGGCACTCGGTCATTCCGTACGGGGTGTGCGCCTCCGCGTTCGGCATGAGGGCGCAGGCGTCGTCGAGCAGTCGAGCCCCGATGGGCGCCCCCGTCGAGAGGAACGTGTCGACGCTCTCGAGGGCCTCCCGCTGCGCCGCATCGAGGTCGTCTCGCGTCGCGACGACGTTGAGGATCGCGGCCGGCGAGAGGAACACGATGCGAGCATCCGCCGCCACGACCGCATCGGCCACCGCGGTGGCCGTGAGAGTTCGGGGGGAGGTGACGTCCATATCCGGCGTCACCGACCGGGTTCCGAGGGCCGGGCCGAGCAAGGCGAAGGGCGCGAAGCCCGTGACGAGGCCCGATTCGGCCGTCACCCCGTAGGTGTCGCGGAGCGTGTCCCGCACGGCCTGCAGCTGACGGTGCGTGTAGACGACGCCCTTCGCAGGTCCGGTCGAGCCCGAGGTGAACAGCACCGCTGCGAGGTCCTCGGGGCCGGGAGGAGTGGGCAGCGCCGCGCCGCGCCCGAGCTCGGCCACCTCGGCGAGCGAGTGCGCGACACCGAGGGCGGCTCGAGCGCTGGCGGGGATGCTCGTGGCGCTGATGCGCAGGCCGGGCCAGCCGAGCGCCTTGGCCGCCGTCAGGCCGGGGACCTGGCCGATGATGACGTCGGGCCAGGCGCCGCGGACGGCGCGGGAGAGGCCTTTGACGCCGAGCCCGGCATCCGCGACGACGACGACGGCGCCGATGCGCAGGCAGGCGTAGACGATGGCGGTGAGGGTGACGCCAGGCTGCACGAGCAGGGAGACGCGGTCGCCCCGGCGCACCCCGACGGCGCTCAGGCCGGCCGCGATCTCGTCGACTCGGCGCGCAAGCTGGCGCCAGGAGACCCGCAGCGGGGCCCCGTTCGCCCCGCGCCCCATCTCGAGGGCGGCGATGCTCGGGTCGTCACGGTGCTCGTCCAACGCAGCCCACATGGGCGCGGATGCATCGTCGGGGCTCGCCTCCGGAGCGTGCTGGCCTCGGCGGCGAGCGGTTCCCGCGGCGACGTCGTCGAGCCAGGCGAGGAGATGCGTCGCGTACGGGGTGTCTTCCGCGATGAGGTGACCAGCGCCTTCGAAGCGGTGCACTTCGGCGCGGGGGAGGCGACGCATGAGGTCGCCCAGGTACAGGTCGGTGAAGATCGGGTCGCGAGGGCCCCAGAGCAGTAGCGCCGGCACGTCGAGCGCCGCGACGCCAGCCGAGACCGCCTGCAGCGCCGCGTGGCTCTGGGTGGATTCGTCGACCGGTATGTCGGCCACGAACTGCTCGATGCCGAGCCGCGAGGCCCGGTCGAGGTACGGCGCCGAGTAGGCGGCCTTCACCTGGAGGGTGAGCGGCGGATTCGCGAGGGCGAGCGTCGTTGCCAGGAAGGCCGGGCTCGTCGACGTGGATGCGCGCAGCACGGGGCCGAAGCGGGCGAGGCGCAGGGCGGCCGGGATGGGCAGCTCGCTCGGCTGGTCGACGGCGGTGTTGAGGGAGGCGACCGCGGTGAGCAGCTCCGGGTGGCGGACCGCCCAGCCGAGCGCGACGACCCCGCCCCAGTCGTGGCCGAGGGACACGACGTCGCCGCTGAGCTGGAGCTCGTCGGTCAGCGCGCCGAGGTCGAGGATGCGCTGCTCGAGCGTGCGACGCACCTCGGTGCGCTCGGAGAAGCCCATCTCGAGCTGGTCGACCGCGATGACGCGCCACGCGGGTGCCCCGGACTCGGCGGCCGAGATCGATTCGCTCACCAGCGAGCGCCAGAGGTACGACCACGTGGGGTTGCCGTGCACGGCGAGGACCGTGCCGACGGGTTCGATCCCCAGCTCCTGGAGGATCGGCCCCGTGTCGAGGAGGTGCCAGGTGCGGCTCGAGCCGGTGTCCTCGCCGACGCCCGTCGTCTCGACGAGGCGGCTGAATCGTTCCTGGAGTCCGGGCAGGCCGGCGGGCGGGCGAGAGGCCGACCTCACCACTTGAGCTCCATCATCGCCGTGTTGAGGCCGGACCCGACCCCCATGAGCAGGACCCGGTCGTCGCGCTTCAGGCTCTTCGACTGCAGGTCGAGGGTGATGGGGATGGACGCGGGCCCGACGTTCCCGAGCGTCGGGTAGGTGGTCGGCACGCGCTTCGAGTCGAGGCCGACGGCCTTGACGATCGCGTTGGTGTGGACGCGCGACACCTGGTGGGTGATGTAGTGGTCCATCGACGACCAGTTCCAGTCGGTCTGCGCCTCTTTCCAGGCCGACACGACGAGGTCGAGGCCGCCGCGCAGCAGCGCCTTGGCATCCGTGAACATGCCCTGCACGCTGCCGACGCACAGCTCGTGGAACTGGGTCGCGGCTCGCGTCACGCCGCCGAGGATCTGGTGCCCCTCCGGGTGCTCATCCGTGCGTCCGAGCACGGCCGCCGCCGCACCGGAGCCGAGCGTGAGGCTCGCGAACTCGCTCATGAAGTCCTCGCGCCCGATGTCGTCGCGGAGCAGCCGGTTGATGGTGTTCACCTGGATCTCGTCGGCGTCCTCGCCGTTGACGATGATGGCGTAGCGGATCTGGCCAGCCTCGATCATCTGCGCCGCGAGCGTCATGCCGTTCACGAAGCCGAGGCACGCGTTCGCGATGTCGAAGTTCACAGCCGAGCTCGGCATACCCAGGCCGTGGTGCATGCGCACGGCCACCGATGGCTCGAGATGGGTGCGGGTCACGGACGTGTTGATGAGCAGGCCCACCTGGCTCGCGTCCACACCCGCGCGGCGGAGCGCCTCGTGGCCGGCGGCGACGGTCGCCTCGGTGAACGATTCCCCCTCAGCCCAGTTGCGTCGCTCGGTCACGCCGGCGACGCGCTCGAGGAGGTTGCCGGGGAGCCTGAGCCGCTTCAGGCCGGCGGAGAGCTTGCCTTCGATGTCTGCCGAAGCCGTTGCCTTCGAAGGAAGGCTGCTCGCGACCGACAGCAGCGAGACGTTGTGGAAGCGAGTAGTCGCGTTACCTGTCATAGATGTGATTTGCGTCCTGAGCCGTGCAGAGAGTAGGGAGGGGCGTAACCACGTCAGTCTAGGTGCTCGCCGATGACCGAACTCTCAGGCCCGATCATTAGCGTGCAGAGATGTTGCCAAGTGATATTCCTAGCCATGAAGATCTGCTTGAACTGACCGAGTACCGGGGCGAGGGCAGCGTGAGCATCGCCATCCCGGCCTCGAGCGCCCCGAGCGAGTCGGAGGCCCTGCGACTGGAGTTGCGGGCCGCCGTGAGCCAGGCGGCGAAGGAGCTCGAGACCCTCGGTCTGGATCGGACGCGCATCGCGAAGATCCTCGATCCAGCGAAGCAGCTCGAGTCCGATCCCGAGTTCTGGCGGGCGCAATCCCGCTCCCTCGTCATCCTCGCGTCCAGTGACCGTTTCCGTACCTTCCGCCTCGCCAACCGCCTCGGCCAGCACGTCGCGGTGGGCGACCGCTTCGACGTCGGCGCACTGCTGCGCGCGACCACGTTCCCGAACTGCGGCTTCGTGCTCGGGCTCTCCCGAGGCGAGGTGACGCTCTTCGAGGTGCTCGCCGACGCGAAGCCGCGCCAGCTGCCCATCGAGGGGCTCCCCGACGATCTCGCGACGGTGCTCGAGCACACGACCACCGGCGGCCGCTTCGACCGGCAGCGCGCGCAGGGAACGACGGGCGACCGGATCGGGCACGAGCGCTTCGCGCGCATCGTGCAGGAGCAGGTCATCCCGATCCTCCGAGACTCGGGTGCCCCGCTCATCCTCGCCGCGACCGGCGACTTCGACACCGCCTACCGGGCCGTGAACGAGTACCCGGGGCTCCTCGAGCAGCGCATCGGCGCACACCCGGGTTCGCTCGCGCCTGGGGAGCTCGATGCGAAGGCGCGCGGCATCCTCGACGACCACTACCGGGGAGAGATCAACGACTGGCGCGAGGAGTTCGGCACGAAGCGGAGCAACGGCCACGCGACCACCTCCATCAACGAGGTCGCCAAGGCGGCCTCGCAGGGCGCCGTCGCCGAGCTCTACTTCGACATGGACTCGACCCTGGAGGGCGAGCTGGACGAGGACGGCAAGCTCACGCGCGCCGAGACGCCCGGCCCGCACACCTACGCCATCGTGGACGAGATCGCCGCCCGCGCCCTCAAGCACGGCGCCAAGGTCAGGGCCGTCCGGCGTGGCGACCTCGTCGACGGCGCCGAGGTGGCCGCGACGCTGCGGTATCCACTGAACGCCACGGCGTAGCCGCACCGACAGCGCTCACGGCAACGGCCGACGGGTGCTCGAGCGACATGGCGGGGTGCGGGCTCAGGACGAGCCCGCACCCCGCCGTCGTGTGTGAGGGAGTCGCATCGGGCGGCGCCGAACTCGCGTCGGGCGCCGCGCGAACTCGCGTTTGGCCCGCCTCCCACACTCGCGTCAGGCGCCGCCGAAGCGGAGAGCCTCGGCATCGAGGCGGTGCTGCGCCTGCTCGATGGTCCGAGACGAGTAGCTCCCCGACGACCTCGCGTCGAGCAGCGCCAGCTGAGCGTTGTCGAGCAGGATGCGTGTGAGCTCCCGCCGCTGCACGTGCGTGTCCTGCGCGTCCTCGTCGAGGTCGACGGGCTTGGAGAGCAGCCGGCTCATCCGGGAGGCGACGGCCTGCACCTGCTCGAGCAGCTCAGCGTCGTACGCTCCGCCATCAGCACGCCGAAGCTCCGGGTTCGCGAGCGACTCGCGCGCGACGTCGAACACCTCGTCGGCGAGGCTCGCGAGCTCCCGGGCGTCCGCGTCGGCGTCCGTGCCGGTGACCCCGAGCTTCCTGATGAGAAGCGGGAGGGTGCCGCCCTGCACGACGAGCGTCACGATCGCCACCGTGAAGGCGATCAGCACGAGCTGCGGCCGGTACGGGAAATCCGCGGGCAGCGACTGCGCCGCCGCGAGCGTGACGACCCCGCGCATCCCGGACCACGCCAGGACGGCCCCGCCTCGCCAGCCGAGCCCCTCGTCGCGATAGAACGCGATGTCGGCGCTCGCGCGCTTGGCCCGGTCGACGAGGCGCGGCCGCGTGCTCGCGAGTCCGGGGGCGGTCACCCGCTTGAGGAACTGCTCGACGCGAGGCGCGACGAGCTCGGCTCGGCGCTGCTCCCTGCGGAGCATCAGCACGAGCGGGATGACGAACAGCACCCGGATGACGACCAGCGCGATCGTCGCGAGCAGGCCGATGCCGACAGCGTGCAGCAGCCCGATGCCGTCCTCGTCGCCGTCCACGGACTCGATGAGCGCCGACAGCTCGAAGCCCATGAGGAGGAAGACGCCGTTCTCCAGCAGGAGCTGCGCCGTGCGCCAGTTCGTGCGCTCGCTGATGCGATCCTGCGGGCTGAAGCGGCTCGCACTGGCGTGCCCCGTGATGAGTCCCGCGACCACGACCGCGAGCACACCGGAGCCACCGACCTCCTCCGTCGGCACGTAGGCCAGGAACGGCACCGTGAACGAGATCGCCGTCGTCAGCACGGCGCTGTCGAGCTTGGAGCGCACGTACACGGTGACCGCGCCGACCACGGCGCCGAGGACGACGGCCAGGGTCACGGCGAGCACGAAGTCACCGACAGCTCCCCAGAACGACAGCGCTCCCGCCGTCGCCGCGATCGCGCTGCGGAGCATGACAAGCGCCGTCGCGTCGTTCACGAGGCCCTCGCCCTCGAGCACCGTCACGAGGCGCGGAGGAAGGCCGAGCCGCTTGCCGACCGCCGTCGCGGCCACCGCATCCGGCGGGCTGATGACGGCCCCGAGCGCGATCGCGGCGGCGAGGTTCAGGTCGGGGAGGAGCGCGTAGAGGAGCAGCCCGCTGCCGAACGCCGAGATGATGACGAGCAGCACCGACAGTCCCGTGATGGAACGCAGGTTGCGGCGGAAATCCGCCAGCGGAACGTTCACGGCGGCCGAGTAGAGGATGGGCGGCAGCACGATCGTGAGGATCAGCTCAGGGGGGAACTCGAAGTCAGGGACCCCGGGCAGATAGCCGACCCCGATGCCGACGAGCACCAGCAGGATGGGCGCCGCGACCCCCAGCTTGGGCGCGATGGCGGCCACGGCGACGATGATGAGGACCGCCGCCACACCGAAGACTGCGAGTTCGAGCTCCATGGAACAGCAGACTAATCGGCCACGGCCGTGATCCCGGTCGCTCGCGCGCGTCGCAATGTTGCACTCCATTTCGGCGGGTGACGCACCCGGACTCCCGGCTGTGACGCGCGGAACTACGATCGGGCAACCCAGAACACCGCGGCTGCTGCGCTCCGCGGTGCTCGGACACCGGATCCCGTGAGAGAGGCATCATGTCGAGACGACCAAGCCCCGGACGATTCACGGTCGGGCTCGCGCTCCAGGGCGCAGGCTGGCACCCAGCCGCGTGGACGGTGCTGCCACGCGGTGACGGGACTCGGCTCACGGAGCTCGGCTACTGGCGCGATCTCGTCCAGCACGCCGAGCGCGCCGGCATCGACTACGTCACCTTCGAGGACGCCTACCAGATCGAGGGGAGCGCCCCGGACTGGGAGGCATCTCGCGATCTCGCCGAGGTGTCGCTCGACGCGACCCTTCTCGCGGCCGCCCTCGCCCCGCACACCAAGCGGATCGGGCTCGTCCCCACCATCGGCCTCACGCACGCGGAGCCGTTCCACGCTGCCACGAGCATCCAGACCCTCGACTTCGTGTCGCTCGGCCGCGCGGGCCTCCGGGCCAAGCTCAGCGCGAGTGCCGCGGAGGCGGCGAGCTTCGGACGCAAGAGCTCACTCGGCCTCGACGCGATCTTCGCCGAAGGGGCGGACTCGGTCGAGGTCATCCGGCGGCTCTGGGACAGCTGGGAAGACGACGCCGTCATCCGCGACGAGCCGACGGGCCGATTCATCGACGCGGACCGCCTGCACTACGCGGACTTCGAGGGCGAGCACTTCAGCGTGAAGGGGCCCTCCATCGTGCCGCGCTCGCCGCAGGGGCAGCCGCCGGTCTTCGCGCTCGCGCAGACGCAGGACGCGTTCGAGTTCGCGGCGCGGCAGGCCGACGTCGTGTTCGTCACGCCCGGCCGAGCCACGGTCGCCGAGCTCCTCGCAGCGATCCGGGAGGCAGAGCAGCGCGTTGGCCGCACGGGCGAGCCCCTCCGCGTCGTCGCCGACCTGGAGATCTTCCTCGGCGACGAGGACGGGTCGACCGAGGAGCACTTCCGAGCGCTCGACGAACGCGTCCGCGCAGACTCCGGATACCGCAGCGACACCAGAGTCGTGGTCAGATCCAACGTGACGACCGCCGAGCTCATCGCCAAGTACGCGGACGCCGGCCTCGACGGCGTGCGCGTCCGCCCCCTGACCCACGGCGACGTCGCCGAGTTCGTCGACAGGGTGCGCCCCATGCTCGAGGCTCGAGGCATCGTCTCGCCCCCGAACCCCCGCGAGAAGTCACCGAGCCTGCGCAAGACGCTCGGGCTCGAACCGCGCCCCGCGAACCGCTTCGCCGCAGCCCATGCAGACCGCCAAGCGGCTCGCGGCCGCGGCGCCCTCGTCAACGATGGAAAGGCACAGCGCGCATGAGCGGCACGCCCCTCAAGCAGGTCCACCTCGCGGCGCACTTCCCCGGGGTCAACAACACGACCATCTGGACCGACCCGGATGCAGGAAGCCAGATCGACCTCGCCTCCTTCCGGGCCTTCGCGGAGACCGCCGAGCGCGGCAGGTTCGACTACCTGTTCCTCGCCGAGGGGCTTCGGCTTCGCGAGCACAAGGGGCGCATCCACGAGCTCGACGTCGTCGGGCGCCCCAACACGCTCGTGATCCTCGCCGCACTCGCCAGTCTCACCGAGCACATCGGACTCGTCGGCACGCTCTCCTCGACCTTCAACGAGCCGGCAGATCTCGCGAGGCAGCTCGCGACCCTCGACCACCTCTCCGAAGGACGAGCCGGCTGGAACGTCGTCACGTCGAGCGACGCCTTCCACGGCCAGAACTTCCGCCGTGGCGGGTTCCTGGAGTACTCGGAGCGCTACGAGCGGGCCGAGGAGTTCGTGCGGCTCTCGAAGCGTCTCTGGGACGCGTGGGAGGCCGACGCGATCGCCGCCAACCCCGGCCGTGGTGAGTACCTGCGCCCCGGCGGGGTCAGCCGCATCAACCACGTCGGCAAGCACTTCGACGTCGAGACGATCCCGAACGTGCCACGCAGTCCCCAGCGCTACCCGGTCATCGTGCAGGCCGGCGACTCCCCGGCTGGGCGAGACTTCGCATCGGCGAACGCCGAGATCATCTTCTCCCTGCACGCCGCCTTCGAAGACGGCAAGCGGTTCTACGACGACGTCAAGGGCCGCCTGCCCGCAGCTGGCCGCTCACGCGACTCCCTCCTGATCATGCCGGCCGCGACATTCGTGATCGGCGATTCTGAGGCGGATGCCCGCGAGCGGTCCCGCGAGGAGGCCCTCGCCCAGGTCAGCCCGCAGACGGCGATCGCGATGCTCGAGCAGGTGTGGGGAAGGGACCTGTCTGGCGTCGACCCGGACGGCCCGCTGCCCGACCTCGAGCCTGGCGACGAGCGCATCCGCGCCGGTCAGGCGAACGACCTCTCCAAGCAGCGCGCCCAGATCTCCAAGTTCAGGGAGATTGCGGAGCGGGACTCGCTCACCGTGCGCGAGCTGATGGTGAAGCTCAACACGCGGCACACCTTCGTCGGGACCGCGTCGCACATCGCCGACGAGATCTCCCGCTACGTCCAGGGCGGCGCCTCCGACGGGTTCGTCATCGTGCCCTCGCTGATCCCCGACGGGCTCGACCGCTTCGTCGACGGCGTCATCCCAGAGCTGCAGGAGCGCGGCGTGTACCGCGAGGAGTACACGCCTGGGGCCACCCTCCGCGAGACGCTCGGACTGCCGGCGGAGCCGCCATCGGCCGATGCGCCCAGCGGTCAGCTGCTCGGCGCGGGCGGTGCCTCCGGGGGTGCCGCCGGGGCGTGACGATCCAGGAACTCGTACACCTCCACCTCGTCGACGCCGGGGAACGCCCCGGTCGGCATCGCCGCGTGCAGTGAGGTGTGGAGGCGGGCATTCGGGAACGACGCGCCCGCCCACCTCGCCGACAGCTGCTCAGAGGGGCGACGACAGCAGTCGCCGTTCGGGCAGGTGGAGGTGTGCCTGCGCGTCGTCTCGCGCCCCGCGAACCATTTCGCGTGCTCGAAGGCCGTGCCGACGCTGACCGAGAAGGTGCCAAGGGGCGTGTTCTGGATGCGCGAGGTGCACCAGTAGGTGCCGACCGGCTTGTCCGTGTACTGGTGGTAGGGGCTGAAGCGGTCCTCGACGTCGAACACCCGCCGCGCGCTCCACTGCCTGCACACGAACTGGCCCTCCACGGCGCCGAGCGCGTCGGTGGGGAAGCTGACGCTGTCGTTCTCGTAGGCCTTCGAGATGACCCCGGACTCGCTGACCTTCAGGAAGTGGACCGGGATGCCGAGGTGATGCGTGCTGAGGTTCGTGAACCGGTGGGCTGCGGTCTCGTAGCTCACCCCGTACGCGTCCCGGAGGTCCTCGACCGACAGCGCCCGACGTTGCTGTGCCGCACCCATGAGCTTCGCGGCCCCCAGCTCCGGGATCAGGAGCGCCCCGGTGAAGTAGTTCGTCTCGACCCGCTGCAGGAGGAACTCCGCGTAGTCGCGCGGTGCCTCGTGGCCGAGCACGTAGCTCGAGATGGTCTGCAGGATGATCGATCGTGGGTCGGCATCCGCCGACTGGGCCAGGGGCACGTAGATGCGACCGTGTCTCCGATCGACGACCGAACGGGTCGAGACGGGCAGGTCGCGCACGTAGTGCAGCGTCAGCCCGAGGTGAGCCGCGATGTCGGCCGCGGTGCGCTGCGAGAGCGGCCCATCCTCGTGCCCGACGCTCGTGAGCAGCGCAGCGGCCTGCTCCTCGAGTTCCGCGTAGTAGTTGTCCCGCTCGCGCATGGCGCGCCGCAGCTCGGTGTTGGCTCGTCGAGCCTCCTCGGGGGTCGCCGCCCGCTCTGAGTCGATCCTGGCGAGCTCCCGGTAGAGAGCGAGGATCGTCTCGATGGCCTCATCGCTCAGCGAGCGGCGGATGGGAAGCGGATCGAGGCCGAGCGCGAGGGCGATCCGGCCCGCCTGCGCGCGTTCGAGCTCGACTTCGAGGGACGCGCGCTTCGAGAGCGGGGCGTCGGAGAGCAGCTCGTCGACGCTCACCCCGAAGAGGCGCGCGAAGGCCTGCAGCTCGGTCAGCCGAACCTCGCGCTTCCCGGTCTCGATGGCGGAGATCTGCGAGGGTGCGCGCTTGATGGCGGTGCCGAGCGCCTCGAGGGTGAGGCCCCGCTCCTGCCGTATCGAGCGGATGCGTCGGCCGAGCGTCAGAACGTCGATGTCCATGTGCGCAACCGTGCCACACGCATCCTTCTGCGCGCTAGAAGAACGGGCAGATTTCCAGTGGGATTCTCCATCTCGAGCGTCCGCGACGGCACAGGATCGACACAACACCAGTTCTTCGAGCAAAGGAGCTCATCATGGACCAGACGACGCCTCATGGAACCGAGTCGGCGCAGGCGAAGGCCGCGAGCATCGAGACGGCCTGGAAGACGGAAGCCCGCTGGAGCGGCATCACACGCGACTTCTCCGCCGAGGACGTCGTCGCGCTGCGGGGGAGCGTCGTCGAGGAGCAGACGCTCGCACGCCGAGGAGCGGAGCGCCTCTGGGACCTCGTGGACGACGACGACGGCAGCTGGGTCGCCGCCCTCGGGGCGCTCACAGGCAACCAGGCCGTGCAGCAGGTGCGCGCCGGCCTCAAGGCCATCTACCTCTCCGGGTGGCAGGTCGCCGCCGACGCGAACCTCTCCGGCCAGACCTACCCGGACCAGAGCCTCTACCCGGCGAACTCCGTGCCGGCCGTCGTGCGCCGGATCAACAATGCCCTCCTCCGCGCCGACCAGATCGAGACCGCCGAGGACGGGGCGCCGAGCCGCGACTGGCTCGCGCCCATCGTCGCCGATGCCGAAGCCGGCTTCGGCGGCCCGCTCAACGCCTACGAGCTCATGGCCTCCATGATCCAGGCGGGAGCCGCGGGCGTGCACTGGGAAGACCAGCTCGCGAGCGAGAAGAAGTGCGGTCACATGGGCGGCAAGGTCCTCGTGCCGACCCAGCAGCACATTCGCACCCTCAACGCGGCCCGCCTCGCCGCCGACGTCGCCGGCGTGCCCAGCGTCATCATCGCCCGCACCGACTCCCTCGCCGCGAACCTCATCACGAGCGACGTCGACGAGCGCGACCGCCCGTTCCTGACGGGCGACCGGACCGCCGAAGGGTTCTACGAGACGAAGCCAGGCATCGAAACCGTCCTCGCCCGCGGGCACGCCTACGCCCCGTACGCCGACCTCCTCTGGGTCGAGAGCGGCGAACCCGACCTCGAGCTGGCCCGAACCTTCGCCGAGAGCATCCACGCCGAGTTCCCCGACAAGAAGCTCGCCTACAACTGCTCGCCGTCCTTCAACTGGAAGCGCCACCTCGACGACAAGCAGATCGCCGCGTTCCAGCGCGAGCTCGCCGCCATGGGCTACACCTTCCAGTTCATCACCCTCGCCGGCTTCCATGCGCTCAACCACTCCATGTACACGCTCGCCCGCGACTACAGCGCCCGCCACATGAGCGCCTACGTCGACCTCCAGGAAGCCGAGTTCGCAAGCGAGGCCGACGGCTACACCGCGACGAAGCACCAGCGCGAGGTCGGCACCGGCTACTTCGACCGCCTGTCCTCGAGCCTCAACCCCGCCAGCTCCACACTCGCGCTCGTCGGCTCCACCGAGTCCGAGCAGTTCCACTGAACCTCGCGACGTCACGCTCTCCCTCCACTTCCCTGACCCCGACGCCCCCCCCTGACCCATCGACGCAGAAAGCAGCCATGACCATGAACAGCACACCAGAACCGCGCCTCAAGGTGACGGGGCCGATCGGCGATCGCTTCGACGAGATCCTCACCCGCGAAGCTCTCGAGTTCGTCCTGCGCCTCCACGACCAGTTCGCGGGCAGGCGCCACGAACGTCTGCTCGCCAGGATGGACGGCCGGAAGGCCGTCGAGAACGGCCGCGACTTCCGCTTCCTGAGCGAGACCGCCGCCGTGCGGGAGGACCCGAGCTGGCGAGTCGCCGGCGCCGGCCCCGGCCTCGAGGACCGCCGCATCGAGATCACCGGCCCCACCGATCGCAAGATGACCATCAACGCCCTCAACTCCGGAGCGAACGCCTGGCTGGCCGACCTCGAGGACGCGACGAGCCCGACCTGGCAGAACATCGTCGGCGGGCAGGTCTCGCTCCTGGATGCGGTCAGGGAGCGCATCGAGTACACGAGTCCGGAAGGAAAGGAGTACTCGGTCACCGCCGACAAGACGCCGACCATCATCGTCAGGCCCCGCGGCTGGCACCTCGTCGAGAAGCACCTGAGCTACACCGACCGCTCGGGCCAGCAGCGGCCCGCATCCGGTTCGCTCGTTGACTTCGGGCTCTACTTCTTCCACAACGCCACGGAGCTGCTGGCGCGCGGGCGCGGTCCGTACTTCTACCTGCCCAAGCTCGAGAACCACCTCGAGGCGCGTCTCTGGGACGACGTCTTCACCTTCTCGGAACGGGCCATCGGCATCGAGCACGGCACGATCCGGGCGACCGTGCTCATCGAGACGCTCCCTGCGGCCTTCGAGATGGACGAGATCCTCTACGAGCTCCGCGAGCACTGCGCGGGCCTCAACGCCGGACGATGGGACTACATCTTCAGCTTCATCAAGCACTACCGCTCGCGCGGACCCCAGTACGTCTTCCCCAACCGCGATCGGATCACGATGACGGTCCCGTTCATGCGCGCGTACACGGAGCTGCTCGTGCGGACCTGCCACGCGCGGGGCGCCCACGCGATCGGCGGCATGAGCGCCTTCATCCCGAACTCCCGCGAGCCCGAGGTCACGGCGCGTGCCCTCGAGAAGGTGCGCGCCGACAAGGCGAGGGAGGCTGCAGACGGATTCGACGGGTCCTGGGTCGCGCATCCGGGACTCATCGACGTCGCGCGCGCAGAATTCGACGCCGTGCTCGGCGGGGCGCCCAACCAGCTCGGACGAGACCGCTCCGAGGTCGACGTCACGGCGGCGCAGCTCCTCGACGTGCGCTCGCTGGAGAAGCACGTCACCGACGAGGGGGTGCGCGCCAACGTCTCCGTCGCGCTGCGCTACATCGAGAGCTGGCTGCGCGGGGTGGGTGCCGTCGCGATCGACGACCTCATGGAGGATGCGGCGACGGCCGAGATCTCACGCTCCCAGCTGTGGCAGTGGATCGCCCAGCAGACGGTGACCGACTCCGGCACGGTGGTGACGCGTGAGCTGGTCGAGTCGCTGCTCGACGGCGCCCTCGGCGACGCGCATCGCTTCGAGGGCGACCGCTTCGAGGCCGCCGCGCAGATCCTGCGACGGGTCTCGTTGGACGACGAGTTCCCGACGTTCCTGACGATCCCCGCCTACGCGCACCATCTCTGCGAGCGGCCGGTCGCGCGGAGCATCGAGCGTGAGGCGCACCTCGCCGCAGCCTGAGCGAGAGGCAGCCCGTCGCTCGCCGATGTGCGGCACGAGAGCAGCGCTGGTGGTTCGGGGGTCTGCGCCTGCCTCCCTGCCCGGACCGTCAGCGCTGCAGCGGCGCGAGACCGCGCGCCTCGAGGGCACCCTCGAGGATGCCGACGGCGCGGGGGCCGACGCCGTGCAGGGAGAGCAGGTGCTCGCGGCTCGCACCGGCGACGTCGCCAAGCAGGGTCTGCCCATCGCCGGCGAGCGCACGGGTCGCGGGAGCCCCGATGCCCAATCGGGCGATCGGCTCGGAGTCCGAGCCCGATGGCTCCGTCGCGGTCCGGTGGACGCCGAACCGGTCCTCGGGGTCGATCCGGTCGAGCAGCTTCTGGGAGATCCTGCCGAGCGTGCTGAACTCCTCGGGGGTGAGGGCATCCACGATGAGCTCCCGCACCTTGCCGACGTGGCCGGGCGCGGTCTCCTCGAGGAACAGCATGCCGCTGTCGCTGAGCTTCGCGATCTTCGCCCTGCGGTCGCCCGGGTGGCTCGTGCGCTCGACGTGGCCGCGCTGCTCCAGGCCGAGGACGACACGGGAGAGGCGAGGGAGCGTGGCGTTGGTGCGCGTCGCGAGGTCGGTCATGCGCAGGCTCCGGCCCGGCGACTCCGAGAGGACCGCCATCACGAGATACTCGTAGTGCGTGATGCCGGCGTCGTTGCCGAGCTGCGTGTCGAGCGCACCCGGGAGCAGCTCGACGACCCCGATGAAGTGCAGCCACGAGTGCTGCTCGTCCGCGGAGAGCCATCTGGGTTCGGTCATGCCCTCATCCTCGCGCCTTTTACTTGTAGATGCAAGTTCTTGAGTGCTACGGTTCGTGCCATGACGACAACAGATGGCGACAAGCTCGACGCAGGCACCGGGATGGGCCTCGTCTCACTCCACGTCGGCGACCTCGCCGCGCAATCCGAGTACTACCGCACGGCGCTCGCCCTCGAGCCGATCGCGGAGACCGACGGCGAGATCACGCTCGGTCGAGGAGCCGCCCCGCTCGTGCGCCTCCGGCACACCCCCGGCCTCCCGGTCGCGCCGCGCCGTGCCGCCGGGCTCTTCCACACCGCCCTCCTGTTCGACACGCCGAGCGACCTCGCCGCGACCGTCTACCGGGCGGCCCAGCACCCGCGCTCCCAGTTCGTCGGCTCCTCCGACCACCACGTCAGCGAGGCCTTCTACTTCACCGACCCGGAGGGCAACGGCATCGAGCTCTACACCGACCGTCCACGTGACACGTGGCTCGACGCCTCCGGGCGCATCGCCATGTCCACCGAGTTCCTCGATCCCAACGCCTACCTGCGAGCCAACCTCGTCGAAGACACCGCGGATGCGCCCCAGAAGGCCGCAGCGGATGTCGGCCACGTGCACCTGCAGGTCGGCGACGTCGACACCGCGAAGAGCTTCTACGTCGACACCCTCGGCTTCGAGACGACGACCACCTATCCAGGAGCGCTCTTCGTGAGCGCGGGCGGCTACCACCACCACATCGCCCTCAACGTCTGGAACAGTGCGGGCGCCGGACCCCGGGCCGCGACCCTGGGCCTCGGCCAGCTCACGATCGAGGTTCCCGAACGGACCGAGCTCGACGCGGTCGCCGACCGGCTCCGCGGCGCCGGCCTCCAGTTCGCCGACGACGGCGCGACCATCACCGTGCTGGATCCCTGGCGCTCCGAGGTCGTGCTCCGCACGCGTGCGCAGGCGGTCGCGGCATGAGCGGGCTCGCGATCAGCACGGCGCTCTCGTCGATCGACGCCTCGAGCAAGCGACCGATCCTCCTGCTCATGCACGGCTACGGATCACACGAGGACGATCTCACGAGCCTCCTGCCGTCCCTCGGCGACGGCTTCGACTGGGCCTCCCTGCGCGCGCCCCTCGTCCTCCGCGAGGAGACGCCCGCCGAGGTCGGCTCCTACGCCTGGGTGCCCATCGACCGCCCGGGCCTGCCCGACCCGGCCAAGGCCGCAGCGGCCACGGACGCCGTGCTCGCCTGGCTCGACCAGAACACGGCACCGGCCGCGAACGTCATCCCGATCGGCTTCTCGCAGGGCGGGCTCATGGTGACCCAGCTGCTGCGCCGGGAGCCGCAGCGCTTCGAGCGCGGGGCAGTCCTCTCCGGCTTCTCCCTGCAGGGCGAGCAACCGGGCGACGAGGAGCTCACCAGCATCCGTCCACCCGTGTTCTTCGGGCGCGGGGACCGGGACCAGATCATCAGCGACGCCACCTTCGATCGGACCACCGCGTGGTTGTCCGGTCACGCGACGGCCAGCGAGCGCACCTACCCGGGCCTCGCGCACGGCATCTCGCCGCAGGAGCTGGAAGACCTCGCCGGGTTCCTCCGCGCAATGTGACCCTGCGTGTCCTCCTGGTACCTGAGATTTCGGCCGTCCACCTGAGTGGGCGGCCGTCTTCCTAGTCTCTGGACATCCCCGTACCTGGGACGGATCCCGCACTCGGGGTGCGTTCCGCTGAGAAGGAGTCCAGATGACCCGCTCGACCAGACCGCTCTCCGCCGCCGCCCTCGCCGCGGTCGGGATGATGGCGCTCGCCTCGTGCGCGTCGCAGTCTGGAGCGGTTCCGGCGGCCGATGCAGACCCCGTCCAGGGCGGCAACCTGCGCGTCGGCATCCTCAGCGACATCGGATGCATCGACCCGGCCCAGGTCGGCAACAACAACAACGTCAACATCGCCCGCCAGACCGTCGCATCGCTCACGACGCAGGACGTCGAGACCGGCGAGGTGCTCCCGTGGCTCGCCGAATCCTGGGAGATCTCGGACGACGCGAGGGAGTTCACCTTCACGCTCGCCGAGGGGCCGACCTTCGCCGACGGCACGCCCATCGACGCCGAAGCCGTCAAGGCCAACGCGGAGGGTGTCCAGGCGCTCGGCGCGAAGTCGGCGCTCGGCAATCTGTACCTCGCCGGCCTCGAGTCGGTCACCGTCGTGGACCCGCAGACGGTCACCTACACCTTCGCCGAGCCGTCGGCGCAGTTCCTGCAGGCGACCTCCACCTTCACGCTCGGGCTCGTCTCCACCGAGAGCACGAAGCTCAGCCAGGAAGCGCGCTGCGCCGGCGACTTCATCGGCTCAGGGCCCTTCTCCGTCGAGAGCTACACCCCCAACGCCGAGACGGTCCTCGCCGCCCGCGAGGACTACGCGTGGGGTGCCTCGACGACCGGCAGCACCGAGCGTCCCTACCTCGACACGATCACGTACTCCGTCATCCCGGAGGCATCGACGCTCACCGGGTCGCTCCAGTCCGGCCAGCTCGACGTCTCGACCGACGTCTCCTTCGTCGACCTCGACGCGCTCAAGGGCGCCGGCGCGAACGTGCAGAACCGCGCCAACCCCGGCGTGGTCTACAACCTCATCCCGAATGCCTCGCACCCGATCCTCTCCGACAAGAACGTGCGCCTCGCCGTGCAGAAGAGCATCAACCGCGAGGAGCTCCTCGCCCTCCTGACGCCAGAGGACAGCCCGGCCACGAGCGTGCTCGCCACGTCGACGCCCTACTACAGCGACCAGAGCGACATCCTCGAGTACAACGTCGAGGACGCCGCGAAGCTGCTCGACGAAGCCGGCTGGGTCGAAGGCGCGGACGGCATCCGCGAGAAGGACGGCCAGAAGCTGAGCTTCGAGCTCGCCTACTGGCAGCCGACCACCAACGTCCTCGAGCAGGTGCAGGTCCAGCTCGCCGCCGTCGGCATCGACCTCCAGCTCCGCGAGGCCCCCATCGCCGACGTGACCGCGATCAACGACGGTACGCAGCCGTTCACCTGGGCGAACATCACCCGCGCCGACCCGGACGCGCTCCGCGTGTTCTTCTCGGCTGAGGGCGGCAACAAGTACAACTACCGCGAGGTCGGCCCGATCGACGAGGTGCTCAACTCGCAGGCCGCCATCGTCGATGCGGATGCCCGCCAGACCGAGGTCGACGCGGCTGTCACCCAGCTGCTCGAGGAGGGCTACGCCGTCCCCGTCATCCAGCTCTCCACGAACCTCGTCCAGGCGCCCGGCGTCCAGGGAGTGCAGTTCGAGGCGTCCAGCAGGCTCGACTTCTCGGCAGCCTGGAAGGCCGCGGAGTAACCGTATGGCTCGCTACTTCGCGTGGAGGCTCGCCCTGGGGATCCTGGTCCTCTGGGCGGCCTTCACCCTGTCGTTCCTCCTCCTCTACCTCCTCCCCGGCGACGCGGCGGCCGTGGCCGCGGCCGGCGGCGGAGAGGGGGCCGCAGACCCGGCCGCCATCGAGGCGCTGAGAGCGGAGCTCGGACTCGACGCTCCGTTCCACGAGCAGTACCTGGCCGCCCTCGGGGGAGCCCTGGTCCTCGACTTCGGCAGCTCCGTGCAGAACGGCATCCCCGCCACCGAGGTGCTCGCCCGCGCGCTCCCGTCGACGGCAACCCTCGCCGGGGCAGCCCTCGTGCTGTCCGTCATCGGCGGCATCGGACTCGCGCTCGTCAGCAACCTCATCCGATCCTCCTGGCTGCGCGGCATCCTCCAATCGCTGCCCTCCCTCGCCATCGCGGTCCCGACGTTCTGGCTCGGGCTCCTGCTCCTGCAGGTCTTCTCCTTCCAGCTCGGCTGGGTGCCAGCCTTCGGCAGCACGGGGTTCGTGGGGCTCATCCTCCCGGCGCTGACGCTCTCGATCCCAACCGGCGCCTACCTTGCCCAGGTGCTCACCCGCAGCCTGCACGAGACCCTCGCCCGGCCCTTCATCGAGCAGGCCAGGGCGAAGGGGGCCGGCGACACACGCATCCTCGTGCGCCACGCGCTCAGGAACGCGGCCCTGCCGACCCTCACGATCGGCGGGGTGCTCGTCGGCCAGCTCCTCGCGGGAACCGTCGTCACCGAGACCGTCTTCTCCCGCGACGGCGTCGGCCGCATGATCGTGACCGCCGTCGCCAACCGCGACATCCCCCTCGTCATGATCGCGGTCGTCTTCGCCGCCGCGATCTTCGTCGTCACCAACCTCATCGTCGACGCGCTCTACCCGCTCGTCGACCCCCGCCTCTCGCACTCCACGAAGCAGCGCCCCGCGACCAAGGGGCGTCCGACGCCCCCATCGGCGCCCGGCGCAGCTTCCACGGAGCCCGGCAGGACACGAGCGAACGAGGTCGCAGCATGACCCAGCCCCTCCTCACACCGCCGTCGGACCTCGCTGTGCTGAGTCGCGCCGAGCGGTACGTTGCCCCGGGCAGTGCCGGCGGCGCCGCCGCCGAGCGGACCCCGCAGCCCGTGCCTGCCGCCGTGAAGCCGTCGTCGTTCGCGCGCTTCCGCAGCCTCCTGCGCCTGCCGTCCCTCATCCTGGCGGTCGCCGTGCTCGCCACCGTCGTCGCTTGGGCTATCGCGCCGTCGATCTTCACGCCGTACGACGCCATCAACGGCACCCTCCTCGACCGCCTCCAGCCGCCGAGCCCCGCGCACCCCTTCGGCACCGACAACCTGGGTCGAGACACCCTCGCGCGCTTCATCCACGGCTCGCAGACCACCCTCCTCGCGTCCGGCCTCGCCGTCGTCATCGCGCTCGGCACCGGGGCGCTCCTCGGGCTCCTCGCCGGATACCTCCGGGGATTCGTCGACGAGGCGATCATGCGCTTCATGGACGTCATCCTCGCGATCCCCGCCCTGCTGCTCTCGCTCACCATCATCACGGGACTCGGCTTCGGGACGCTCAACATCGCGATCGCGGTCGGCCTCGCGTCCACCGCAGCCTTCGCGCGCATCATGCGCTCGCAGGTCCTCTCGGTCGCCACCGCCGGCTACATCGAGGCGGCGAAGCTCTCGGGCGCTCGCTGGCCGAGCATCATCTTTCGCCAGGTCCTCCCCGCCGCGATCACCCCGGTCCTCGCGCTCGCCGCCATCGAGTTCGGCGCCGCAGTGCTCGCCATCTCCGCCCTCAGCTTCCTCGGCTTCGGAGCCCCGCCGCCCCAGCCGGAGTGGGGCGCCCTCATCTCCGAGGGTCGCGACTACCTCCAGGCCGCCTGGTGGCTCACCACCCTGCCCGGACTCGTGATCGTCGCGGTCGTGCTCTCCACGGCGCGCATCTCGCGCTGGCTCCAAGAACGAGGAGACCGCTCATGACCTCCACACCCCTGACGCAGCAGGCAGGCAGCGAACCGCAGCCGCTCCTCTCCGTCCGCGACCTCCAGCTCGCCTACAAGGGAGCCACGACGCTCGCCGTCGACGGCGTCTCCTTCGACGTGTACCCGGGGGAGCAGGTCGCCATCGTCGGCGAGTCCGGCTCGGGCAAGACCAGCGTCGCCAAGTCGATCGTCGACCTCCTCCCCGCGAGCACCGCGGTGACCGCGAACGCCCTCCGCTACGACGGCCTCGACCTCACCGCCCTGACACCGCTCGAATGGCGTGCCGTCCGCGGTGCACGCATCGGCCTCATCCCGCAGGACCCTTCGGCGTCCCTGAACCCGCTGCAGACCGTCGGAGCGCAGGTCGCCGAGGTGCTCCTCATCCACGGGCTCGCCACCAAGAAGGACGCTCGCGCGCGAGCCGTCGAACTCCTCCAGGACGCCGGCATCCCGGACGCGGCCAAGCGTGCGGCGCAGTACCCCCACCAGTTCTCCGGCGGGATGCGGCAGCGGGTCCTCATCGCGGCCGCGCTCGCAGCCTCGCCCGGCCTCATCATCGCCGACGAGCCGACGAGCGCCCTCGACGTGACCGTCCAACGCCAGATCCTCGACCTCATCGCGGAACGGGCCGCCGTCGCATCCACGGCCGTGCTCTTCATCACCCACGACCTCGGGGTGGCAGCCGACCGGGCCGACCGCATCCTCGTCATGCAGCACGGAGCGATCGTCGAGGCCGGCCCGGCCGCCCAGGTCCTCGAGGACCCGCAGCACCCGTACACGAAGCGACTCGTCGCGGCCGCACCCACCAGGACCTCGACGCGACTCGCGCCGGCCACCGGCACCCTCGGCATCGACCGCAGCCGCCCGGTGCTGGAGGTCAGGGGACTGAGCAAGACCTTCCGGCTGCCGGGAGGCGCACGGGTCGACGCGACCAAGGACGTCGCCTTCTCGATCGCCCGCGGCGAGAGCTACGCGCTCGTCGGCGAGTCGGGGTCCGGCAAGAGCACGACCGCCCGCCTCGCCCTGCTCCTCGAACGACCGGACCAGGGGAGCATCCGCCTCGACGGCCTCGAAGTCGCCGGCGCCAGAGGCAGCGCCCTGAGAGCCTTCCGCCGAAGGACCGGGCTCGTGCACCAGGACCCCTACTCATCGCTCGACCCGCGCTTCACCGTCGCGGACTCCATCGAGCAGCCGCTGCGGGCCTTCGGGATCGGCGACAAGCAGTCGCGCCGCGCGCGGGTGCTCGAGCTGCTGGACGACGTCGCGCTCCCCGCCGATTTCGCGCAACGGCGCTCGACGCAGCTCTCCGGAGGGCAGCGGCAGCGCGTCGCCATCGCACGAGCACTCGCCCTGAAGCCAGAGCTCATCGTCCTCGACGAAGCGGTCTCCGCCCTCGACGTCTCCGTCCAAGCGCAGATCCTCCAGCTCCTCGTGGACCTCCAGGCCGAGCACTCGCTGAGCTACCTGTTCATCACCCACGACCTCGGGGTCGTCCGCCAGATCGCCGACCGCGTGGGCGTGCTCCGCGGCGGCGAGCTGCTCGAGGAAGGCACCGTCGACGAGGTCTTCGAGCGCAGCACCAACGCGTACACCCGAGCACTCGTCGACGCCATCCCCGGCGGCAAGCCCACCGAGCGCGTCCTGGAGGCGATCGCATGACATCCGCGGCCAGGCTCATCGACATCGACAGCACCAGGGGAGCCAGGTGCATCGCGGTCCTCGGCGCCGGACCTCGCGGAGCGGGGCTCCTCGAGCGCATCGTCGCCAACTACGACGGGGACACCACGGGCCCGCTTGTCGTGCACCTCATCGACCCGCACCCGCCTGGAGCCGGACGCATCTGGCGAGACGCCCAGTCCGGGCTCCTGAAGCTCAACTCGCTGGCGGCCGACGTCACCATGTTCACCGACGAGACGAGCACCATCGAGGGCCCGGTCAGGCAGGGACCCTCCCTCGTCGAATGGGCTGAGCTCGCGAGCCGCGGCGAGCTGGACGGGTACGACCTCGACACGGAGGACCAGCAGGTGGCCGACGAGGTGCGCTCACTCGGTCCGGCGAGCTTCCCCACGAGGCGCCTGCAGAGCAGGTACCTGGGCTGGTTCTTCGAGCAGGCGGCGGACTCGGCGCCGGAGGGCCTGACGGTCCTCGTCCATGCCGCGGAGGTGACGGGCGTCACGACGATCGACAACGGCGCGCAGCGCGTCGAGCTCGACACGGGCGACAGCCTCACCGTCGACGTCGTCGTGTACGCGCTCGGCCATTCCGGAACCCTGGTCCACGAAGGAACGAGAACCGCCGAGCTGAGCGAGTTCGCGGCCCGCCACGACCTCGCCTACGTGCCGCCCTCGTTCACGGCAGACGCAGACTTCAGTGCAGTGGAAGCCGGGGAGCCCGTCATCGTCCGCGGTCTCGGCCTCGCCGCCGTCGACCTGCTCGTGCTGCTCACCGAGGGGCGCGGGGGCGCGTTCGTGCCCGGAGACGAGCCGGGACGCCTCAAGTACCGTCCCTCCGGACGCGAGCCGCGCATCCTCGTCGGCTCCAGGCGGGGCGTTCCCTACCACTCCAAGGTCACGAGCGTGCTCCAGGGGGAGCCGTTCGAGACCCGCTACTTCACGGCGGACATCGCCCGCGAGATCGTCGCCGAGCACGAGATCCTGGACTTCCGCACGCACTTCTGGCCGCTCCTCGCCAAGGAGATGCTGCACGGCTACTACCGCGAGCTCTTCACGGGTCACCCCGACCGAGTGCGCGTGTCCTGGGTCGAGTTCCGAGCCGAGCTCGACCGATTCGCCGCGCAGTCACCCGAACTCCACGAGGCGGTGCTCGCCGCGCTCGTCGACCCGAGCGACGAGCTCGACATCGAGACCTTCGACCACCCCCTGCGCGGGGCCGCGGCTACCGACGTCGGCTCGGTGTCGGTCGCCCTCCACGACTACATCCGCGAAGACCTCCGCAGGAGGAACAGCCAGCAGCACAGCGAGAACCAGGGTCTCTTCCTCGCCCTCCTCTTCTCCTTCATGACCTTCGTCGAGTTCCAGGATGCCCCCAACTGGTCGCCGGCCTCGCTCGCCGGAGACGTTCGCGTCTGGTGGAAGGGCTTCTTCAGCTACGTCGCGTCCGGCCCGCCAGGACACCGTCTCGACGAGCTCCTCGCGCTCAGCGAGGCCGGTGTCGTGCACTTCCTGGGCGGCGAGCTGCGCGTCTGGGAGGACGAGGAGGCAGGCCTCTTCCGGGCCAAGGGCACGACGCTCGAGCGACAGGTGTCGGCCCGCGCGCTCATCGACGCCTGGCTTCCCGACGCCGACGTCGCCCACACCGACAACCTGGCGCTCAGGCAGCTCATCGAGTCGGGCGAGGGGCGCGAGCGCATCGCCGCCACCCCGGAGGGCAGCCTCGCCACCGGCGTCATCGAGGTGCGCCGCGAGGACTCGAGGATCGTGCAGGCAGACGGGACGACGCATCCCCGTCGGTTCGCCATCGGCCCGTACACGTCCAATCCATTCGTCGGGGCGTTCTCCCGCCCCCGGACCAACGCCGTCTCGTTCCGCGAGAACGACGCCGTCGCCCTGAGTACGTTGAGACTCGTCGGCGAGATCAGCAGAGAGAACGAGGAGAGGGAACAGCATGAGCACGCAGCAGAGCACCACTACCGGAGACCACTTCAGCGCACGCTGGGCGGTCTGGCACGAAAGTCGTGAGCGCGCGGTCCGTGCCCCGTACGGGCCGGCGGCCCTCGTCGCGACCAACTGGCTCGCCGACGGCGTCGAGCTCGAACTCGATGGCGTCGCGGGAACCTGGAGCATCGTCGACGGCGCCGTCGTCGGCAGCGGGCTCGCTGAGAGCGGGTACGTGGACGCCTCCGGCTCCGGAGTCGGCGACCGCGTGACGCTGAAGACGGGCGAGGAGCTCCGCGACGGTGCGCGCATCCTCCGGGCGTTCGCGCGCGACGATCAGCGCGCCCTCCGAGTGCTCGACCCCGAGGCGTCGGGGCGAGCCGCGCTCCTCGGCATCGACAGCTACCAGCCCGACGACGACTACGTCGTGTCCGCGAGCTTCCGTCCCTCGACCGAGCAGGTCGACGTGCTCCAGGCGGACGGCTACGTGTCCAGGAAGGACCTCGGCGGGAAGCTCGACTTCGAGCTCGGCGGCTCGGCGTTCTCGATCGACGCCGACCACACCGAGGCAGGACTCCAAGTCGTGTTCGCCGACACGACGAGCGGTGTCGAGAGCTACCGTTTCCGGTTCCTGACCGTCCCAGCCCCCGAGGCCGACGGGGCGACGACGATCGACTTCAATCGCGCCTACCTGCCGCCGTGCGCCTTCAGCGACCACTTCGTCTGCCCGACGCCTGCCGCCGACAACCGACTCAGCGTGCCGGTCAGAGCTGGCGAGCGGAACGCCATCAAGGCCTGACGTCAACGTCCAGTCGCTGACGACGATCGCGAACCGCGCCCCACGGAACCCAACTCGGAGCGCGGTTCGCGATCACTCGTCCGGGTCGATCACTCGTCCGGGTCGAGCAGGGGCCGCTCGTCGCGGCCGCGGATGCGATCGATCTCTCGACGCTCCCGTTTCGTCGGACGCCCGGCCCCACGGTCGCGGTACGCGATGGGGGAGGCGAACTCCCGAGGGGGAGGCGGAGGAGAGTTGTCGATGAGGGCCTTCGCCGCGATCGGCGCGCCGACGCGCTTCTTGAGGAGCTCCTGCGCGACGAGGACCCGGTCGCGGTCAGTCCGAACCCGAACCTCGTCGCCGACGTGGATGCGCTGCGCTGGCTTGGCCCGATCGCCGTCGATCTTGACGTGCCCGGCCTTGCACGCCGCGGTCGCGGCGCTGCGCGTCTTGTAGATGCGGACCGCCCAGAGCCACACGTCGACCCGCACGGACGCGGGTCCTGGCTGGTGGTAGCCGTGCTCGTCTCGGTCCATCCGATGATCGTATCGAGTTCGCGCGGCCGCGCCCAGCGGTCGTGCACAGCGGTCGTGCACAGCGGTCGTGCACAGACGCGCGAGGCGTGCCACTGCGACAATGACGTCATGGCAGGCGACCGGCACGAGAGCCCGATGCGGTGGGCGACGCTGCCCAACGCCATCTCGGTGGCACGACTGCTCGTCTTCGTGCCCCTCACGATCTGGCTTGCCGCCGACGGTCGGGAGCTGGCCGCCACCCTGAGCCTCGCTGCGTTCGGGGCCACCGACTGGATCGACGGCTTCCTCGCGCGCCGCCTCGGGCAGGTCTCCCGAGTGGGGGAGGTCCTCGACCCGGTCGCCGACCGGCTCGGCATCATCATCATCGGCTTCGGCCTTGCACTCCTCGGCTACTTCCCGTGGTTCGTGCTGGTCACGATCTTCCTCTGCGACCTGGCGCTGCTCGTCATCGGGCTGGCGCGGCTCGAGCGGGTCCGCGAGGGGCGCGTGAACCTGCTCGGCAAGGCCAGGTCGGCGTTCATCATGGTCGCCATGCCGCTCCACCTGCTGTCGTACGCCGAGCAGGTCCCCGCCGAGCCGCTGCGCACCATCACGTGGTGGATGCTGCTGATCGGGACGGTCCTGCACGTCGCAGCAGGAGCCGTCTACGCGGTCAGGTACCTGCGCCGCCGGGCTCCGTGACGAAGTCGATGAGCTCCTCCACCCGGCCGAGCAGCGACGGCTCCAGGTCCCGGTAGTCGCGGACGCGCTCCAGGATGCGCTGCCAGGCCCTTGCCGTGTCCGCCTGCTCCTCTGCGGGCCAGCCGAGCGCTCTGCAGATGCCCTTCTTCCAGTCCTGCCCTCGGGGAATGACGGGCCAGGCCTTGAGCCCGAGGCGCTCGGGCTTCACCGACTGCCACACGTCGACGTACGGGTGGCCGACGACCCGCACGTGCGAGGCGCCGAAGCGCCGCGTGATGTCGTCGGCGATGCGCTGCTCCTTCGAGCCCTTGACGAGATGATCGAGCAGCACTCCGACGCGGCGCGTCGGGCTCGGTCCGAACACCGTCAGCACTTCGGCGAGGTGGTCGGCGCCCTGCAGGAACTCGACGACGACCCCGTCGATGCGCAGGTCGTGGCCCCAGACCTTCTCGACGAGCTCGGCGTCGTGCTTGCCCTCCACGAAGATTCGCCCGGCCCTCGCGGTCCTCGCCTTGGCATCGGCGACGTGGAAGGAGCCGGACGCGCTGCGTGCGCGCCCAGACTGCTGCTTGGCCGCCGGGGGCCCGAGCAGGACGGCCTCGTCCTCGAGCAGGAAGATCGAATCGGCGGGGAACGCCTTGCGCTGGCCGTCGAAGTCCTGCAGCGTCACCGTCTGCTTGTTCGCCGACGCGAGGCGGCCGTAGAAGCCGCTCGCCGCATCCTCGAGCCACATGCCGCTCGCCATGGGCACCTTGCGCGTGAGCGGCGCGGACTTGCGTTCGCGCATGCGGGCGATGGGGTCGCCCGCGTAGCGGTCATCGGACCCAGCGCGGCCGTCGAAACTCGCGCGATCGCCGGAGGAGGAGACGTCTAGCACCCCGAAAGTGTACGCCGAGGGTGAAAATGGGGTTCGATTTCCCCGCTCGTTTCGACAACACTCAGTCGTCTGACGCACAATGGCAGGCGGTGCTGCTGCAATTAACCGACCGGAATTCGGGCACCCCCGATTCCGCTACGCTTGAGCATCGACTCGAGGAGGCAAATATGGCTGGTTCTGACGCTGAGGCGCGAACCCCTGAAGGCGACGGCGTCGTCGATGAGCAGACGCAGTCTTCGACGATGTCGTTCACCGGCGATTTCAGCGCGCAGCTCGCTGCGCTGATCGCAGGTGGCGTGTCGAAGGAGGAGATGGAGTCCATCAGTGCGCTCCCCTCCGGGTCCGCGCTCCTGATCGTCCGTCGCGGTTCCAACGTGGGAGCCAGGTTCCTGCTCGATACCGACCTCCAGGTCGCTGGCAGGCACCCGAACGCGGAGATCTTCCTCGACGACGTCACGGTGTCCCGTCGTCACGCCGAGTTCACGCGGCACGGCCGCGAGTTCCACATGCGCGATCTCGGTTCGCTCAACGGCACGTACTACAACGGCGAGCGCATCAACTCCGCCGTCCTCACCAACGGCGGAGAAGTGCAGGTCGGCAAATTCCGGCTCACTTTCTACAGCTCTCCGCTTGACACCAGCCTGACTTCCGCGTCTGCCGGGAACTGATCGTGGCCGCTATGGCGGCGGCGGCTTCTGCGCGGGGACCAGGTCGGACGCTCAGCATCGGTCAGGTGCTGCAGCGGCTGAACGTCGAGTTCCCTGAGCTGAGCCCCTCCAAGCTCCGCTTCCTCGAGGACAAGGGCCTCGTGCACCCCGAGCGAACGCCGAAGGGGTATCGCAAGTTCTCCGCGGCCGACGTCGCTCGCCTGCGCGAGGTGCTCACCATGCAGCGCGACCTCTACCTGCCGCTCAAGGTGATCGCCGAGTACTTCGACGATCTCGATCGGGGCCTCGAGCCTGAGCTCCCGGGATCGCGGGCACCGCAGCGGCAGACCATGCTCGCCGCCGGCACCGTCCTCGATCGCGCGCAGCTCCTCGAGCGGTCTGGAGCGAAGCCCGCGCTGCTCGAGCAGGCTGTGAGCGCCGGACTCATCCCAGCGGCGAGTCGGTATCAGGAAGACGAGCTCACCATGCTGAGCACGCTCGTGGAGCTCGAGCGAGTGGGCATCGAGCCCCGCCACCTGCGCCCCTTCCGCGCTGCCGCTCACCACGAGTTCGGGCTCATCGAGCAGGCGCTCTCGACGAACGCGCGGCGAGCACGCTCGCAGGGTGAGGCCGTCGAGCGCGCCAACGAGCTCGCCGAGCACCTCGGGTCGGTTCGCCGGTCCCTCATCCGCCAAGCGGTTCGCGGTCGCAGGTAGGTTCATCCTCCACTTGAACGTGAAGTGGATTCTCGAGCCACGATCTCGTGCCACGACACGCCGCAGGCCTGCCGTGGAGGCCTGAAATCCGGGGCAAGTCGGGTCAGGATCACATCGTTGTCGTTCGGAAGTAGCCGAGTGGCATGCACTCCAATAGAATCGACCCAGACGGCTCGGGACTTACCTCAAGTTCCCTTGTGGTACAAGGCTTCCCCAGGGCGCATCTGCTCCCCGGAGCGCAGGGCTTGCTCCAGGAGTACGGGGCGCTGAGTTGGTCGAAAACGTGTGAAAGGTGCAGGCATGAGCGAGCAGGGACAGGGCGACGCGCCAACCGGCGGCGAGTTGGTCTTCACCGACGGCATTCCGGACCTCGATCCGGGCTCCGGGTACCGTGGCGCCGTTGCCGCTCGTGCCGCGGGCATCACCTATCGGCAGCTCGACTACTGGGCTCGCACCGGTCTGGTCGAGCCGACGGTTCGAGGGGCGAAGGGTTCTGGCTCCCAGCGTCTCTACTCGTTCCGCGACATCCTCGTCCTCAAGCTCGTGAAGCGACTGCTCGAGACGGGCATCTCGCTCCAGCAGATCCGCACGGCGGTCGACCAGCTCGCCGAGACCGGCGTCGTCGACCTCGCGCAGACGACGCTCATGTCGGACGGCGCAAGCGTCTACCTGTGCACCTCGAACGACCAGGTCATCGACCTCGTGCACCGCGGGCAGGGCGTGTTCGGCATCTTCGTCGGCCAGGTGCTCCGCGAGGTCGAGTCGACACTCGTCGACTTCGAGCAGCAGACGCTCGACCCCGTCGACGAGCTCGCAGCTCGCCGCGCCAGCCGCGCGAGCTGACGCCGTCGGCGGCCCCGCTGCCGAGGCCGCCGGTTCTCAAGAGCTCGCTAGGTGTTCGACCGGCCCCGTTGACGCCCGCGCGTCACCGGGGCTTCGTCGTCTCCGGTGGCGGGGGCTTCCGCGTAGGTGCCCAGCCGGCCGGCCCGCATGATGCGGTCGAGCAGCTTGTCGAAGTTCGCCGCCATCTCCTCGGCTGAGCTTCCCGGCCAGAGGTGCACGGGCTTGGCCGCTCCCTGAGCCTGCTGCAGGGAGGTGCGCTCGGGGAGCGCGGGGGAGAGCACGAGGGGCCCGAACATGTCCCGGAGCTCACCGAGGCGGAACTGGTGCTCGAGGGACTGGTGCTTCGCACGGTTGACGATGATGCCGAGCGGCTGGAGCCGCGGCGACAGCTCTCGCCTGATCTCGTCGACGGCCCGGAGCGCGCGGTCGGCGGCGGCGACCGAGAAGAGCCCGGGCTCGGTGACGACCGCGACACGGTCCGAGGCGGCCCAGGCCGTGCGCGTGAGCGCGTTCAGCGAGGGCGGGCAGTCGATGAGGACGAGGTCGTAGTCCTCCTCGACGACGGCGAGTGCCTCCTCGAGGCGCCAGATCTCTCGGATCGAGGGATTCGGGGTATCGAAGCTCAGTGCTGCTGGACTGCCCACCATGAGGTCGATGACGCCGCGGCTGCCTTCGCCCCACGCCGAGCGGGCGATCGCGGCGCGAACCGTGCTGGGCTTCGGCGAGCGGAGGACGTCGGAGATCGTGGCGCCATCCTGCGCTCGGGCATCGAGCCCGGTGGAGACGTCGGACTGGGGATCCAGGTCGACGACGAGGGTTCTGAGCCCGCGGGCCCAGGCGGCGGAAGCGAGGCCAAGGGTCACCGTGGTCTTGCCGACGCCGCCCTTGAGAGAACTGATGCTGAGGACGAACACCAGCCCAGGCTACATTCACTAGGCTTGAGGTCACGTTGCTGCATGCCCCTGTCGTGTTGTCGGAAGGTGGAACACCGGTGTTCAAGAAGATCCTGGTCGCGAATCGAGGCGAGATCGCGATCCGCGCATTCCGCGCCGCAGTCGAGCTCGGAGCGCGGACGGTCGCGGTGTACCCCTACGAGGACCGCAACTCCCTGCACCGCCTGAAAGCTGACGAGGCGTACCAGATCGGCACCGTCGGCCAGCCCGTCCGCGCCTACCTCGATGTCGCCGAGATCCTCCGCGTCGCGAAGGAGTCTGGGGCTGACGCCATCTACCCCGGCTACGGCTTCCTGAGTGAGAACCCGGAACTGGCGCGCGCTGCCCAGGAGGCCGGCATCGCGTTCATCGGTCCGCCGCCGCGTGTCCTCGAGTCCGCGGGCAACAAGGTCACGGCGAAGAACCAGGCCATCGCCGCCGGCGTGCCGGTGCTGGCCTCGAGCCAGCCCTCGACGGATCTCGAGGAGCTCTGCGCGGCCGCCGACGAGATCGGCTTCCCGATCTTCGCGAAGGCCGTCGCCGGAGGCGGCGGACGCGGCATGCGTCGCGTCGAGCGCCCCGAGGACCTTCGCGAGGCGCTCGAGTCTGCGATGAAGGAGGCGGAGAGCGCCTTCGGCGACCCGACGATGTTCGTGGAGCAGGCGGTGCTGCGGCCTCGCCACATCGAGGTGCAGATCCTCGCGGATGAGCACGGCAACGTCGTGCACCTGTTCGAGCGCGACTGCAGCGTCCAGCGTCGACACCAGAAGGTCGTCGAGATCGCTCCCGCTCCGAACCTCCCGCAGGAGGTCAGGGACAAGCTCTACGCGGATGCCGTGGCCTTCGCGAAGTCCATCGACTACGTCAACGCCGGCACCGTGGAGTTCCTCCTGGACACAGCCGGGCCGCGCGCAGGTCAGCACGTCTTCATCGAGATGAACCCCCGCATCCAGGTCGAGCACACCGTGACGGAAGAGGTCACGGATGTCGACCTCGTCCAGGCGCAGATGCGTGTGGCCTCGGGCGAGCGCCTCGACGATATGGGCCTCCAACAGCACCAGCTGGAACTCCACGGCTTCGCGCTGCAGTGCCGCATCACGACCGAGGACCCCTCCCAGGGCTTCCGTCCCGACACCGGCGTCATCACGACGTACCGCTCCGCGGGCGGCTCCGGCATCCGCATCGACGGCGGCACCATCGCAACGGGCGCGGAGGTCCTGCCGCACTTCGACTCGATGCTCATGAAGCTCACGGCTCGCGGACGCGACTTCCCCGCAGCCGTCCGACGGGCCCGTCGAGCGCTCTCCGAGTTCCGCATCCGCGGCGTCGCCACGAACATCCCCTTCCTCCTCGGCGTGCTCGACGACCCCGACTTCCAGCGTGGCGACGTCGCGACCGACTTCATCGAGAAGCGTCCAGGGTTGCTCGAGTACCGCCGACCCGGCGACCGGGGGACCAAGATCGTCAACTGGCTCGCCGACGTCACGGTCAACGCCCCGCACGGCGCTCGGCCGACCTCCGTCGAGCCCCGCTCGAAGCTCCCTGAGCTCGACACCGCCCTCCCGCTGCCCGGCGGGCGCCGACAGGAGCTGCTCGAGCTCGGGCCGACGGCCTTCGCGGCGCAGCTGCGTTCGGAGCGGCGACTCGCCGTGACCGACACCACGTTCCGCGACGCGCACCAATCGCTCCTCGCGACCCGCGTCCGCACGCGGGATCTCGTCACAGCGGCGCCCTACCTCGCACGCCTCACGCCGGAACTGCTCTCCATCGAAGCCTGGGGAGGGGCGACGTACGACGTCGCGCTCCGCTTCCTCGGTGAGGAGCCCTGGGAGCGCCTCGCGAGCCTCCGCGAGGCTGTCCCGAACATCCCCCTGCAGATGCTGCTCCGCGGGCGGAACACCGTCGGCTACACGCCGTACCCCGAGGCCGTGACCAAGGCATTCGTCCACGAGGCGACCGCGACGGGCGTCGACATCTTCCGCATCTTCGACGCGCTGAACGACGTCTCGCAGATGAAGCCCGCCATCGACGCAGTGCTCGAGACCGGCACCGCCGTCGCCGAGGTCGCCCTCTGCTACACCGGCAACCTCGCCGACCCCGCTGAGCCGTTCTACACGCTCGACTACTACCTGCGCCTCGCGGAGCAGATCGTGGAGGCGGGCGCGCACATCATCGCGATCAAGGACATGGCGGGTCTCCTGCGCCCGCAGGCGGCCTCGATCCTCGTCACGGCCCTGCGCGAGCGCTTCGACCTGCCCGTCCACCTGCATACGCACGACACCGCTGGTGGGCAGCTGGCGACGCTCCTGGCGGCAAGCGAGGCGGGCGTCGACGCCGTCGACGTCGCCAGCGCTCCGATGTCGGGCACGACGAGCCAGGCGAGTCTCTCGGCGCTGGTCGCGTCGCTCGAGCACACGGAGCGGGACACCGGCATCAGCCTCACGAACGTCACCGATCTCGAGCCCTACTGGGAGGCAGTCCGCCTCGTCTACCGCCCCTTCGAGTCGGGTCTCCCCGGCCCGACCGGTCGCGTGTACAAGCACGAGATCCCCGGAGGCCAGCTGTCGAACCTCCGCCAGCAGGCCATCGCACTCGGACTCGCGGACCAGTTCGAGCGCATCGAGGACATGTACGACGCGGCCGACAAGATCCTCGGCCGCAT
The DNA here is from genome assembly GCF_002931375.1 of Pseudoclavibacter sp. RFBJ3. Taxonomy (NCBI): domain Bacteria; kingdom Bacillati; phylum Actinomycetota; class Actinomycetes; order Micrococcales; family Microbacteriaceae; genus Pseudoclavibacter; species Pseudoclavibacter sp. RFBJ3. The sequence continues at coordinate 170,947 of NZ_PSXZ01000006.1, read as the reverse complement.
CCCCAAGGTGACTCCCTCATCGAAGGTCGTCGGAGACCTCGCCCTGCACCTCGTCGCGGTGGGAGCCGACCCGGCCGACTTCGCCGAGAACCCGGGCAAGTTCGACATCCCGGACTCGGTCATCGGCTTCATGGCGGGCGAACTCGGCGAGCTGCCCAACGGATGGCCGGAGCCCTTCCGCAGCAAGGTGCTCGAGGGCCGCGACGTGAAGATCGAGATCACGCCGCTCTCCGCGGCCGACGAAGCCGGCCTCGCCGGCGACAGCCTCGAGCGCAGGCGCACCCTCAACAGGCTCCTGTTCCCGCAGCCGACCGCGAGCTACGAGGACACGGTCCGGCTCTTCGGCGACCTGTCCGTGCTCGACACCCTCGACTACCTGTACGGGCTCGAGCCTGGCGAAGAGCACGTGATCCACATCGGCAAGGGCGTGCAGCTCTTCGTCGGGCTCGAGGCCATCGGCGAACCGGATGCGGACGGCATGCGCACCGTCATGGCCACCCTGAACGGTCAGCTGCGGCCGGTCTTCGTGCGTGACCGCAGCATCAAGGTCGACACGATCGAACGCGAGAAGGCCGACAGCGGAAATCCCGGTCACGTGGCAGCGCCGTTCTCCGGCGTCGTCACGCTGCGTGTGGACGTCGGCGAGCGTGTCGCCCAGGGGCAGACCGTCGCGACGATCGAGGCGATGAAGATGGAGGCCGGGATCACCGCACCCGTCGCTGGAGTCGTCGAGCGCCTCGCGATCTCCTCACCGCTCGAGGTCGGCAACGGGGACCTCCTCGTCGTCGTGCGTCCGGGTGCCGAGAGCGCCGATGCCTGAGCGCACCGACGCCGAGCACTTCGGCCTCATCATCATCGGCGCAGGCTCGGGGAACTCCCTCCCCCCAGGCGACGAGAGCGGGCCGAAAACCGCGATCATCGACGACGGCCCGCACTTCGGCGGAACCTGCCTCAACGTCGGCTGCATCCCGACGAAGATGTACGTCCACGTGGCGGACATCGTGCGGGTCGCGCGCGACGCCGACCGCCTTGGCATCCACGACGTCCGGCTGCGCCCGTCGTGGCCGGAGGTGCGCGACCGCGTGTTCGGCCGCATCGACCACATCAGCGAGAGCGGGGAGCACTACCGGGAGAGCGGCAACCCTCGGGTCACGCTCGTCCGAGAGCGAGTCGAGATGCTCGGCGACCGCGAGGTGCTCACGGCTTCCGGGAGGCGCCTCACGGCCGACACGCTGGTCATCGCCGCGGGCAGTCGCGCGCGCCACCACGACGTCGTTCCGCTCAGCTCGCCGCTCGTCCACACCTCCGACACGATCATGCGCATCGATGACGCGCCTCGTCGCCTGGCGATCATCGGCGGCGGCTCCATCGCCTCTGAGTTCGCGCACGTCTTCAGCGCCTTCGGCTCCGAGGTGACGCAGCTGGTGCGCGGGCGCGTGCTCTCCTCGCTCGATGCCGACGTCGCCGAGACCTTCGCGGACGCGGCACGGGAGCGCTGGCGCCTTGAGACCGGCACCTCCGTCGTCGGATTCTCCGACGACGGCGGCGTCGCGACACTCACGACCGACTCGGGAGAGCGCATCGAGGTCGACGCTGTGCTCGTCGCGATCGGACGCATCCCGAACACCGACACGCTCGGGACCTTCGAGGTCGGCTTCGACCACCACGACGACGGCCGGCTGCGCGTGGACGCCTACCAGCGCGTCCTCCGCGACGGCCACCAGGTGCCCGGCGTCTTCGCCCTCGGCGACATCGACTCGGAGCACCAGCTCAAGCACGTCGCCAACCACGAGGCGCGGGTCGTCGCCCACAACATCGCCGTCGAGCCCGGCCGTCGCCTCATGAAGAACACCCTCGGCCCGGTCCCCGACGTGGTGTTCACCGAGCCGCAGATCGCCAGCTTCGGAGCAACCCTCGAGCGGGCCGAGCAGCTCGGCTACGACGCGTTCGAGGTCGTGCACGAGTACGGGTCCACCGCATGGGGGTGGGCGCTCGAAGACCAGCGCAGCTTCTGTAAACTCGTCATAGCGCGTGGAAGCGCGACCATCCTCGGGGCGCACATCGTGGGCCCAGACGCGGCGGTCCTGCTCCAGCCCCTCGTCCTCGCGGCGAGCTTCGGGCACTCCATCCGGGGTCTCGCGCGCGGCCAGTACTGGCCCCACCCCGCGGCTAGCGAGGTGGTCGAGAACGCGCTGCTGCGCGCTGAGGAGGAACTGTGACCGTTCGCCCCATCCGCTTCTACGGAGATCCGGTGCTGCGCACGCCCGCCGAGCAGATCACTGTCGTCGACGACCGCATCCGGAGTCTTGTCGCCGACCTGCTCGACACGACGGCGCTCGACGGCCGTGCCGGGGTGGCTGCTCCGCAGATCGGGGTCGGACTTGCCGCGTTCTCGTACAACATCGACGGGCAGACCGGCTACGTGCTCAACCCGGTCCTCGAGAGCACCTGGGGAGGCGTCGAGGAGATCGACGAGGGCTGCCTCTCCGTCCCCGGCCTCTGGAACAAGACGCCACGGTACGAGCACGCTCGGGTCACCGGAATCGACCTGGACGGCGAGCCCGTCGTCCTCGAGGGCTCCGGCCTCATGGCTCAGATGCTGCAGCACGAGACCGACCACCTGAAGGGGGTCGTGTACATCGACACGCTCGCGCCCGAGCACCGCAAGGAAGCCATGCGGGAGATCCGGAGCAGCGAGTGGTTCGCGCCCGCGACCGCCTCTGCTGGATCCGCGAAGGCCAGCGCCTTCGGCCGCACGTCGCGCTGACGACGCTAACCGGAGGCGCTGGCCGCGAGGGTCCAGCTCTCCGAGCTACTTGAGCGTGATGCCCTGCGTCGCGGGTGCGGCGTTGTAGATGCCCTCGATGATTCCTCGGTACTTCTCGAGGATCACGTGGCGCTTGATCGACATCTTCGGCGTGAGCGTGCCGTCCGCTTCAGTGAACTCGCCGTCGAGCACGACGAACTTGCGGATCGACTCGGCCCGGGAGACGCGCGTGTTCGCGAGGTCGACGGCATGCTGGATCTCGGCCAGCACCTTCGGGTGCTCCGCGGCCTGGGCGACCGAGATGCTCGGGTCCTCGCCGTTGTTGGAGAGCCAGGTCTTGAGCATCTCGGGATCGAGCGTGACGAGCGCGGAGATGAACGGTCGCTGATCTCCGACGACGACGATCTGGCCGACGAGCGGGTTGGCTCGGATCGGGTCCTCGAGCGCCGCGGGGGAGACGTTCTTCCCGCCGGAGGTCACGATGATCTCCTTGATTCGCCCGGTGACGGTGATGTAGCCGTCGTCGTCGATCGAGCCGAGATCTCCCGTCTTGAACCATTCGCCGTCGAAGGCCGCGGCTGTGGCCTCTGGGTTCTTCCAGTACTCGCGGAACACGTTGATGCCCTTGACCTGGAGCTCGCCGCTGTCATCGGTGCGCACGGCGACGCCGGGCAGCGCCGGCCCGACGGTGCCGATCTTCGACTTCTCCGCGAGGTTCACGGACGCAGGGGCCGTGGTCTCGGTGAGGCCGTAGCCCTCGAGGATGTTCACGCCGATGGCCCGGTAGAAGTGGCCGAGACGCGCGCCGAGTGGCGCGGAACCCGAGACGGCGTGCTTGACTCGGCCGCCCATGACCTCGCGCAGCTTCGAGTAGACGAGCTTGTCGAACAGCTTGTACTGGAGGCCGAGGACAAGCGGCGTCCGGCCCGCGTCCTGAGATTCCGAGTAGCGGACCGCGACGTCTGCCGCCTTGCGGAAGATCTTGCCCCGGCCGCCGGTCTCCGCCTTCTGCTCCGCCGAGTTGTAGACCTTCTCGAACACGCGGGGCACCGCGAGGAGGAAGGTCGGGTGGAAGGTGCCGAGCGACTCCACGAGCTTCGTGGTGTCGTGCTGGTGGCCCACCTTGACTCCGCCGTAGATGCAGAGCACTGAGATGAAGCGGGCGAAGACATGCGCGAGCGTGATGAAGAGCACCGTGGATGCGCCGGGGTAGATGAGCGCGCCGAGCGGGTCCTTCACGTTGCGGCACAGCTCGACGAAGTTCGAGTGCGTGATGACACACCCCTTGGGGCGTCCCGTCGATCCCGAGGTGTAGATGAGCGTCGCGATGTCAGCGCCGTTCGCGATCCCACGACGGCGCTCGATCTCCGCGTCCTCGACGCCGGCCCCGAGCCGGATGAGCTCCTCGATCGCGCCGGCGTGCAGCGCGTAGCGCACGCGCAGCCCCTCGACGGTGTCCGAGATCTCGTCGAGCTTGTCGTCGTGCTCCGGGAGCTCGGAGATGATGCCGACGGCCTCCGAGTCCTCGAGCATCCACTCGATCTGCGCTGACGAGCTGGTCTCGTAGACCGGCACCATGACCGCACCGGCGTACCAGAGCGCGAAGTCGACGAGCGTCCACTCGTAGTTCGTCTTCGCGACGAACGCGATGCGCTCCCCGGGCTCGATGCCAGCGGCGACGAAGCCCTTGGCGAGGGTGTGCACCTTCGCGTGGAACTCCCTGACCGGCACGTCGCGCCAGATGCTGCCATCCGGCAGGGCGAAGAGGGCGAGATCCGGCGATTCTCGAAGTCGGTACTCGAGCAGATCTGTGGTGTTCCAGCTCGGCTCCGGGCTGACGACGGCGGGGGTCTCGGATAGCTTCATTGCAACTCCTGAGTGTGGTCCTGGTCGTGAGCCGCCTGAACGCCCATCGTCCGGACCGATTCGACTTCACGTTCCGTGGCTTCCAACCCTACCGTTTCGGAAACGGGGAGCGGCGCAACGGGGCCGGGCATGTCCCGAGTACACTGATGTGCCATCGCCTATCGGGAGGCCACGCATGTTGTATTGGGTGCTCAAGCATCTCTTCGCAGGTCCCTTGGTGCGCGGAACGTTCCGCCCTTGGGTGCGCGGCGTCGAGAACATACCGGCGAAGGGGCCGGTCATTCTGGCGTCGAACCACTTGTCGGTCATCGATTCGTTCTTCATGCCGTTGTCGATCGACCGCCGCGTCTACTTCCTCGCGAAGAAGGAGTACTTCACCGGCACGGGGATCAAGGGCTATCTGACGGCGCAGTTCTTCAAGTCGACGGGCATGCTCCCGATCGACCGGGGTGGCGGAGCAGCGAGCGAGGCGTCCTTGCAGACGGGCCTGCGCGTGCTCGGCGAGGGCAAGGTGCTCGGCATCTATCCGGAGGGCACCCGCAGCCCCGACGCACGGATGTTCCGTGGGCGCACGGGAATCGCGCGCATGATCATGCAGGCGGACAAGCCCGTCACGGTCGTCCCCGTGGTCATGGTCGACACGGAGCGCGTCCTGCCCATCGGAGCGAAGGTTCCTCGTCTCCGCAAGGTCGGCATGGTCTTCGGCGAGCCGCTCACCTTCACGCGGTACGAGGGCATGGCCGCCGACCGCTTCGTGCTCCGCTCCATCACGGACGAGATCATGAGCGAGCTGCACGCCCTCAGCAACCAGGACTATCGCGACATCTATGCCTCGTCCATCCGGACCAAGATGGACGCAGAGGCCAAGGCGCTCGCCGCCGCGCAGAAGCACTGAATCGCCGAGCAGGTCCGGGCGTTCGAGAAGCCCTGAGCGATCAACAGAGCAGAGCGCCGCGGCCCCGAGTATCGTCGGGGCCGTTCGGCGTGAGATCCAGCAACACACCAGCGCTGCAGCGCCCAAGCTGCCAGCATGAGATCAGAGACATGAGATCAGAGAAGCGAGCATGAGCCAATTCACCTCCACCCACACAGAGTCGATCCCGACGCCCCCCGGCGTGCTCGAGGGGCTCGACGCCTGGCGCGAGCTGCCGATCCGGCAGCAGCCGCAGTGGGGCGACGCGACCAAGGTCGCGAGCGTCTCAGGTGAGCTCGCGTCGCTGCCGCCACTCGTCTTCGCCGGCGAGGTCGACCGCCTGCGCGACCGTATCGCGACGGCCGCTGCCGGGCAGGCGTTCGTCCTGCAGGGTGGCGACTGCGCCGAGACCTTCGCGGGCGCGACGGCAGACAAGATCCGTGCGCGGGTGCGCACGATCCTGCAGATGGCCGTCGTGCTGACGTACGGCGCGTCGATGCCGGTCGTCAAGATGGGCCGCATGGCCGGTCAGTTCGCGAAGCCCAGGTCGAGCGACAACGAGACGCGCGGGGACGTGACGCTGCCCGCGTACCGCGGAGACATCGTCAACGACTTCGATTTCACCGAGGAGGGCCGCACCCCGGACCCGGAGCGCATGCTCCGCGGCTACCACACGGCCGCTTCCACGCTGAACCTCGTCCGGGCATTCACGACGGGCGGCTTCGCCGACCTCCGCGAGGTGCACTCCTGGAACCAGGGCTTCGCCGCCAACCCCGCCAACGCGCGCTACGAGCAGCTCGCGGCTGAGATCGATCGTGCCGTCCGCTTCATGGCGGCCGCCGGAGCTGACTTCTACGCACTCCGTGACGTCGAGTTCTTCGTCGGCCATGAGGGGCTCCTCATGGACTACGAGCGACCCATGACCCGCATCGACTCCCGCACCGGTCTGCCGTACGACACGTCCGGCCACTTCATCTGGATCGGGGAACGCACGCGCGACCTGGACGAGGCGCACGTCGACTTCTTCAGCCGCGTGAAGAACCCCATCGGCGTGAAGCTCGGGCCATCGACGACGCCCGACACCATGCTGCGGCTCATCGACAAGATCGACCCGAACCGCGAACCTGGTCGGCTCACGTTCATCACCCGCATGGGCGCAGGCAAGATCCGCGACGCGCTTCCGCCCCTGCTCGAGGCGATCAAGAGCAGCGATGCGCAGCCGCTGTGGATCACCGACCCGATGCACGGAAACGGGATCACGACGCCGAACGGCTACAAGACGCGTCGCTTCGACGACGTCGTGGACGAGGTCAAGGGCTTCTTCGAGGCGCACCGCGCCGCGGGGACGCACCCGGGTGGCATTCACGTCGAGCTCACGGGTGATGACGTCACCGAGTGCCTCGGCGGTTCCGAGCACATCGACGAGAAGACCCTCGAGACCCGCTACGAGTCGCTGTGCGACCCGCGTCTCAACCACATGCAGTCGCTCGAGCTCGCGTTCCTCGTGGCCGAGGAGCTGCGCGCGGGCAAGCACTAGAGGGACTCGGTCGTGACCTCGAAGGCGCTTCGGGTCGTGTGACGTGACGAGGCCTCCTGGCATGGTGGAGCTGTCGAGCTCTGCCGTCGCCAGGAGGCCTCTCTCGGCGTTTGTGAGCACGAAGCCTGAACTCCGCCGCCGCATCGCTCGTGAAAGGATGAGCGCATGAGCGCTGACAGCGTCCACCGAGTCGATTTCCTCCCATGGGAGTACGATCCCCACTCCGCCGACGGAGCCGCCCAAGCTGAGCGACTGCGCGAATTGGCAGCGTCGGGTGCCGTGATCGGCGACCGGGTGTTCGTCTCGGCGAGCGCCGCCGTCTTCTGCGATCGGCTGTCGATCGGCGACCGCAGCTACATCGCCGCCAACGCCTACGTGACCGACAACGTCGCGATCGGCGCGGACTGCTCCGTCAACCCCTTCGCAGTGGTCCGCGGCGACGTGCAGATGGGCGACGGCGTCCGAATCGGCGCACACACCTCGATCCTCGGCTTCAATCACGAGATGGAGCCGGACGCTCCGGTCTTCACCCAGGGGCTGTCGAGTCGAGGGATCGTCCTCGGAGACGATGTCTGGATCGGCTCGCAGGTGACGATCCTCGACGGGGTGGTGGTCGGCGACCACGTCGTGATCGGCGCGGGCTCGGTGGTCACGAAGAGCGTCCCTGACCACGCGGTCGTAGCGGGCAATCCTGCGCGCGTCCTCCGCGACCGCCGGGCGCCGGCACGCGAAGCCGGGCTCAGGGAGGGGCTCCGACGCTTCGGGGACACGGCTCGGGCTGAGATCACGGCGGTGCTCGCGCGCTGCTTCGAGGGCGGCCGCTTCGTCGATTGCCCAGGCACGGCTGCGGCGCCCACCCTTCGACCTTGGGCCGACGCCGTCGAGCTCGCCGACCTGCTGCTGGACGCGCCGCCGCCCGGCTTCGACGCCGCGGACCTGCTCCGGAGGCTGACGGCGAGGCAGGATCCCGCGACGGGCCTGGTCGCCGACGGCGATCTCTCGGACGCCGGCCTCGAGCGAGCGCAGACGTCGCCGGATCCGCAGTCGTCGGAACGGCTTTCGGCCTTCGAGGGGCCGGCGAGCTACCACGTCCTCAGCGCCAGCTACGCCGTGCGGCTGCTGGGCGGGCGGATGCCCCACCCGATCCGCGCCGTGCACGGGCTCACGGGAACCGACGTGACGGCGGCCCTCGACGCCCGCGACTGGGCTGCTGGCGCCTGGGGCTCCGGTGCCGCGGTCGACGCGGTCGCGACGGCGTGCGCCGCGAACATGCTGGATCATTCCGACGCCCTCGACGACAGGGGAGTCGGGCCGCTCCTCACCGTGCTCGGCTGGGCGGTCGCACGCGCGGACCCGCGAACAGGCCTGTGGGGGGAAGAGCTCCCGGACGGGGAGTCGCCACGGCTGCAGGCCGTGAACGGCTTCTACCGGCTCACCCGCGGACTCTTCGCGCAGTTCGGACTGCCGCTGCCGTATCCGGTCGCGACGATCGACACCGTGCTGCTGCACGCCGCGGACCCCCACCTCTCCACGCCAGACGGCTGGACGGCCTGCAACGTGCTCGATATCGCGCATCCGCTCTGGCTCGCTTCGCAGCAGACCCAGCACCGCCGCGGGGAGATCGCGGAGTGGGCGCGCGGGGCGCTCGAGCAGGCGCTCGGCCAGTGGGTTCCCGGCGAGGGGATGGCGTTCGCGCCGCGCTCCTCGGGGGAGGATGGCGAACCAGGGTTGCAGGGGACCGAGATGTGGCTGAGCATCATCTGGCTGCTCGCGGACCTGCTGCACGCATCGGATTCGCTGGGCTACCGCATGCGCGGGGTGCATCGTCCTGAGCCCATCGCGACACTTCGGCCGGCGTCACGCTCGTAGCGCTCGGTCGCGGGAGGCGAGAGCCCGGGCCACGCCCCAGCGGCAGAGCGCCTACAGCGTTGCGGTGGCCGTGAGCGTGACGTTCGACCCGGCCGGTACCTCGACCCCGGCGGCGGGCGACTGCGTCGAGACGACGAACTTGATGACCGGGTTCGGGTCGTTGACGATGCCGGGTGGAACGTTGTGGCCGACCGTCAGCCCGAGTCCCTCGAGCGTCGCGATGGCTTCTCCGATGGGTGCGCCGACGACGTTGGGGAGGACGACGGGGGCTGGCCCCTTCGAGACCGAGATGTTGATGGTGTCGCCCGGAACGACCGGATCGGTGGTGGTCGAGGAGGCGATGACGGTACCGCTGGCGACCGAGGCCGAGAATTCCCGGCTCGACACGTTGACGACGAGACCGGCTTCCTCGATGAGCTTCGTCGCGTTCGCTTCCGTCTCACCGGCGACGTCCGGCAGGATTCCGGCCGAGGCCACGAGGCGGATGGGCTGCCCCTCGGCGAGCGTGGAGGGGAGTGGAGCGCCGGTGGTGTCCGTCGCCGCGATCACGATGTCGGCTTCCTCGTCGGAGAACTGGCGCAGGGTCGTGGCCTGGTCGTAGGTGAAGCCTGCCTCGGTGATGGCGGATTCCGCCGCCTCGAGGGTCAGCCCCTCCAGGGCCGGCACCGTGAGCATCTCCGGCCCGGCGGACACGACGAGGGAGATCGGAGTCTCCGGGGCGAGCGACGTGCCGGCCTGCGGGTCCATGTCCATGACGGTGCCGGCAGCGACCTCGAGCGAGAACTCCTGCGTGACGTCACCGACGGTGAAGCCGGCTGCGGTGATCGCCGACTCCGCGTCGGCCTGCGTGAGGGAGACCGCCTCGGGGACGGTGTTGTAGGAACCAGGTCCGAGTCCGAACCACCAGCCGATACCACCGGCCGCTGCGACGAGCGCGATGACCAGGATGGCGATGACCGCCCCGAAGGTGCGTCGCTTGCGGGCGCCCTGCTCGGCCGTCGAGGTGGCTTGCGGAAGCGATGGCTCGAGCTCCGCGGCGCTTGGCTCCGGGAAGATCGGCGCCCCGACCACGGTGGGGGCGTCTCCGGGTCTGAAGGGCTCGACGTGTCCTTCGGCGAACTCCGGAGGTGAGGACGCGGACGACACCTGGCTCGTGATGAGGGCGAGCTCCGTCGGGTCGGTGTCCTCGACGTCGCTCTGGCTCGCGGTGGACAGCACCGCCGTCGGGTCGATGGGCCGGGCCGACTGGCCGAGTTCGGCTTCTGCGCGACGCAGCGCTTCGAGCATCACGCCGGCGTCCGCTGGCCGAAGCTCGGGATCGCGTTCCGTCGACCAGGCGACGAGCTCGTCGAGTTCGTGCGGAACGCTGGCGTTGACCTCGCTGGGGGCGGGAACCGTCTCGTTGGCGTGGCGGTACGCGATGTTGACCGGCTGGTCGCCTCGGTACGGCTGCTCGCCCGTCAGCATCTCGAAGAGCATGATGCCCAGCGAGTAGATGTCGCTGCGCACGTCGGCCGTGCCCTTGGTCACGAGCTCGGGACTCAGGTAGGCGATGGTGCCGAGCAGGACCTGCCCGGTCGCCGTGTTCGCGCTCGCCGCACGGGCGAGACCGAAGTCGCTGAGCTTGATGCGGCCGTCGTCGGCGAGCAGGACGTTCTCGGGCTTGAGGTCGCGATGCACGATGCCGAGCTTGTGCGCTGCCTGGAGGCCCGCGAGCACGGCGTCCATGACGTCGATCGACTGCTCCGGGGTGAGTCGGTGATGGTCGTGGAGCAGGTCTCGGAGCGTGATGCCCGGGATGTACTCCATCACCATGTAGGCGAAGACCTCGTCGTCACCCTGGTCGTAGACGTTCACGACGTTCGGGTGGGTGATCTTCGCCGCAGAGCGCGCCTCGCGGATGAACCGCTCGCGGAAGCGCTCGTCGGCGGCGAGGTGGTCGTGCATCACCTTGACCGCCACCCTGCGCTCGAGGCGCAGATCAGTGGCGACATAGACCGTAGCCATGCCGCCCTTGGCGATCAGAGAGCGCACTTGATATCGGCCGTCGATCAGACGGCCGATCATGTCGTCGGGACCAACGGGACTCACGTCGTGCAGGATAGCCCGACAAGGCACGCGCCTCCGGGATGAAACACCGCACGGCATCGAGGAATCGCTCGGGCTCGCATCGATGCGCCGAGTCTGCGACCATGTGAGGCGTGAGCGACGTCTTCAGTACCCGTGAGTGGTACACGATTCCCCAGGCAGCATCCGAGCTCGGTGTCTCGACGGGGCGCGTGTCGACCCTGATCGAGGACAAGCAGCTGCTGTCGTTCCGCATCGAGCGAGAGCCGCGGATCCCGCAGGAGTTCATCAAGGACGGCGAGCCGCTGGCGGGTCTCCGGGGAACGCTCTTCCTGCTCGGCGACGCGGGGCTCAGTGCCCACGACCAGATGGTGTGGCTCCTGAGCGTCGATGAGACGCTCGGTGTCGCGCCCCTCGACGCGCTCGTGCAGGGACGGAAGACGCAGGTGCGTCACGCCGTCCAGCTGCTCGCCATCTAGTCGACCAGCGCGGCTCGCCGCCGGACCACCGGCTGCTGGCACCGAGCGGGTTGCCGGCTGGTCAGTGCTCCCGGTGCGCCGTGCGCTCCGCGAGTTGCTCGAGCAGTCGCCGCGACCCGGGGTCGAGCTCGAGGCCCTGCAGTCCGGCGAGCGCCTCGACGAGCGAGGAGCTGATCAGCTCCTCCACGCGCTGCAATCCGCCGGACTCCGCGATGAGCGCCTGCATCCAGGCGATCTGCGTCTCATCGAGCCCCTGGTCTCCGAGGAGCTCGTCGAGCCGCGCCGAGTCCGAAGGCGATGCGAGCTCCTGGGCTGCGGCGATCATGAGGGTTCTCTTGCCCTCTCGGAGGTCGTCTCCGCTGGGCTTGCCGGTGACCGCCTCGTCCCCGAACACGCCGAGGACGTCATCCCGGAGCTGGAAGGCGAGGCCGAGGGGCAGCCCGAACGCGCGAATCTGCTGCACGAGGGCATCGGAGGCACCTCCGAGGAGCGCTCCGAGCACAAGAGGCTCCTCGACGCTGTACCTGGCGGACTTCGAGATCGCGATCGTCGTCGCCCGGGACGCGCGTGCGTCGATGGGCACGACCGGCCACGCCACCTCCTCGACGAGGTCGAGGTACTGGCCGATCGTCACCTCGCTGCGCATCTTGCTGAACTCGGCTCGTGCGCGAACGGCGTCCGCTGGGGGCACGAGGGCGCAGGCCTCCACGAAGAGCTGGTCGCTCCAGACGAGCAGCAGGTCGCCGAGCAGGATCGCGGCGCTGAGACCGAAGTGCTCCTCGTCGCCAGCCCAGCCGGAGGCGTGGTGGTGCTTCGAGAAGGCGCGGTGGGTGGAGGGTGCACCCCTGCGCGTGTCGGAGCGATCGATGATGTCGTCGTGGACCAGGGCCGCGGCGTGGAAGAGCTCGATCGAGGCCGCAGCGAGGATCACCGCCTCACTCTGCTCGGGCGTGCCGGCGGCGCTGCTGTATCCGGCGGCGCAGAACGACGCTCGGAGGCGCTTGCCGCCCGTCGTGAAGGTCCCGGCCTGCTCCAGGAAGGCGGGCACATCGACGCCGATCGGCCCCAGAACCTGAAGATTCTCGGCAATTGTGGCGTCCAGACGACGCTGGACTTTGGAGGACAGCGTAGAACTCTCAGACACGACACCACTCTACCCAGGTGCGCGCGCCTACAATGGGCGCAATACTTCGGAGCGGGGCTCCGATCGCCCCCTGAGCACGAGGTCAACATGGCACTATCTGAGCAAGAGCAGCGGCTGCTTGATGAGATGGAGCGCAGCTTCTACCAGAACGATGCGGACGTGGTGTCCACATCGCCGAGAAGCGGCGCTGCGGTCACCACGCGAGCCGTCGTGGTCGCGTTCCTTTCCGTCGCGGTCGGCATCGGCGTCGTCGTCGCCGGCGTCGCCACCAACATCCCGGTCCTGGGTGTCGTCGGGTTCGTCCTGATGCTGGCGGGAGTCGTCTACGCGTTCGCCGCCCCGAAGGGCGCGGCTTCGCAGTCCGACCCACTGCCGACCGGTCGCCCCTCACCGAAGAGCGGCGAGTCGTCCGACGGTTCGTTCATGGACAAGCTCGGCAACCGCTGGGACAAGCGGCAGCAGGGGGAGTAGCAACGGGGGAGTCCTCCCACTGCCCTCCACTTCGCACCTTCCCCCACCCACCTCACTTCCTCACCTCGGGACCGGCCACCTGGCCGGTCCCTTTTTTTGTGCCCTTGTGAGGTGAAAAGAGCTCCACTTCCCTCCACCGTTGAGAGGCCAGTAGTTTACTGGCCTCTTTCTGCATTCACAGGCGAGAAAAGGCGCGTTTGCGTAGATGCGTGGTGGGTTGTGGAGTAAAGTGGAGCATGTGGGGATTCAGCGACAGGGAGGGAGGCGTGCATGTTCCTTGGCACGTACTCGCCCAAGCTCGACGAGAAAGGCCGGCTCATCCTTCCGGCCAAGTTCCGCGACGAGCTCGAAGAGGGTGTCGTGCTGACCCGAGGGCAGGACCGCTGCGTCTACGTCTTCTCCACGAGCGAGTTCGAGGAGCTCCACAACCGCATCCGCCAGGCCCCCGTCACCAGCAAGCAGGCCCGTGACTACCTGCGCCTCTTGCTCTCCGGAGCCCACGCGGAGACGCCTGACCGGCAGAACCGCGTGACCATCCCGCAGCAGCTCAGGCAGTACGCGGGGCTCGACCGCGAGCTCGCCGTGATCGGTGCGGGCAGTCGCGCCGAGATCTGGGATGCAGAGGCCTGGAACACCTACGTCGCGGCCAACGAGGCCGCCTTCTCCGAGACCGCGGAGGAGGTGATCCCGGGACTCTTCTGACCCTGACCGCCGATTCTCAGCCGTTCCGCTCTGAAGCGCCTTCCCTCGCAGCAGAGCTCAGCAGCACCGCGGAGCCCCATCTGAAGCCACTTCCCCGGCGGCAGAAGGAATCTCCACTTCGCTCCCCTCGCGCATCGCCGCGGGGAGAGAGAACGGATGGGAATCAGTGATCAGGGAGGAACCCGCATCGTCATGACAGAGAACAGCCAGAACACACAGCCGGAGAACGACAGCGAACGCGACCCGGCATCGCTGCACACGCCAGTGCTCCTCGAGCGCTGCGTGGAGCTCCTCGCGCCTGCGCTGCAGGCCCCAGGCAGCATCTACGTCGACGCGACGCTCGGCATGGGCGGCCACAGCGAGGCGGTCCTCGACCGCTGCCCGAACGCCCGCCTGGTCGGATTCGATCGCGATTCTGAGGCACTCGGCCTCGCCGGTCGGCGCCTCGCTCGCTTCGGCGATCGGGTCACGCTCGTGCACGCCGTCTACGACGAGTTCGAGTCCTCGCTCGACGAGCTCGGGATCGACACCGTCGACGCCATCCTGTTCGACCTCGGCGTCTCGTCGCTCCAGCTCGATGAAGCGAGCCGAGGCTTCTCCTACAGCCAGGACGCGCCCCTCGACATGCGCATGGACGCCACGAAGGGCGTCACGGCGGCAGAGATCGTCGCCACGTACGGCGAGGAGGAGCTCAAGCAGCTGTTCTACCGGTACGGCGACGAGAAGCTCGCGCCGCGCTACGCGAGCTGGATCGTGCGCGAGCGGGCCCAGGGTCCGATCGCGACGACCGGACAGCTCGTCGACGTCCTCCAGCGAGCCACGCCAGCCGCGAAGCGCGATGCCGGTCACCCTGCGAAGCGCGTCTTCCAGGCCCTCCGCATCGAGGTCAACGCCGAGCTTGGCGCGCTCGAGCGTGCCCTCCCGCAGGCCCTCGATCGAGTCGCCCTCGGCGGGCGAGTCGTCGTCGAGGCCTACCAGTCCCTCGAGGACCGCTTCGTGAAGCGTCTGTTCGAGGCGAAGACCACGTCGACCGCGCCGAGCGGCCTCCCGGTCGAGCTGCCAGAGCACAAGCCCGAGTTCGAACGCCTCGTCCGCGGAGCTGAGCGGGCCGGCGCCGATGAGGGCGAGATCAATCCACGAGCACTTCCCGTGCGTTTGCGCGCGGTGGCGAGAGTTAGGAGCCCACGGGCATGACTGCAGCAACAAGCCTCCTCCGCGGGTCCACCTCCACGCGTCGCCAGAAGTCGGCCCCAAGGGAGGCGACATCGTCGCCGCGGTTGCGACTCGTCGAGACGCCTGGCGCCCGGCGGCTCCCGAGCCTCCGCTCGATGCTCATCTCCCTCGTCGTCCTCGCCGGGGTCTTCGTCACGCAGCTGGCCCTGAGCATCGCGATCTCCCAGGGCGCCTACGAGGTCAGCGGGCTCGAGCAGACGCAGACGGAGCTCGCCCGCACCGAGTCAGCGGCGCTCGAAGAGCTCAGCGCCATGTCGTCGGCGCAGAACCTCGCCGTCGAGGCCACGAAGCTCGGCATGGTGCCGACCGACTCGCAGGCGTTCCTGCAGGTCGGCAGCGGCTCGCTCGCCACCGATGCGGCCTCCACCGGCACCGCCGCTCCCATCAACACGGGTCTCGTGACGAACGAGGTCACGCAGCCAGCGGCACCGGTCGCCGACCCCAACGGAGTTTCAGCGGAGCAGGCCGCCGCGCCTGCCGTACCCTCGGTCACCGAGCTGCGTTCTCCCTCCACGAGGTAGACCCACCAAGAGCAACGCCAGAGGGGGAGGACCACCGTGTCACCGAAAGTGTCCAGGCGCAGGGCAGGCCTCGTCATCATCCTGGTGACCGCGGTGCTCGTCGCCTTCGGAGTGCGTCTCATCGACGTGCAGCTGGTCTCCGCGTCGACCATCAACGCCGACGCCGAATCCAAGCGCGGCGTCTCCAGCACCATCTTCAGCGAGCGCGGGTCGATCATCGACCGCAACGGCGAGATCCTCGCCGACTCCGCCGACCGCTTCGACCTGACGGTCGCCCCCGCGAATGTCGACGAGTTCGATCGCACGGGCGACGACGGCAAGACCACCAAGGTCTCCAGGGACCAGGCGCTCGGCGAGATCGCAGCCATCACCGGGCAGCAGCAGGCCGAGCTCATCGGCGTCATCGACGGGGCGCTTGCCATCGACCCCGACAGCAACTTCGCGTACCTCAGCCGGGGGCTCGAGCTCGCCGCGTATCAGAAGGTGCGCGCGCTCGAGATCCCATGGATCTACCCGAAGCGGGAAGCGGCGCGCGTCTACCCCAACGGGCAGGTGGCCGGGAACCTCACCGGCTTCCTCGGCGCCGACGGCGAGCCCCTTGCGGGACTCGAGCTGTCGGAGAACACATGCCTCGCGGGCGTCGACGGCGAGGAGACCTACGAGCGAAGCGCGGACAACGTGCGCATCCCCGGCACCGAGGTCACGCTGACCGAGGCGAAGCAGGGTGGCACGCTCAAGCTCACGGTCGACGCCGACCTGCAGTACTACGCACTCCAGGTGCTCGCGCAGCAGGTCACGGCGATGGGTGGCCAATGGGGGCACATCATCGTCCAGGAGGTCGGCACCGGCAAGATCCTCGCCGCGGCGGACTTCCCGTCCGTCGACCCCAACGACCCTGGCGCCACGGCGACGGAGGACCGCGGCTCGCGCGCCTTCACAGCACCGTACGAGCCCGGCTCGACGATGAAGGCACTCACCGCCGCGATGGTCTTCGACAAGGGCCTCTCCACGCCCGGTGAGCAGTTCACGGTGCCCGGCCGCTTCGAGCAGACCGACGTCAGCTTCGGCGACGACTGGGCGCACGGCGATGAGCGCTGGACCGCTGCAGGCATCATGACGCGCTCCTCCAACATCGGCATCGCCCTGATGGGGCAGCGACTGAGCGCGGGCGAGCGCTACGACTACATGCTCGACTTCGGCCTGAACGCCGACACCGAGGCCGACTTCCTCGGAGAGGAGGCCGGAACGGTCCGCCCGTACGACGAGTGGGACCCGCAGACGAACTACGCCACGATGTTCGGCCAGGGCCTGCAGGTCACGGCCCCGCAGATGGCGAGCGCCTACCAGACCATCGCCAACGGCGGTCAGCGGCTTCCCGTCCATCTCGTCGAGGGCTGCGAGACGGAGGACGGCTTCGTGCCGAGCGAACCCGGTGAGCCGCGCCAGGTCGTCTCCGCGCAGGCCGCAACCGACACGCTGACGCTGCTCGAGGCCACGGCGCAGAGCGGGAGCCTCGCGAACGAGGTGGCGATCCCCGGCTACCGTGTCGGCATCAAGACGGGCACCGCCGAGGTCTCTGACGGGCAGGGCCAGTACGTCGACGGCAGCTTCATGACCTCGATGGCGGGAGTCGCTCCGATCGACGACCCCAAGTACGTCGTGACGGTCTCGATCATGAACCCAACTACGATGAGGGGCAGCGCCGCCACCGCGCCAGCATGGCACGATGTCATGGCCTACGTCCTCCAATCCAACCGGGTGGCACCATCGCCGAGCCCGTGGCCGACGATCCCGACCACGTTCTGATCCGCACTACTGCACAGGAAGTCATGCCCGCAGCAAGCATTCGTCCATCCCACCCAGTGCCGCGCTCGCTCTCCGAGCTGTGCGCGCACTTCGGACTCGACGCCCCAGAAGGCGTCGACCAGGTCGAGGTGACCGGCGTCTCCATCTCATCACTGGACGTCGAAGCCGGAGACCTGTACGTGGGGCTCCCCGGTGCTCGCGTGCATGGAGCCAGCTACGCCGCGAACGCGGCCGAGGCCGGCGCCGTCGCTGTCCTCACCGACGCCGCCGGGGCCGAGCTGGCCGGCGACCTCGGAGTGCCGGTCCTCGTGACCGAGGAGCCGCGTCTCGCGCTCGGCGACGTCTCCGCGTGGATCTACCGCACCGACCCGGACCAGCCGAAGCTCTTCGGCGTCACGGGAACCAACGGGAAGACGTCCGTCGTCTACATCCTCGACGGCCTCCTGCTGCAGCTGGGGGTCGTCACCGGCCTCACCACGACGGTCGAGCGCCGCATCGGCGAAGAGCGCATCGAGGCGAGCCTGACGACGCCAGAAGCCAGCGAGCTGCACGCGCTGCTCGCCCGCATGCGCGAGGTCGGCGTCCACGCGGCCAGCATCGAGGTCTCCGCGCAGGCCATCACGAGGCACCGGGTCGACGGCATCGAGTTCGACGTCGTCGGCTTCATCAACCTCTCGCACGACCACCTCGACGACTACGTCGACTTCGATGCCTACTTCGGGGAAAAGCTCAAGCTCTTCACGCCGGAGCGTGCTCGACGCGGCGTCGTGTCGCTCGACTCCGAGTGGGGCGCACGCGTCGTCGAGGACTCCCGCATCCCCGTCACGACCATCTCCTCCAAGCCCGGGACCGACGCCGACTGGAACCTGGTCGTCACCGACTCCAGCGGAGGCAGCACGAGCTTCACGCTCACGAGCCCAGATGACCGGGTCCTGCACACGAGCATCCCGATGCCCGGCTGGTTCTCTGCGGCCAACGCGGGACTCGCGATCGCGATGCTCGTCGAGTCCGGCTACGACCTCGGCGAGATCGCCGAGGTGCTCGAGCGTGACGGCGGCATCGACGCCTTCGTGCCTGGGCGCCTCGAACTGGTCTCCGGTGAGCGAGGCCCTCGCCTGTACGTCGACTACGGGCACACCCCGGACGCGTTCGAGCAGACGCTCGGCGCGCTTCGCGCGATGACGACGGGACGCCTCTTCATGGTCTTCGGTGCCGACGGCGATCGCGACCGGACGAAGCGGCCCGAGATGGCGCGGGTCGCCGCCGCAGGCAGCGACGTCGTCATCATCACCGACTACAACCCCCGCACCGAGGACCCGGACGAGATCCGACGCGTCCTCGTCGAGAGCGCCAGGTCGAGCCACCCCGAACGCGAGCTCTACGAGATCGCCGACGCGAGCCTCGGTCTGCGCAAGGCGGTTTCGCTTGCGGGCGCAGAGGACACTATCCTCGTTGCCGGTCCGGGCCACGAGAGCTACACCGAGGTCGCGGGCAAGAAGATCCAGTATTCGGCACGAGAAGAGGCCAGAGCGGCGCTCAGGGAAGCAGGGTGGTGAGCGGATGATCGAACTCCGACTTCGCGAGATCGCAGAGATCACCGGGGGAGAAGCCCGACCGGCGGCAGGCGACACCCTCGAGAGCGTCTTCTCCGGGACCGTCGACACCGACTCTCGGCTCATCCGAACCGGCGATATCTTCGTCGCCAAGCCGGGCGAGTTCACCGACGGACACCTCTTCGCGCCGAAGGCGGTCGAGAACGGAGCCGCTCTCCTGCTCGTCGAGCGCATCCTCGACCTCCCCGTCACCCAGGTCGTCGTCGATGACGCCGTCCTCGCGCTCGGGCGCCTCGCCACAGCGGTCGTGACCCGCGTCAAGGCCCGCGGCGAGCTCACGACGATCGCCGTGACCGGATCCAACGGCAAGACGACGACCAAGAACCTCCTCCGCGAGATCTTCTCGGCTCGAGGGGAGACCGTCGCCCCCGTCGCCAGCTTCAACAACGAGGTCGGAGCCCCGCTCACCTTCCTCAAGCTGACCGAGGGCACGCAGACCCTCATCGCCGAGATGGGTGCGAGCGCACCCGGCGAGATCAGCCGGCTCATCGCGATGGCCAAGCCCGACGTCGGGATCGTGCTCACGGTCGGCCTCGCCCACGCCGGCGAGTTCGGCGGCATCGAGGTGACGCTGACCTCGAAGACCGAGATGGTGCAGGGCCTCGTCGCCGGCGACACCGCCGTGCTGAACGCCGACGACGGCCGGGTCGCCTCGATGGCCGACAAGACCGAGGCCGATGTCCTCTGGTTCGGCAGGGGAGCTCGAGCGGATGTGCGTGCGAGCGACGTCTCGACGAGCCTCGCCGGCACCCAGTTCACCTTGCACCTGCCCGGAGAGGACGCCGTCCTGGTGCGCTTCGGGGTCATCGGGGAGCATCACGTCACCAACGCGCTCGCCGCGGCAGCCGCAGCCCACACGCAGGGAGTTCCGGCGACCGAGATCCGCGACGCGCTCGAGCGCGTCACCCGCGCTGAGCAGTGGCGCATGGAGCTCCAGCACTCTGGCCAGGTCAACCTGATCAACGACGCGTACAACGCGAGCCCGGACTCCATGGCCGCTGCGCTGAAGACCATCGCGCAGATCGCGCCGACGGGGTCGCGCACGGTCGCGGTGCTTGGCGCCATGAGCGAGCTCGGCGACGCGTCGATCGAGGAGCACGACCGCCTCGGACTCCTCGCGGTCCGCCTCGGCATCGATCAGCTCATCGTCGTCGGCCGTGACGCGCGCGCGCTCCACCTCGGCGCCATCGCCCAGGGTTCCTGGGACGGCGAGTCCATCTTCGTCGAGTCCATGGACGAGGCCTACGAGCTCCTCGTGCGGGAGACCCGCCCTGGTGACCTCGTGCTCGTCAAGTCTTCGAACTCAGCGGGCCTCCGACACCTTGGGGACCGTTTCGCCGAGCACCTCAGGGGGCACTTCGCGTGATAGCGATCCTTATTGCCGGGGGCGTCGGGCTGGCGTTCACGCTCTTCATGACGCCGCTCTTCATCCGGCTCTTCCATCGCCTCGAGTGGGGTCAGTTCATCCGAGAGGACGGGCCCCAGGCCCACCACTCGAAGCGGGGCACCGCGACGATGGGCGGCATCGTCTTCATCGTGGGGTCGGTGCTCGCGTACTTCGCGGCGACGCTCGCGACGGGCGACCAGGTCACGGCCGCGGGACTCCTCATCCTCGGCATGATGGTCGGCCTCGGCGTCATCGGCTTCATCGACGATTTCCTCAAGGTGCGCAAGCAGCAGTCGCTCGGCCTCGGCGGATGGTCGAAGATCGTCGGCCAGGTCGTCGTCGCCGGGCTCTTCGCGGTGGTCGGCCTCCAGTTCCGAAACAACGACGGCGTGCCGGTCATCTCCACGCACATCTCGTTCATCCGCGACCTGCCCATCGACTTCATGGCGCTCGGCGCCGTCGCGGGAACGATCGCGCTCATCATCTGGATCGTCGTCATCACGACGAGCACGTCGAACGCCGTCAACGTGACGGACGGCCTCGACGGCCTCGCCACGGGGGCCTCGATCATCTCGATCGGCTCGTACGGCATCATCGCCTACTGGCAGTTCAACCAGGCCTGCGGGACCGAGCGTCTCGCGGAGTCGCTCGAGTCGGCGTGCTACACGGCGTACGCGCCCCTCGACGTCGCGATCGTCGCGGCCGGCATCGCGGGAGCCCTCATCGGCTTCCTCTGGTGGAACACCTCGCCTGCGCAGATCTTCATGGGCGACACCGGCTCGCTCGGCTTGGGTGGTGCCATCGCCGCCTTCGCCATCATCACCCGGACCGAGCTGCTCCTCGTCCTCATCGGCGGGCTGTTCGTCATGACGACCGGATCCGTCATCGTGCAGCGCATCTACTTCAAGCTCACCAAGGGGAAGCGCATCTTCCTCATGAGCCCGATCCACCACCACTTCGAGTTGAAGGGCTGGGCTGAGACGACGGTGGTCGTCAGGTTCTGGATCATCGCGGGGCTGTGCGCCGCGCTCGGCATCGGCCTCTTCTACGCGGAGTGGGGGGTCACGACGTGACCCGCGTCATCGAGGCGCTGCGAAGCTGGCACGACGACTGGAACGGCGTCGCCGTCGCAGTGCTCGGACTCGGCAAGACCGGCTTCTCGGTCGCCGATACCCTCACCGAACTCGGTGCGAGGCCGCACGTCATCGCCCAGTCCCACGACGAGGAGCGCGAGCGCATCCTCGACGTCCTCGACGTCCCCGTCACGATCGCCGAGAGCGACGACGTCGCGGTCGAGGCGCTGCGGGGCCTCGGCGTCGACCTCGTGGTCGCGTCTCCCGGCTTCGCGCCGAGCCACCCGCTCATCGCGGCGGCTGAAGCGCTCGGCGTTCCGCTCTGGGGGGACGTGGAGCTCGCCTGGCGGCTTCGCGACAAGTTCGGGGAGCCGGCGCCGTGGCTCGCCGTCACCGGCACGAACGGCAAGACGACGACCACCCAGCTCGCAGCGCACATGGGGCTCGCCGCTGGCATCCGCACCGCGCCGTGCGGGAACATCGGCGTGCCGGTCCTCGACGTGCTCAGGGACCCGGCAGAGTTCCAGCTGCTCGTCGTCGAGCTCTCGAGCTTCCAGCTGCACTCGCTGCACTCGATGTCGGCGCACGCGGCCGTCGTCCTCAACATCGCGGACGATCATCTCGACTGGCACGGCGGAGCCGAGGCCTATCGAGCAGCGAAGGGGCGCGTCTACGAGCGTGCCCAGATCGCCTGCGTCTACAACAAGGGCGACGAGGCCACGCTGGATCTCGTCGAGGCGGCCGACGTCATCGAGGGATGCCGTGCGATCGGCTTCGGCACGGATGTGCCCGGCCCCAGCGATTTCGGTGTCGTCGACGGCATCCTCGTCGACCGCGCGTTCCTCGATGATCGAGCGCGCACCGCGCTCGAGCTGACGACGCTGGATGAGCTGCGCCTGCGCGGGCTCTCCTCGAAGCACCTCGTCGAGGACGTGCTGGCGGCCGCCGCTCTCGTCCGCGCGGTCGGTGTTCCCGTCTCCGCCATCTCGGCTGCGCTCTCGACGTTCTCCGTCGACCGGCACCGCCACGAGGTCCTCGCCGAGCGCTCTGGCGTCCTGTGGGTCGATGATTCCAAGGCCACGAACGTGCACGCGGCCGATGCCTCCCTCGCCGCTCACCGCAGCGTCGTCTGGCTGGTCGGAGGGCTCCTGAAGGGTGTCGACATCGCACCCCTCGTCGCGAAGCATGCAGGGCGGCTGCGGGGTGCCGTCGTGCTCGGAGCCTCGCGCTCCGAGGTCGTCGACGCGTTCGCGCAACACGCGCCCCAGGTCACCTTCATCGAGATCGACGTGAGCGAAACTGACTCCATCATGAGTCGTGCCGTGGCGGAAGCCGCTCGGCTCGCGCAGGACGGGGACACCGTGCTGCTCGCACCGGCGGCCGCCTCCATGGATCAGTTCGTGAGTTACAGCGACCGTGGTCAGCGATTCGCGCTGGCCGTCGCGTCGCATCTTGAAGGGGGCCTGCATGCCGAGACAGAAGGCTCCCCGGACCGCACCCCCGAGTAGTCCAGGCGGCTCGAGCGCGCGCACCGCGCCCGCCCGCAAGAGCTCCTCGACCGCCGTCGTCGTCTCCCTCGGCAAGCGCATCCGCGGCGTCAACAGGAACTTCGTGCTCCTGCTGTCCATCACGCTGTTCCTCGTCGCCTTCGGCATCGTCATGGTGCTCTCGAGCTCCTCGGTCGAGGAGTTCGCGGGAGGGAACGCGGTCTCGTCACGGTTCGTGAGCCAGGCGACGTTCGCGGCGCTCGGCATCCCGCTCATGCTCTTCGCATCCCGGATGCCCCTCAGCTTCTGGAAGAGGTCGGCGTGGGCCGCGCTCGCCGTCGCCATCATCCTCCAGGCGCTCGTCTTCACGCCCATCGGCGTGGACATCAACGGCAACCGGGCCTGGATCAACCTCGGCTTCACGACGATGCAGCCGGCGGAGGTCGTCAAGGTCGCCCTTGTGCTCTGGCTCGGTCTCATCATCGGCCGCAAGCAGGGCAAGCTCCACATCGGCAAGGAGGTCGCGGTCCCGATCGTGCCCGTCCTGCTCCTCTGCTTCGGGATCATGCTCCTGAGCAAGGACCTCGGCACCATCATCGTGGTCGGGGCGCTTGTGCTCGGTGCGCTGTACTTCGGGGGAGTTGCAACCAGATACCTCCTGCTGGCTCTCGCCGTCGCCGTGGCCGGGGCGGTGCTGATGTCGGTCTTCAGCGACAACCGCATGGCCCGCATCACCAACTTCTTCGGCGGCGACGTCGACTACGAGTCGTGGGGGTGGCAGAGCGCCCACGGCCTCTATGCGCTGGCCGCCGGTGGCCTCTTCGGCTCCGGCCTCGGGAACTCGAAGGCCAAGTGGTCGTGGCTGCCTGAGGCCGACAACGACTTCATCTTCGCGATCATCGGCGAAGAGCTCGGGCTCGTCGGCGCGATCGTGGTGATCGGGCTCTTCGTCCTGCTCGCCGTCGTGCTCGTGCGCATCTACCACGAGGCGAGCGACTGGACCGCGAAGACGATCGTCGGCGGAGTGCTGACCTGGATCGTCTTCCAGGCCTTCGTGAATATCGCCGTGGTCATCGGCTTCCTCCCCGTGCTCGGCGTGCCGCTCCCGCTCGTCTCCTCCGGTGGTTCCGCGCTCATCACGACACTCTTCGCGATTGGCATAGTCTTGTCGATCGCCCGCAACCCGAAGAGATCGGAGTCACGCACGTGACCAACTACCTGCTCGCCGGAGGCGGCACGGCCGGCCACGTCAACCCACTCCTCGCAGTCGCAGATGCGCTGCGCGCCCGTGACCCGGAATCCAAGATCTTCGTCCTCGGCACGAAGGAAGGGCTCGAAGCGCGCCTCGTGCCAGCCCGCGGATACGAGCTCCTGACCATCCCGAAGCTGCCGTTCCCGCGACGCCCGAACGCGCAGGTGCTCACGTTCCTGCCGCGGCTTCGCGAAACCGTCTCCTCCGTCCGGCGCATGCTCGTCGAGCACGACATCGATGCGGTCGCAGGGTTCGGCGGCTACGCGGCCGCTCCCGCCTACCTGGCCGCCCGGGGACGAGTGCCGATCGTCGTGCACGAGGCGAACGCGCTCCCCGGCATGGCGAACAAGCTCGGCGCGCGCTGGGCGAAGCGGGTCGGCGTGGCTTTCGACGGCACCCCGCTCCGTGGGGCCGTGACCGTCGGCATGCCCCTGCGCGCCGAGATCGAGCACCTCGATCGTGCGGCGAAGCGGAGCGAGGCCGTCGAATTCTTCGGACTCGACCCGGCACGCCGCACCCTCCTCGTCACCGGCGGCTCGCTCGGTGCGAGGCGCGTCAACGAGACGGTGAGGGCCGTGGTCCCCGAGCTGATCGCGGAGGGGTGGCAGGTCCTTCACCTCGTCGGCGGGCTATCCAAGTTCGAGCACGACGAGCTCGACGGCTACCACGTCCTCGAGTACTGCGACCGAATGGATCTGGCCTTCGCGGCCGCCGACCTGGTCGTCGCCCGCGCTGGCGCCTCGACGGTCAGCGAACTCGGCGTCGTCGGACTCCCAGCCGTCTACGTGCCGTACCCCGCGGCCACGGGTGATCACCAGACGATCAACATCCGCTCGGTGCTCGCTGCCGGCGGCGCCCTCCGCGTGACCGACGGCGACTTCTCCCCGGAGTGGGCGTCGAAAGAGCTCCTCGCGCTCGCTCGCGACGACGAGCGCCGCGCTCGCATGGAGGCCGCGACCCTCGCGTCCGCGCAGCGGGACGGCGCTGCTCGCGTCGTCACGCTCCTCGACGAGGCGCTGCGGAGCCCTCAGGGGCGCTAGATTTCCCACCTCGGTCAGGCGGAGTACCCTCGACCATCGACGTGGCATACGCCGCGCAGCTCGAAGACCGAGCGAACCCAGGAGCAGAGATGATCAATCCAGACGCCACCGCGCAGATCCCCGATGAGATCGGCGCGGTGCACTTCATCGGCATCGGCGGCTCGGGCATGAGCGGCATCGCACGCATGATGCTCGACCGTGGCCTCACCGTCTCCGGCAGCGATCGCACCGAGAACTACGCGACCAGGGAGCTTCGCGAACGCGGAGCCCGGGTGGAGATCGGGCACGCCGCCGAGCACCTCGGCGACGCCGACACCATCGTCGTGACGAGCGCCCTCTGGCCGGACAACCCGGAGCTCGTCCTGGCGAAGCAGCGCGGACTCAACGTCCTGCACCGCTCGCAGGCACTCGTCTGGCTGACGCGCGGAAGCCGTCTCGTCTCGGTCGCAGGCGCACACGGGAAGACCACGTCGACCGGCATGGTCGTCACGGCGTTGGACGCGCTCGATGCCTCCCCGAGCTTCGTGAACGGCGGCATCATCTCGGCGCTCGGCACGAGCTCCGCGGTGGGTTCCGGTGAGGCGTTCGTCGTCGAGGCGGACGAGTCCGACGGGTCCTTCCTGTTCTACGACACGGCGATCGCGCTCATCACGAACGTCGACAACGACCACCTCGACCATTACGGCACCGTCGAGGCCTTCGAGGCCGCGTTCGTCCAGTTCGCAGACGCCGCCACCGAGGCCGTCGTCATCTCGAGCGACGACCCGCTCGCCGTCGAGCTGACCGGGAAGCTCTCCCACGACCGCATCCTGACCTTCGGCCAGGCTCCGTCGGCCGACGCGCGCGTCTCCGACATCGCGTCCGAGGGCGGGGAGACCCGGTTCACCGTCACCTGGCAGGGCGTCGACTACCCGGCGCTCCTGCACGTGCCCGGCGTCCACAACGCGCTGAACGCGACCGGCGCGTTCGTCGTCCTCGTGCAGCTCGGCTTCGAGCCCGCCGCCGTCCTCGACGCGCTCTCGGAGTTCGGAGGCACCAAGCGCCGTTTCGAGCTGCACGGCACGGTGAACGGTGTCAGCGTCTACGACGACTACGCCCACCACCCGGCCGAAGTCGAGGCAGCGCTCTCCGCGGCTCGCACCGTCGTCGGCTCCGGCCGCCTCATCGCCGTCCACCAGCCCCACCTCTACTCGCGCACGCTGGCGATGAGCGACGTGTTCGCCGAGGTCTACGAGCGCCTCGCCGACGAGACCGTCGTGCTCGACGTGTGCGGAGCTCGGGAGGACCCGATCGAGGGCGTCACCGGGGCCCTGGTGGAGAACGCCTTCGTCGACCAGAGCAAGGTCGCCTATCGCCCCGACTGGCAGGATGCGGCCGACACTGTGGCCCAGATCTCCCGCGACGGCGACTTCGTGATCACCTTCGGCTGCGGTGACGTCAACCTCATCGTGCCCCAGCTCCTCGACGCGCTCGGCGCGAAGGAGCAAGGCCAGTCGTGAGCGTGCTCGGCGACGAGGCGCGCCGATTCACCTGGCGCGCGCGACGGCGTCGTCGCATCCTGCTCTGGATCGCGGCGGCCCTCGCCGCCCTCGTGGCGTTCGTGGCGGTCGCCGTCTACAGCCCCATCATGTCCGTGCGGGAGATCGTCGTGTCCGGCGCCGAGCGCGTCGACAAGGCGCAGGTCGACGCATCCCTCGCCGATCTCAACGGCCAGCCGCTCGCCCTCGTCACGAACGAGGACGTTGAGACCCGGTTGCAGTCCTACGTGCTGGTGCAGAGCTACTCGATTCGAGTCGAACCTCCGAGCAGGCTCGTCGTGACGATCGTCGAGCGCTCCCCGATCGGTACCGTCCAGGTGCCGGCAGGCTACGACGTCATGGACGCAGCGGGAGTCGTGCTGTGGACGCAGCCGGAACCCGCCGCCGACATTCCCACCCTCGAGCTCGACGGGCAGGGAGTCGACTCCGAGGCGTTCGCGTCGGCAGCCGCGGTCTCGCTCGCGCTTCCCGTCGAGTTCCGCTCCGGAGTGGCTGCGGTCACGGCCAAGAGCATCGACGACGTCCGCCTCACGATGCGAAGCGGCGCGGAGGTCGTCTGGGGGAGCGCCGAGGAGTCCGACCGCAAGGCCGAGGTGCTCGCGGCTCTCGTCGCGGCGACAGCCGAGCAGTCCATCTCGAGCTACGACGTGTCGAGTCCGGAGACACCCGTCACCCGCTGATGCGAGCCCGCGGTGGCGGTCACGGGGAAACCTTCAAGTGGGGGTTGAAGCGACTCACGGTCATTCGCCGCGCAAAACGCAACACACCTGCGGACTGCACGGATCGTGCGGGCTTCGCGACCTAGCGTCGAAGCAAGCAATCAGGAAACCGCATATCTCTGAGCTTCAAGTAGAGGTTGAAGCTCTCGGGCTTCTCGCCGAGGTGTGCACTCCGTACTTCATCCACACCACACGCCAACGAGGGGCCGGACACGTGTCGAACACCAACAACTACCTCGCCGTCATCAAGGTCGTCGGCATCGGCGGCGGCGGCGTCAATGCAGTCAACCGCATGATCGAGCTCGGCCTCCGTGGCGTCGAGTTCATCGCGATCAACACCGATGCTCAGGCGCTGCTCATGAGCGACGCCGACGTCAAGCTGGACGTGGGCCGCGAGCTCACCCGTGGGCTCGGAGCGGGAGCCGACCCAGAGGTCGGACGCCGTGCCGCCGAGGACCACGCCGAGGAGATCGAGCAGGCGCTCGCCGGCGCCGACATGGTCTTCGTGACCGCGGGAGAAGGCGGAGGCACCGGAACGGGTGGCGCTCCGGTCGTCGCCCGCATCGCCAAGTCGATCGGCGCCCTCACGATCGGTGTCGTCACGAAGCCCTTCAGCTTCGAGGGTCGCCGCCGCATGCAGCAGGCCGAGCAGGGCGTCGCGACCCTGAAGGAAGAGGTCGACACCCTCATCGTCGTGCCCAACGACCGTCTCCTGGAGATCAGCGACCGCGGAATCTCGATGATCGAGGCGTTCTCCACGGCAGACCAGGTGCTGCTCGCCGGTGTGCAGGGCATCACCGACCTCATCACGACTCCTGGCCTCATCAACCTCGACTTCGCCGACGTGAAGTCGGTCATGCAGGGTGCCGGCTCCGCCCTCATGGGCATCGGCTCCTCCCGAGGCGCGGACCGTGCCATCAAGGCCGCAGAGCTCGCCGTGGCCTCACCTCTGCTCGAGGCGAGCATCGAGGGTGCCCACGGCGTCCTGCTGTCGATCCAGGGTGGCTCCAACCTCGGCATCTTCGAGATCAACGACGCCGCCAAGCTCGTGCAGGAGGCCGTCCACCAGGAGGCCAACATCATCTTCGGTGCCGTCATCGACGACACCCTCGGCGATGAGGTGCGCGTGACGGTCATCGCCGCAGGCTTCGCCGGTGGCGAGCCCAAGACGATCCAGGAGCAGCAGGCGGCCCCGGCGGTCGCCGCGGCTCCCGTGCAGCAGGCGAATACCGGAGCGATCGGGCTCGGCGCTGCTGCTGCCGCAGTCGCATCGGCCCCCGCCGCGCCCATCGAGCGTGAGCCCGTCCAGGCCCCGGTCCCCGTAGCGCAGGCCCCGTCCTGGTCGACGGCTGAGGCTCCCACGATCGCTCCGCGCCGCGAGCCAGAGGCGGCGTACGACGACGCAGAGGACATCCTCGACGTCCCGGACTTCCTCAAGTAGGGCGCACATGCCAGAGCACGCAGTGGAGGCGCTCGGCCAGGGTCATTCGACGCTGGCCGAGCGCCTCTCGGCGATCCAGGCGGCCATCGGCGAGAGCTGCAGTGCCGCGGGCCGGGACGTCGCCGAGGTCACCCTCATCCCGGTCACCAAGTTCCACGGTCCAGAGCTCGTGGCCCAGCTCGTCGACCTCGGACTGCGCCGCTTCGCGGAGAGCAGGCATCCGGAGGCGAGAGACAAGGCCGAGGCGCTCGCCGGCCGCGCCGAGCTCGAGTGGCACTTCGTCGGTCAGATCCAGACCAAGAAAGCCAGGCAGATCGCTCAGTACGCGGATGCCGTGCACTCGATCGACCGCGCGGGCCTCGTCGACGCCCTGTCGACGATCGAGCGCGAGCGGCCGCTGCCCGTCTTCGTGCAGGTCAACATGACGCCAGACGCCACCCGGGGTGGCGTCCAGCCCGACGAGCTCGACGCGCTCGTCGAGCACGTGCTCCGCACTCCGACCCTCGAGCTGCAGGGCCTCATGTGCGTCGCCCCGCTGGGGGAGGAGCCGCGCGCATCCTTCGGCGTGCTCAGGGAGCTGGGCCAGCGCATCCAGGCGCTCGCGCCAGCTGCCACCGCACTCTCGATGGGCATGTCGAACGATTTCAGGGAAGCCATCGAAAACGGTGCGACACACCTAAGGATCGGCGCGGCAATCACGGGAAAGCGCCCCGACCGGACGTAGCGTGGACGCACGCCGAACACACGGAGGAGCACAATGGCCAACCCGCTGCGCAATGCCATGGTCTACCTGGGCCTTGCTGACGAAGACGAGCAGAATCTGCACGACGAGACGCCCCAGGCGCAGCAGCAGCAGAGGCAGTCGCCCACGGCGGCCCCCTCGCCGCAGCTCTCCCCGGTGGTCACCGAGCGCCCCAAGCCGGCGCCAGTGACTCCGATCACCAAAGCTCCCAAGCACACTTCGACCCCGGCGATGGCGGAAATGAACGAGATCCTCACGGTCCACCCGAAGGCCTACAACAAAGACGCGCAGGTCATCGCCGAGAACTTCCGCGATGGCGTCCCGGTCATCATGAACCTCTCGGAGATGGACGAGGCTGAAGCCCGTCGCCTCATCGACTTCGCGAGCGGACTTTCTCAGGGCCTGTATGGCAAGATCGAGCGCGTGACGAGCCGGGTCTTCCTGCTCTCTCCGCAGCACATCGCCGTCCACGGCGAGTCGAGCAAGCTCGAGGCGGAGAAGGAAGCCTCGTTCTTCCAGTAGCCCCATCCAGTCAGGCTCTGCCGCCAGGCGGACCGGCCCGCATTCGCGCGAACGGTGAGACGGTGCATCCAGTGGGTGCACCGTCGCCGTGTCTGCGCGACAACATCTCAGGAAACGAATGAACATCCTCGGCGCGATCCTCGGCTTCATCATCGGCCTCTACATCATGGTGATGTGGGGGCGGCTGATCCTCGACTACGCGCGCATGTTCGCCCCGCGCTGGAAGCCGAAGGGCTTCGTCCTCGTGCTCTGCGAAGGCGTGTACTCGTTGACCGACCCGCCCCTCCGTGCGGTTCGGAAGGTCGTCCCGCCGCTCCGCATCGGCAACATCGCGCTCGACCTCGCCTGGATCATCGTGATGTTCGCCCTCGTCATCACGTCGAATCTCGTCCGTCTCCTCTGAGCGCGGCTGCCGTCCGGTCCCGGTTCTGCCCCGTGGATGGCCGGAATCGGCGTATTCCACGAGGTCAATGCCGACTTTCCCGGCAGAATGTGACGCGCGGGACCCAAGTGCCGTAATGTGACCTATGTGCTGTGCAGCACAGCAACGTTCTGCGCGCACACCTGTGCAACGCTAGTGTTGTCAAGTCAGACCCAGTGTCTTGAAGCAAGATCCAATGTCTTGAAGTCAGGCCCAGAGTCTTGAAGTAAAACTCAGTGTCTATACCAGATACAGACCAATCGCAGAGAGAGTCGAAAGGTGGCCGACATGGCACTCACTCCTGAGGACGTCATCAACAAACGCTTCCAGCAGACCAAGTTCCGCGAGGGGTACGACCAAGATGAGGTCGACGACTTCCTCGACGAGGTCGTTGCAGAGATGCGCCGCCTCGTGGGGGAGAACGAGCAGCTTCGTCAGCAGCTCGAAGAGGCACAGGCTCGCGCCGATCACGCGCCGGCCGCAGCCGCTCCCGCCCCGGTCGAGGAGCCCAGCGTCGAGGTCGAGGCAGCGCCCGAGCCCGAGCCGGAGCC
This sequence comes from Pseudoclavibacter sp. RFBJ3, assembly GCF_002931375.1. Taxonomy (NCBI): domain Bacteria; kingdom Bacillati; phylum Actinomycetota; class Actinomycetes; order Micrococcales; family Microbacteriaceae; genus Pseudoclavibacter; species Pseudoclavibacter sp. RFBJ3. The sequence continues at coordinate 139,786 of NZ_PSXZ01000006.1, read as the reverse complement.
CATCGCTCCGCTCGCTCAGCCCGCAGCTCCCGCACCCGTCGTCGCGCAGGGCGAAGACGAGGCCGAGACGAGCAGCTCGCTCATCGCGCTCGCCCGTCGCCTCCACGACGAGCACGTCGAAGAGGGAACCCGCAAGCGCGACGAGATCATCGCAACGGGCGAGACCCGTGCACGAGAGATCGTCGCCGAGTCCGAGACCCGCGCCCGTCAGATCGAGGGCGACAGCGAGAAGCGTGCCCGCGAGATCACGGCCGAGTCCGAGGGTCGTGCCCGCACGATCGTCACCGAGGCCGAGGCCAAGGAACGCGAGACCCTTGGTCGCCTCGAGGAGACCAAGACGAAGCTCGAGGCTCGCATCGAGGAACTCCGCATCTTCGAGCGCGAGTACCGCAACAACCTGCGCTCCTACATCGAGGGACAGCTCAACGACCTGAACCGTCAGGCCAGCGACGTCCTCGAAGGCTCCGCACCAGCGGGCCAGTAGCAACCGGAACGTGGAGGACACACCTCTGCAGACCACCGAACGGCGATCGCGACCGAGCATCCGCATTCTTGCGATGCTCGCCGCGGTCGCCGTCGGCGCGTTTGCGCTCGACCAGATCAGCAAGGCCGCCGTCGTCGGATCGATGACCGAGGGCCAGACCATCGAAGTGCTCGGGGGATTCCTCCAATGGCATTTCGTCAGGAACCCCGGCGCGGCCTTCTCCTTCGCCGCAGGTTCGACGTGGATCTTCACGGGCGTCTCGACCATCATGGTGATCGTCATCGTCGTCGTGGCCAGGAAGCTGGGTTCGAAGCTGTGGGCCGCCGTCTTCGGGCTCGTGCTCGGCGGGGCGCTCGGCAACCTCTGGGACCGGCTCTTCCGCGAGCCGGGCTTCGGTGTCGGTCACGTCATCGACTTCATCTACACGCCCTGGATGCTGCCGGCGATCTACAACGTCGCGGACATGTGCATCGTCGTGGGGATGTCGGCGTTCGTGCTGCTCACCCTGTTCGACATCGGATTCGACGGCAAGCGCCGACCAAAGGCGAAGAAGGACGCGTGATGCAATCCAGGACGATCCCGATCCCAGACGGCCTCGAGGGGGCCCGCGTCGACGCGGGAGTCTCGAAGCTGCTCGGGCTCAGCAGGACGCAGGTGGCCGACATCGCGGCAGCCGGCGGCATCACGATCGACGGCAAGCAGGTCGGCAAGTCCGACCGGATGATGGCGGGTTCCGTCATCTCCGTCGAATGGCAGCAGGCTGGGCCGGTCGAAGTCGTGCCCATCGCCGTGCCCGACCTCAAGATCGTGCACGATGAGGACGACTTCGTCGTGATCGACAAGCCCGTCGGCGTGGCGGCGCATCCATCCATCGGATGGGATGGGCCGACGGTCCTGGGGGCGCTCGCAGCAGCTGGGTTCACGATCTCGACGTCCGGGCAATCCGAGCGCCAGGGCATCGTGCATCGCCTCGACGCGGGAACCAGCGGACTCATGGTCGTCGCGAAGAGCGAGCTGGCATACGCGCAGCTCAAGAAGGCCTTCCACGACCGCGAGGTCGACAAGGTCTACCACGCGGTCGTCCAGGGCCACCCTGATCCGCTCTCCGGAACGATCGATGCCCCCATCGGGCGCCACCCAGGGTCCTCGTGGAAGTTCGCCGTGACGAGCGAGGGCAAGCCCTCCGTCACGCACTACGAGACCACGGAGGCGTTCCGTCGTGGAGCCCTCCTCGAGGTGCACCTCGAGACGGGGCGCACACATCAGATCCGCGTGCACATGGCCGCACAGCGCCATCCCTGCATCGGTGACCCGCTCTACGGATCCGACCCGATCCTCGCCGCGAAGCTCGGCCTCAAGCGCCAGTGGCTGCACGCGAAGGAGCTCGGGTTCGCGCACCCCAGAACAGGTGAGCCCGTGCGGTTCACGACCGAGTACCCCGACGACCTGGCGCACTCGCTCGAGGTGCTGCGCGAGGGCGAGCTGTAGTCCACAGGCACGCTCGCTGACCCGCTCCGGCGATCTAAGATGGGTGCGCCGATCCACCCTTCTTCCCGGAGAGACATTGCCTTCAGCAGACTCGTTCGCCCACCTCCACGTCCACAGCGAGTACTCGATGCTCGACGGCGCAGCCCGGATCGGCGAGCTCATGAAGGCCGCTGTCGAGCAGGGCATGCCCGCGGTGGCGATGACCGACCACGGCAACGTGTTCGGCGCCTACGAGTTCGCGAAGGCAGCCAAGGAGCACGGCATCAAGCCGATCATCGGCACGGAGGCCTATCTGACGCCGGGGACGCACCGCGGCGACCGGACTCGGGTGAAGTGGGGCAACGGCGGGGGAGACGACGTCTCCGGTTCCGGTGCCTACACGCACATCACGATGCTCAGCGAGACGACGCAGGGCATGCACAACCTCTTCCGGCTCTCGAGCCGCGCGTCCATGGAGGGGTACTACTTCAAGCCGCGCATGGACCGTGAGCTGCTCAACACGTACTCGAAGGGCCTCATCGCGACGACCGGATGCCCCTCCGGCGAGGTGCAGACGAGGCTGCGGCTCGGGCAGTACAACGAAGCTCGCGCCGCCGCCGCGGAGTTCCGAGACATCTTCGGCGCGGAGAACTACTTCTGCGAGATCATGGACCACGGCATCGACATCGAGCGCCGCGTCATGCCCGACCTGCTCAAGCTCGCGAAGGACCTCGGCCTTCCGCTGGTCGCGACGAACGACCTCCACTACACGCACTCGCACGATGCCGACAGCCACTCTGCGCTCCTCTGCGTCCAGTCCGGGTCGACCATGGACGACCCGAACCGCTTCCAGTTCTCCGGCACGGGCTACTACCTCAAATCGGCCGCCGAGATGCGCGCGATCTTCCGCGACCACCCTGAAGCGTGCGACAACACGCTGCTCATCGCCGAGCGCTGCTCCGCGGAGTTCGACGAGAGCGCCAACTACATGCCGCGCTTCCCCGTGCCAGAGGGAGAGACGGAGAGCAGCTGGTTCATCAAGGAGGTCGACACCGGCCTCGGCAAGCGCTACCCGGGTGGGATCCCGAGCGACGTGCGCAAGCAGGCCGACTACGAGATCGGCGTCATCAACCAGATGGGCTTCCCCGGCTACTTCCTCGTCGTCGCCGACTTCATCAACTGGGCGAAGGACAACGGCATCCGCGTCGGTCCCGGCCGTGGATCCGGTGCCGGGTCCATGGCCGCCTACGCGATGGGCATCACCGACCTCGACCCGCTGCGCCACGGCCTCATCTTCGAGCGCTTCCTCAACCCCGACCGCGTCTCCATGCCCGACTTCGACGTCGACTTCGATGATCGCCGCAGGTCCGAGGTCATCAAGTACGTCACCGAGAAGTACGGCTCGGAGCGCGTCGCGCAGATCGTGACGTACGGCACCATCAAGGCGAAGCAGGCTCTGAAGGACGCGTCGCGCGTGCTCGGCTACCCGTTCTCCATGGGCGACCAGCTCACGAAGGCGATGCCGGCGGCCGTCATGGGCAAGGACATCCCGCTCAGCGGCATCTTCGACAAGGAGCACAAGCGCTACTCGGAGGCTTCCGAGATGCGCGCCTTCATCGAGAGCAACCCGGACGCGAAGAAGGTCTTCGACACGGCGAGTGGCCTCGAGAACCTCAAGCGCCAGTGGGGTGTGCACGCGGCTGGCGTCATCATGTCGAGCGATCCGCTCATCGACATCATCCCGATCATGAAGCGGGAGCAGGACGGCCAGATCGTCACGCAGTTCGACTACCCTGCGAGCGAGTCCCTCGGCCTCATCAAGATGGACTTCCTGGGCCTGCGCAACCTCACCATCGTGAGCGACGCGCTGGTCAACATCAAGGCGAACCGCGACATCGACCTCGTTCTGGAAGATCTCGAACTCGACGACGTCGGGGCCTACGAGCTGCTGACCCGCGGAGACACCCTCGGCGTGTTCCAGCTCGACGGTGGCCCGATGCGATCGCTCCTGCGTCTGCTCAAGCCCGACAACTTCGAGGACATCTCGGCCGTCATCGCGCTGTACCGCCCGGGCCCCATGGGCGCGAACTCGCACATCAACTACGCGCTGCGCAAGAACGGCGAGCAGGAGATCACGCCGATCCACCCGCAGCTCGAGGAGCCCCTCAAGGAGATCCTCTCCACCAGCTACGGCCTGATCATCTATCAGGAGCAGGTCATGGCCATCGCGCAGAAGGTCGCGGGGTTCTCCCTCGGCCAGGCAGACATCCTGCGTCGAGCGATGGGCAAGAAGAAGAAGTCGGAGCTGGACAAGCAGTTCGCTGGCTTCCAGGGCGGCATGCACGCGAACGGCTTCTCCGACGAAGCGGTCAAGATGCTCTGGGACATCCTGCTGCCCTTCTCCGACTACGCCTTCAACAAGGCGCACTCCGCGGCCTACGGCGTGGTCTCCTATTGGACCGCCTACCTCAAGGCGCACTACCCGGCTGAGTACATGGCCGCCCTCCTCACCAGCGTCGGCGACTCCCGCGACAAGCTCGCGATGTACCTCAACGAATGCCGCCGCATGGGCATCACCGTGCTCGCACCGGACGTCAACGAGTCCTTCGTCAACTTCTCGGCGGTCGGCGAGGACATCCGCTTCGGCCTCGGCGCCGTCCGCAACGTGGGCGCGAACGTGGTCGAGGAGATCCAGAAGGCCAGGGAGTCGAAGACGGCGTTCACGTCCTTCCACGACTTCCTGAAGAAGGTGCCGACGACGGTGGCGAACAAGCGCACCGTCGAGTCGCTCATCAAGGCGGGCGCGTTCGACTCGCTCGGCAACACCCGCCGCGCGCTCGTCGAGGTCCACGAGAACGCCATCGACGTCGCGGTCTCGCGGAAGCGGAACGAGGCGCACGGCCAGGTCGACCTGTTCGCGGGACTCGACGAGTTCGAGGCGGAGGAGGACGACGTTCCCGTCCGCCCCGAGTTCAACCGCAGAGACAAGCTCGCCTTCGAGCGCGACATGCTCGGGCTCTACGTGTCCGATCATCCGCTCGCGGGTCTCGAGCGCGACCTCGCGAAGCTCGCGACGACGAGCATCCTCGACCTCACGCAGGCCGAGAACCTCGAAGACGGCTCTCAGGTGACGATCGCTGGCCTCATCACGAGCGTGCAGCACCGGGTCGCCCGCAACTCAGGCAACCCATACGGCATGATCGAGGTCGAGGACTTCGGCGGCACCATGACCGTGATGTTCATGGGCAAGACCTACCAGGAGTTCCAGACGCAGCTCCAGGGCGACGTGATCGTGGCCGTCAAGGGCCGTGTCTCGAAGAGAGACGACGGCATGAACCTCCACGCGCAGGGTCTGACCCTGCCGAAGATCTCCGCGGCCGAGGACGCCGGCACCCTGACGCTCACGATCCCGGACACGCGCGCCACCGAGCCCGTCGTGGATGCGCTCGGCAAGGTGCTGCGGCGGCACTCGGGCGAGAGCGAGGTGCGTCTCAGGCTGCGAACTCCCGGTGTCATCCGCCGCTTCGAGCTGCCGCACCGCGTGCGTATCACGCAGGACCTCTACGGGGAGCTCAAGGCGCTCCTCGGGCCGAGCTGCCTGGAGTAGCGCCCACCTCGGCCGTTGCTGTCGCGACGGCACTCCCTCCTGCCTGACTACGATGGAGAAACCATGATGCAACTCATCGATCTGCGTGGTTCTGCGCTCAGCGCCTCCGAGCTTCGGAACATCCTCCCTCGTGCCGAGCTCGACGTGACGCGCGCCCTCGGCACCGCAGCGGAGCTCATCTCCGCGGTCCGTGACGAGGGCGGCGCCGCCCTGCGGGAGCAGGCCCTTCGCCTCGACGGCGTCGAGCCGCCCCATCTGCGGGTCCCCCAGGAGGACATCGACGAAGCGACGGCTGGCCTCGACCCTCGGGTTCGCGCCGGTCTGGAGGCCATGATCGAGCGGGTTCGGGCCGGATCCGCGGCGCAGGTCCCCGCGCCGCGTGTGACGACGCTCGGCGATGGCGCCATCGTCGAGCTCCGCTGGCACCCCGTCGCCCGCGTGGGCCTGTACGTGCCAGGCGGCAAGGCCGTGTATCCGTCGAGCGTCGTCATGAACGTCTGCGCGGCCGCGGCTGCCGGGGTGAGATCCATCGCCATCGCGTCGCCGCCTCAGCGCGAATTCGGCGGGAGCGTCCACCCGACGATCCTCGGTGCGGCTGGCTTGCTCGGCATCACGGAGGTCTACGCCATGGGCGGGGCCGGCGCGATCGGTGCGCTGGCACACGGCGTCCCGGACATCGGCCTCGAGCCCGTCGAGGTCATCACGGGCCCTGGCAACGTCTACGTGGCGGCTGCGAAGCGCATCGTGCAGTCGTTCGTGGGCATCGACTCCGAGGCCGGACCCACCGAGATCCTCGTGCTCGCGGACGACTCGGCGGATCCCGACCACGTCGCCGCCGACCTCGTCAGCCAGGCCGAGCACGACGAACTCGCCTCGGCCCTCCTCGTCACGCCGGACCCCGAGTGGGCCGAACGAGTGCTCGAGCGTGTCGCCGCCAGAGCCGCGTCCACGAAGCACGCCGAACGGGTCCGCACCTCGCTCGGCGGACGCCAGTCCGCGCTCATCCTCGTCGACGACCTCGCCGCTGGGGCCGTGGTCTCGAACGCGTACGCACCCGAGCACCTCGAAGTGCAGACCCGTGAGCCCGAGGCCGTGCTCGCGACGCTCCACAACGCCGGTGCGATCTTCATGGGGGCGAACTCGCCCGTGAGCCTCGGCGACTACCTCGCTGGTTCGAACCACGTGCTCCCGACGGGAGGGCAAGCCGCCCACACGCCCGGCCTCGGGGCACACACGTTCCTGCGGCCGCAGCAGGTCATCCGCTATGACCGAGAGGCCCTGCGGACGGTGAGCGGCCACGTCGTGGCGCTCGCCGAAGCTGAGGACCTGCCCGCGCACGGCGAAGCAGTGACGGCGAGGTTCAGCTGATGCACTGCCCATTCTGCCGGCACCCCGACTCGAGGGTCATCGACTCGCGGACCAGCGACGACGGCTTCGCGATCCGTCGCAGGCGGCAGTGCCCCGAATGCGGTCGCCGTTTCTCGACGACCGAGACGGCGAGCCTCGCGGTGATCAAGCGCAATGGCGTCGTCGAGTCCTTCTCGAGAGACAAGGTTGTCGCCGGCGTTCGCAAGGCATGCCAGGGGAGGCCCGTCACCGACACCGATCTCGCTCTGCTGGCCCAGCGGGTCGAGGAGAGCATCAGGTCGACGGGGGCATCCCAGATCGAGGCCAACGACATCGGGCTCGCGATCCTGCCACCGCTGCGCGAGCTCGACGATGTCGCGTACCTGAGGTTCGCGAGCGTCTACCAGGGCTTCGCGAGCCTCGACGACTTCCGAGCCGCCATCGAGCAGATGCACGAGGACGGCATCAGGGCCCAGTACGCCACGGAGTCGGCCGACGGCGAGCCCACCATCGAGGAAGAGGTCAGATGAACGCCGCGTACCGCCTGCTCTTCACCCACGTGCTGTCGAAGATGGACACGGAGCGTGCCCACGCCCTCGCATCGGGCGTCATCAGGATTCTCGGGCGTCGCATCCCGGCCCGGGTGACGTCGCCGTTCACGGCCCCTGCCGAGTCGCTGGCGGTCGAGACGATGGGACTTCGCTTCGCATCGCCGTTCGGTCTCGCAGCAGGATTCGACAAGGACGCGGAAGACATCGACGGGCTTGCGGCCCTCGGTTTCGGGCACGTCGAGGTCGGCACGGTCACGCCGCGCCCACAGCCGGGGAATCCGGGCCCACGCCTCTTCAGGCTCGTCGCAGATGGCGCGCTCATCAACCGCATGGGCTTCAACAACCGGGGCGCCGAGCTCGCGGCGGCGAACATCGCGGCTCGCCGAAACCGCACCGTCATCGTCGGCGTCAACATCGGCAAGAACAAGACCACCGAAGCAGAGGATGCGCACCTCGACTACGCCGCAGCCGCGTCGGCGGTGAAGGACGTCGCCGACTACCTGGTCGTCAACGTCTCATCGCCGAACACGCCAGGCCTGCGCAGCCTGCAGTCGCTCGAGTCCCTCACGCCCATCCTGCGGGCAGCCCGTGAGGCTGCGCCAGACGTGCCGCTGCTGGTCAAGATCGCACCAGACCTCACGGACGGTGAGATCCGCGAAGTGACGCAGCTGGCCATCGACGAGGGACTCGCTGGCGTCATCGCCGCGAACACGACCATCTCGAGGTCCGGACTCCGCACATCCTCGCGGGTCGTCGAGGCGTTCGGTGCTGGAGGCCTCTCTGGACGCCCGCTCACGGAACGCTCTTTCGACGTGCTGCGAATCGTCACGGAGACAGCGGGGGACCGCCTCTGCATCATCTCCGTCGGAGGTGTCGCCGACGCCGCCGAAGTGCAGCGGCGTCTCGACGCCGGCGCGACGCTCGTGCAGGGGTACACGGAGTTCCTCTACGCCGGCCCCGGCTGGGCAGCCAGCATCAACAGGGGGCTCGCGCGCCTGAGGCGCTGAGCCCGGGCCTCGCTGCTCGCAGATCGTGCCGTCTTCACGATTCTCAGGCAGCTGACACCTGCTGGGCCCCGAGCAGGTCTAGATTGTGAAACAGCGAAGGCCCGAGCGGAATACCGTTCGGGCCTTCGAGTTTCTGCGGTGTCGAGTTCCTGTGGTTTCTGAGTCCTGCAGACGAGCAGGCCCGTCCCGGCGAGGGCTACTTGCCCGTGAACTCGATCTTCGCGCCGCGCTTGACCTGCGACTTCGGCATGCGCATGACGCGAAGCTGCAGGCTCCGGGCGATCGTGCCGATCATGATGCCCTTCTCGACCTTGTCCTTGCCGACGACCGCGGCGATGCGTCGCTTGATGATGTTCGCGATCATGACGGCCTCGAGCACGCAGACGGCGAGGAAGGCCCAGATGAAGCTCATGGCCCAGATGCCGACAGACTGGCTCGGGATGAAGGTGGCGAAGATGACGAGGAACATCATCGGGAGCAGGAGCTCGCCGATCGAGTACCGCGCATCGATGTAGTTGCGCATGAAGCGCTTCTGCGGGCCGCGCTCGGTGGGACGGAGGTAGCGGTCGTCGCCCTTGGCGAGCCCCTCACGTGCCTTGGCCTGCTCGATGCGCACCTTCGCCTGCATCTCGCGCTTGGCCTGTTTGCGGTCTTCGGGGACGAGGGGACGCAGGTTCTGCGCCTCGCGCTCGCGCCTCGTGGGGGTCGGCTGCTGCTTCTTGGCCGGACTCTTCGCGGGAAGCGATGCTGTCTCGGCGCTCTTGGACTCGTGCTTCGACATGATGCCTCTCAAGAACTCTGGGTGATTTAGCCTAACCGCTATGACTCTCTCCGATGCCCCACTCGATGCACATGACCAGGAACAGGCCCTCCTCCGAGCTGTGGAGGACCGCTTTCCGACCACGATCGCGCGGCTCGCCGGGCTCGTCCGCATTCCATCGGTGTCCTGGGATGCGTTCGACCGAGTCCACGTGCGACGCAGCGCCGAGCGCACCGCCGAACTGCTCCGCGAGACGGGGGTGTTCGAATCCGTGGACATCGACGGCGTCGAGACCGCCGACGGCTATGCAGGGCAGCCCGCGGTGATCGCAACGCGTGCGGCGGAGCCCGGCCAGCCGACGGTTCTCCTCTACGCGCACCACGACGTGCAGCCGCAGGGCAGCGCCGACGACTGGCGGACCCCGCCGTTCGAGCCCACGCTGCGGGATGGCCGCCTCTACGGCCGTGGCGCAAGCGACGACAAGGCAGGGGTCATGGCCCACATCGCGGCTGTCGAGGCGCTCAGCGCGGCGACAGCCGGCCGACCCAAGATCGGCATCTCGGTGTTCATCGAGGGCGAGGAGGAGAACGGCTCGCGGAGCTTCGCCGACTTCCTCGAGAAGCACAAGGCGGCCCTCGGCGCTGACGCCATCATCGTCGCGGACAGCGACAACCCGTCCACGAGCATCCCCGGCCTGACCGTCTCGCTACGCGGCAACGTGACGATGAAGGTGACCGTGCGAACGCTCGGCCACGCCTCGCACTCCGGCATGCTCGGGGGAGCGGTTCCGGATGCGATGCTCGCGACCGTCCGGCTCCTCGACTCCCTCTGGGACGAGCGCGGAGCCGTCGCGGTCACCGGGCTCGGCTCGCGTGCCGACGGACCCTCCGGGGGCGATGAGGCCGACGTGCGCCGTGACGCGGAACTGCTCGAGGGCGTCACCACGATCGGCACCGGCACGGTCCACGACCGGCTCTGGAACCAGCCAGCGATCACGATCACGGGCATCGACGCGCCGAGCGTCGACGAGGCCTCGAACACGCTCCTCCCAGCGGTCTCGGTGCGCCTGTCCGCCCGCATCGCGCCTGGGGACGACGCCTCGCGCGCGTTCGAGGCCATCGAGCGCCACCTTCGCGAGCATGCGCCGTTCGGGGCGCACATCGAGATCACCCAGCCGGACCTGGGGCAGCCGTTCCTCGTCGACACGGCCGGACCAGCCGTCGGTCTCATGAAGACCGCGATGGAGGACGGATGGGGCGCCCAGCCGGAGGAGACGGGGATCGGGGGATCGATCCCCTTCATCGCGGCGCTCGCCGAGGTGTACCCGGAGGCGGAGATCCTGGTGACCGGAGTCGAGGATCCGGCGACGATGGCGCACAGCCCGAACGAGTCGCAGGACCTCGGGGTGCTCCGCCGGGCGATCTCGGCTGAGGCGCTGTTCCTGCACCGCTTCGCGCGCCCTGACGCGGACATCCGGTGATGCGATTCGTGCGTGGGAGGAATATCCTTGGCTCACACGCCGTTATCGACGTGAAGAGCGCGGGAGCACGTCGTCCCGCCGAGCAGCACGAGGAGAATCAATGAGCGCAGTTCTTGAAGGCATCACCGTGAGCGAGGCCACGCACTCCGTGACCCTCACGCAGGCGGCCCTCGACAAGATCAAGAACCTCATCGGCCAGGAGAGCGAGGGCGGACTCCGCCTCCGCATCGCCGTGCAGCCTGGTGGCTGCTCCGGGCTGATCTACCAGCTGTTCTTCGACGAGCGCATCCTCGACGGCGACGCGACCGTCGACTTCGACGGAGTGGAAGTCATCGTCGATCCGATGAGCGTCCCCTACCTTGACAGCGCGAAGATCGACTTCGAAGACACGATCCAGAAGCAGGGCTTCACGATCGACAACCCGAGCGCGCAGGGATCCTGTGCCTGTGGCGATTCGTTCCACTGACCCGACACGCGGGGCAGCGCCCCGCGACACACCCGAAACGGCGTGGTCTTTGACCGCGCCGTTTCGTCGTCTCCGCGCGCCCCGAGTCGTTCGCCCGCGAGATTCCCACTAGACTGACAGCAACCTGTATGCGTCACCTCGAAAGGTTTGCCGTGCGAGACACCCGCCGCGTGAAGTGGTTCGCCGCTCCGATTGCAGCAGCCCTGATTCTGATTCTGGCTGGCTGCACGTCGCAAGAACTACGGGGCTACATGCCCGGTGACCCCGGCGTCACCAACCATTCCGACGCCTTTACGAACTTCTGGGTCAACTCCTGGATCATTCTGCTTGTCGTGGGCGGCATCACGTGGGGGCTCATCATCTGGGCATCCGTGATGTACCGCCGCCGCAAGGGCGAAAAGGGCCTGCCAGCTCAGCTGCGCTACCACATGCCCATCGAGATCCTCTTCACCGTGGTCCCGATCATCCTCGTCGCCGGCTTCTTCGCCTTCACGGTGCGAGAAGAGGCTCCTGTCGTCTCGAACTTCGCCGAAGAAGAGCAGGACGTGAAGATCGAGGTCTACGGCAAGCAGTGGGCATGGGACTTCAACTACCTGCCGACCAGCAACACCGCGTATGACTCGGGCGTCTACTACGAGGGCATCCAGGCGCAGGAAGACCGCGAGCCGTCTGTCGACGGAGAGCGCGGAGCTGCGACCGGAACCATCGACGAGGCAGCGCTGCCCAAGCTCGTCCTCCCGGTCGGCGCGAACGTCACGCTCGACATCAAGTCGCGCGACGTCATCCACTCCTTCTGGGTCGTCGACTTCCACTACAAGATCGACAACATCCCCGGCCACACCAACACCATGTCGTTCGTGCCAGAACGTGAAGGCACCTACATGGGCAAGTGCGCCGAGCTGTGCGGCGAGTACCACTCGATGATGCTCTTCCAGGTCGAGGTCGTCTCGCAGGCCGAGTACAACGCCTACATCGCCGAGCTGCGCGCGGCGGGCAACGTCGGCGCCCACGGCGACGACTACAACCGCAACCAGAACCTTCCGGGCACTGATGTTCCCGAGTTCAACCACGAGTCGGAATAGGGGCGACGAAAATGACGTCAACGCTGAACCGTCCAGGCATCACCCCGGTCTCTGAGGCGACCACGGCTCCGAGCCGCTCTGTCGAGCGCAAGGGCAACGTCCTCGTCACCTGGATCACCTCGACGGACCACAAGACCATCGGGTACATGTACCTGATCTCGAGCTTTGTCTGGTTCTGCATCGGCGGAGTCATGGCACTGGTCATCCGCACCCAGCTCTTCGAGCCGGGCATGGAGATCATCGACACCAAAGAGCAGTACAACCAGCTGTTCACGATGCACGGCACGATCATGCTGCTCATGTTCGGAACGCCGCTCTTCTCCGGCTTCGCGAACGTGCTCGTGCCCCTGCAGATCGGCACGGCCGACGTCGCGTTCCCGCGACTGAACGCGTTCGCCTTCTGGCTCTTCACCTTCGGCGCGCTCATCGCGGTCGGTGGCTTCCTCACGCCGGGAGGTGCGGCATCCTTCGGCTGGACGGCCTACGTCCCCTTGTCGACGATGACCTACTCTCCGGGAGTCGGAGGCAACCTCTGGGTTGCCGGGCTCGCGGCGACAGGATTCGCGACGATCTTCGGCGCCGTGAACTTCATCACGACGATCATCACGATGCGTGCACCTGGCATGACGATGTGGCGCATGCCGATCTTCACCTGGAACGCGATGATCACGTCGATCCTCGTGCTGTTCGCGTTCCCCGTTCTCGCGGCTGCCTGGTTCGGCCTGCTCATGGACCGCGTGTTCCTGACGCACATCTACGACGTCGAGGCCGGGGGAGCGATCCTCTACCAGCACCTGTTCTGGTTCTTCGGCCACCCGGAGGTCTACGTCCTCGCGCTGCCGTTCTTCGGGATCGTGTCCGAGATCTTCCCGGCCTTCAGCCGAAAACCGATCTTCGGCTACAAGACCCTCGTGTACGCGACGATCGCCATCGCGGCGCTCTCCGCCTCCGTGTGGGCTCACCACATGTACGTGACGGGCACCGTGCTCCTCCCGTTCTTCGCGCTCATGACGATGCTCATCGCGGTGCCGACCGGTGTGAAGATCTTCAACTGGCTGGGAACGCTCTGGCGTGGCTCGGTCACGTTCGAGACGCCCATGCTGTTCTCGCTCGGCTTCCTCGTCACCTTCGTCTTCGGTGGCTTGACGGGTGTCATCCTGGCCTCGCCGATGCTCGACTTCCACGTGTCTGACACGTACTTCGTCGTGGCTCACTTCCACTACGTCATCTTCGGAACGATCGTCTTCGCAATGTTCGCCGGATTCTTCTTCTGGTGGCCGAAGTGGACGGGGAAGATGCTCAACGAGCGCCTCGGCAAGATCCAGTTCTGGTTGCTGTTCATCGGCTTCCACATGACGTTCCTCATCCAGCACTGGCTCGGCGTCATGGGCATGCCGCGTCGTTACGCGACGTACCAGCCCGAAGACAACTTCACGTGGATGAACCAGCTCTCGACGTTCGGCGCCTTCGTGCTCGCGATCTCGCTGCTGCCGTTCTTCCTGAACGTCTTCATCACGGCCCGCAACGCACCGAAGGTGACCGTCGACGACCCGTGGGGCTACGGCTCCTCGCTCGAGTGGGCGACCAGCTGCCCGCCGCCGCGTCACAACTTCACGTCCATCCCGCGCATCCGCTCGGAGCGTCCGGCATTCGACCTCAACCACCCCGAGGTCGCACCGCACGGCTACCGCGACCTGACGCCAGTCAACGACAAGATCGGAGAACGAGAGTGAAGACCTCAGCACGCCTCCTCTGGGTCCTCGCCGTCTTCTACGCGGTCGTGACCGTCGTCTACACCCTCTGGACTCATGCGGCCCTCGGCCACTACGAGTGGGTTGGCATCGTCGCACTGGCGCTGTCCGGCATCTTCGTGGCCTTCGTCGCGTTCTATCTCGGCAGCTCGGCGAAGCCGTTCCGAGTGCACGTCCTTCCCGAGGACAGGCTCGACGGCGAGATCGCTGACGCTGATCCTGAGCTCGGCTTCTTCCCGCCGCAGAGCTGGTGGCCGTTCGTGCTGGCCCTTGCCGTCGGGCTGATCTTCCTCGGCCTGTCGATCGGCGGATGGTGGTTCGCGTACTTCGCGGCGCCGCTGTTCATCATCGCCATCGTCGGCTGGGTGTTCGAGTACTACCGCGGACGCTACGCCCACTAGGCGTCGTCTGCAGGCTTCCGGCCCGTCCCTCGCAAGAGGGGCGGGCCTTTTGCGGTCTCCGCCGACGAGGCTCGGCGCCACTCTGGTAGCCCCCACGTGCCCCTGTGGCGCTCCTGAGTCGAGCGTGCGTGTTCGTGCACCCGGAGAGGAGCTGAGGGTCCCAGAGCGCGCTGAGGGAGCACGCGCACCTCGGGCCGTGAGGACTCTGCCTCTGCCTCTACCGGATGCCCGCACGTTCGGAGCCCGCTCGGACGCGGGCGGAGCAAGAGCGCCGCTTTCTTGAGTCCGACCCCTACCCGCCTGCATTCGGTGCGCGCCAAGCGTGGGCAGTGCAGTGGAAACGGCGAGGTCCCTCCCGTCTCACTTCCATGGGGCCGCGGCAGTGGGCTGTGGAGACCGTGCGGGAGTCTCTGTGCCGTTGGCACCGTGACCGGACACCACCTCGACTGGTGGTGGACCTCGCGGGGGTCGGCAACGCTGCCGCCCCCTGCTCGTGCCGGTGGCTCCTGGGGTCTCTGTGCCCTCGCGCGACTCCGCGTGCCGGCCAATCACGTGTGGGCTCCCGAGGGCGAGAAGCCACTGCGCTCGGCGAGATCCCGTCTCGGCCAAGCGTCCTCGGCTGGCGGGCTGGGGGACTGGGGGACTGGCTGCGCGGTCTCCGCTCCTGACTCCACGGGGAGCCGGTCGCCGCTGCCCCCGCGCCCTCGCAGGAGGGACCGCCGACGACAAGAGGGGCTGTCAGTCCGCTGATGCGGAATGACAGCCCCTCTTGTGTGCCCGAAGGCTCAGGGAGTCGCTACGGCCTAGTGGTGGCCGTGGTGTGCCTGTTCGATCTCCGTCTTCGTGACGGGCTCGACGCGGTCCTCGAAGAACCAGCGCGACAGAGCGGCGCGCAGGCGCATGGGAGCCGTGATCTTTCCGTCCTCGTTCGGACGGAGCATGATCGGCGCCTGCTCGTTGTAGGAGACGAGCTCCCATCGGTCGTACTTATCGAGCGGAACCTCGACCTCGACGAACTCGCCGTGGGGGAGTCGAAGAACACGTCCCGACTCGACACCGTGCAGCGCAAGCGAACGATCGCGCTTCTGGAGTCCGAGGCAGATCCGCTTCGTGGCGATGTACGCGATGACCGGTCCGAGGATCAGCATCACCTGCAGGAAGTGGATGACGTGCTCCATGGCGAGGTGGAAGTGCGTTGCCATGAGGTCGGAGCTTGCTGCAGCCCACATGACGGCGTAGAACGTGACGCCGGCTGCGCCGATCGCGGTGCGGGTGGGTGCGTTGCGCGGGCGGTCGAGCAGGTGGTGCTCGCGCTTGTCACCCGTGATCCACGCCTCGATGAAGGGGTAGACGACAACCAGCACGATGAAGATTCCGATGAGGATCAGCGGGGTCAGGATCGCGAACGACCACGTGTGGTTGAACCAGTACACCTCCCAGCCGGGCGGGATGAGTCGCAGCATGCCGTCGGCGAAGCCGATGTACCAGTCGGGCTGGGTACCGGCGGAGACGGGGGAGGGGTCGTACGGGCCGTAGTTCCAGACCGGGTTGATCGAGAAGAACGACGCGATGAGGAAGATGAGGCCGAAGATCAGGAAGAAGAATCCGCCTGCCTTGCCGGCGAACACCGGAAGGACCGGGTTTCCCACGACGTTGCCGTTCGTGCGGCCGGGTCCGGGCCACTGCGTGTGCTTGTTGATCACCATGAGGGCCAAGTGCAACGCGATGAACAGGATGACCATCGCGGGCAGGATCATGATGTGCAGCGAGTAGAGGCGCCCGACGATCTCGGTACCGGGGAACTCGCCGCCGAAGAACAAGAAGGAGACCCAGGTTCCGACGAGCGGGATGCCCTTCATGATTCCGTCGATGATGCGCAGGCCGTTGCCGGAGAGCAGGTCATCGGGGAGCGAGTAGCCGGTGAAGCCCTCTGCCATCGCGAGGATGAAGAGCACGAAGCCGACGACCCAGTTGAGCTCGCGGGGCTTGCGGAACGCTCCGGTGAAGAAGACGCGCAGCATGTGGAGCCCGATGGACGCCACGAACAGCAGCGCTGCCCAGTGGTGCACCTGGCGCATGAGCAGTCCGCCGCGGATGTCGAAGGAGATGTCGAGCGTCGACGCCATAGCGGCCGACATGCCCATGCCCTTGAGCGGGAGGTAGGAGCCTTCGTACTCGACGTGGGCCATCGACGGGTCGAAGAAGAACGTCAGGAAGGTTCCGGAGAGCAGGATGACGACGAAGCTGTAGAGCGCGATCTCACCGAGCATGAAGGACCAGTGGTCCGGGAAGATCTTGCGTCCGAACTCCTTGACCGCACCGGAGATGGTGGTGCGCTCGTCGAGGTAGTTGGCGGCGCCGGCGATGAACCCGCCCTCGCGTACCGGAGCTTTATACGTTGTAGTCATGGCGTCGCTCCCAGAAGCTCGGTCCGACAGGTTCGGTGAAGTCGCTCTGCGCGATGAGGTAGCCCTCGTCGTCGACAGCGATCGGCAGCTGCGGGAGCGGGCGTCCCGCCGGTCCGAAGATGACCTCGCAGTGGTTCTTGACGTCGAACTGCGACTGGTGGCACGGGCAGAGCAGGTGGTGCGTCTGCTGCTCGTACAGAGCGACCGGGCAGCCGACGTGCGTGCAGACCTTGGAGTAGGCGACGATTCCGTCGTAGGACCATCCGGCACGGTCCTCGCGCTCGTTGAGCTGGTCAGCGGGCAAGCGCATGAGCAGGACAACTGCCTTGGCCTTCTCCTCGAGCAGGTGGTGCTCGAGGTCGATCAGGCCGTCGGGGATGACGTGGAAGGCAGAACCGTAGGTGACGTCCGCGGCGCGGATCGGCGTTCCCGTGGGGTCGCGGACGAGGCGAGTTCCCTCTTCCCACATAGTGTGGGAGAGCGACTCGACCGGGTCCGGGTTGTTCCCGTTGTAGAGGTCGCGGAAAAGCACGATGCCGGGAAGCGGCATGGCGACAAGGGCTCCGATGAGGGAGTTGCGGAACAGCTTGCGGCGGCTGAAGCCCGACTCCTCGTTCGCCTGCGCGAAGACCTCGACCGCTCGCGAACGAGTGGCGGGGGAGCCCTTGCCCGGGTGGCGGGCCTCGGCCATCTCGTGGTCGGCCATGAGGTACTTGGACCAGGCGACCGTGCCGATGCCGATGGCGAGCATCGCGAGCGCGATGCCGATGCCGAGGAACATGTTGTTCAGGCGGACGGTCGAGATGTCCTCGCGGCTGATCGGCCACACGAAGTAGGCCACGACAGCGAAGATGCTGGCGAGTGCCGAGAACACGAACAGCGCGACGAGGAGGCGCTCAGTGCGCTTCGCCTGCGCGGGGTCCGCGTCCGTGATCCGGTCGCGGTGCGCCGGCATGCCAGGGTTCTCGAAGCCGTCCTTGGGAAGGATCGCGGTCCCGATGTGAGGCGCCCGCTCCGACGAAGGAGCAGTGCGAAGCTCTCCGCCGTGTTCGCCATCAGCCATGGTGATCCCTTTCTGGGTGTGTCTGTTCAGCTGCAGTAAGTCGTTTGGACCCGGGCCGGGTTGCTTCCGGCACTAGTTCGGTCGAGTGGCGATCCAGACCGCCATTGCGACGCCTGCGCCGATTCCGAAGATCCAGATGAAGAGGCCCTCGGAGACCGGACCGAGCGATCCGAGGCTGTTGCCGCCGATCGTGCCGGTGACCTCGGTCTGCCAGCGAATCGCCGTGATGATGTCGGCCTTGTCCTGGGGGGTGAGGTTCGCGTCGTTGAAGACGGGCATGTTCTGCGGGCCCGTGATCATCGCCTCGTAGAGGTGGACGGGTTCGACCGTCATGAGCTCGGGTGCGAACTTTCCTTCGGTGAGGGCGCCGCCCGCACCTGCGACGTTGTGGCACATGGCGCAGTTGATGCGGAACAGCTCTGCTCCACGTGCTGCGTCGCCATCGGCCTGCAGGTACTTCTCGTCGGGGACGGCGGGACCGGGGGCCAGCGAAGCGATGTAGTCGCCGAGGTCCGAGATGCCCTGCTCGTCGAACTGGACGGGCTTGGCGGGGGCCTGGGCGGCGTTGGCCTGCATGGGCATGCGGCCGGTGCCGACCTGGAAGTCGACGGCAGCGGCACCGACGCCGATGAGGCTCGGGCCGTTCTCGGTGCCCGCTGCGTTCATGCCGTGGCAGGTGGCGCAGTTGGCGCCGAAGAGCGCGGCGCCGTTCTCGATGTCTGCGGCGCTGGCGGGGGCCACGTCCTCGGCTGCAGCAGCCGTGGTTGCGGTGTCGATCGCGGTGTACGCGCCGCCGGTCAGCAGGAGGCCTGCGCCGAGGAGAGCCGCGGTGGCGAGGGGGGTGCGGCGGCGAGCCGTCTTGCGGGTCGCCGTCTTCGCAGTCCGTGGTTTGGTCGTTCGGAACATTGGTGTGTTCTCCAGGATCGGGCTACGAGAAGTAGGGCAGCAGGTAGATGACGAAGAAGAGCGCAACCCAGACCACGTCGACGAAGTGCCAGTAGTAGGAGATGCCCAGCGCGCTGCTGACCTCGCGAGTTCCCATGCGGCGGGCAGAGTACATGCGGCCGATCACGAGGAGGAACGTGACGAGTCCGCCGGTCACGTGCAGGCCGTGGAAGCCGGTCGTCATGTAGAAGGCGCTCGTGAACGCGTTCAGGTTGAGGACGTAGCCCTCGCTGACGAACGTGGCGTACTCCCAGACCTGGCCGGCGACGAAGATGCCTCCGAGCAGGACGGTGAGATAGAACCACTCGATCGCGCCCCAGTTCTTGGGGCTCTTGCCTGTGGCGCGGGCCTGCTCGCGCTCAGCCGCGAACGTGCCGAACTGGCACGTGAACGACGAGCTGACGAGGATCAGCGTGTTGATGGTGGCGAAGGGCACGTTCAGCGCACTGTGGCCTTCGGCGAACTGCTCTGGCGCCATAGAGCGCAGAGTGAAGAAGATCGCGAAGAGCCCAGCGAAGAACATCACCTCACTACCGAGCCAAACGATGACGCCGATGGCAGTCGTATTGGGGCGATGGACCGTGTGCACGGCCTGAGCGGTGGTTGCAGCAGTCACCTGACCATTATGACCGATTTCCCAGGTTCCCGAGACAACGCACGGCTGACCGGCGGGTCGCGTCCGATTAGGTGTGCCTGGGTGGTGGACGGCTATCGTTTCCTGCATGACATCGACCGAGACCTGGCCCGGATTGCTCGAGAAGCTCCTTGGCGGTGATGACCTCAGCGTCGCGCAGGCCACGTGGGCCATGCGCCAGGTCATGAGCGGCGACGTCAGCGAAGCACGTCTCGCTGCCTTCCTGGTCGCCCTCCGCGCGAAGGGCGAGACGGTCGAGGAGGTTGTCGGGTTCCGCGACGCGATCCTCGAGCACGCCGTGCCGCTCGAGGTGCCGCCCCTGGCGCTGGACATCGTCGGTACCGGTGGCGACATGGTCGGGACCGTGAACGTCTCGACGATGGCGTCGATGGTCTGCGCCGGTGCGGGGGTCCCCGTCGTGAAGCACGGGGGCGGGGCGTCGAGCGCGAAGTCCGGATCCAGCGACGTTCTCTCGGCTCTTGGCGCAGTCCACACGGCCGACCCTGTTCGAGTGGGACGCATCTTCGAGGAGGTCGGACTCACCTTCGTCTACGCCGCGCAGTTCCACCCGGGGTTCCGCCACGCCAAGAAGGTGCGCGGTGAGCTCGGGGTTCCCACGGTCTTCAACCTGCTCGGCCCCCTCACGAATCCCGCTCGCCCCGAGGCATCGGCCGTCGGGGTCGCCCGCCAGGCCGCCATTCCGCTGATCACCGGGGTCTTCCGCACCCGCGGTGCCACCGCTCTGGTCTTCCGGGGTGACGACGGGCTCGACGAGCTGAGCGTCACCGGCTACAGCCACATCTGGGAGGTGTCGAACGGTGCGATCACCGAACACGATCTCCACCCACGGGACGTGGGCCTCGGCACCTACGACATGCAGGAGCTCCTCGGCGGTCTGCCGGAGGAGAACGCGGCCATCGCCCGCGCTGTGCTGTCCGGGAAGCAGCATGGCGCCGTTCGAGACATCGTGCTGCTCAACGCGGCCGCAGGCCTCGTCGCCTACGACCTCGCGGTGACGCCGGAAGCGGCAGAGCGGCCCCTCCGAGAGCGCCTCGCGGCGCGCATCGCTGACGCAGCGTCCAGCATCGACTCCGGCCGCGCGATCGAGACGCTGGATGCGTGGGTGGCAGCGACTCGCTCCGCGTGAAGCGAGTCGCCGATCGGCGCAGCGGACAGCAGAGTGAGCAACGCGACGACGCCGCACCAGGACAGGGCGAGGCCCTCAGCAGCACACTGCTGAGGGCCTCGGTCGTCGGGAAGCGCGCAGGGCGCTACTTGACGTCCTCGTCAACCCAGTCGAGAGTCTTCGAGACGGCCTTCTTCCAGTTCCGGTAGAGACGCTCGCGCTCTTCCTCCGGCATCTGCGGCGTCCAGCGCTTGTCCTCCTGCCAGTTGGCGGACACCTCGTCCAGGTCCTTCCAGAATCCGACTGCGAGCCCGGCGGCGTAGGCCGCACCGAGCGCGGTCGTCTCCGTGACGACGGGGCGCACCACGTCCGTGTTCAGGATGTCTGCCTGGAACTGCATGAGCGTGTCGTTCGCGACCATGCCGCCATCGACCTTCAGCTCCGCGAGGGGCACGCCGGAGTCCGCGTTGGATGCCTCGAGGACGTCGCGGGTCTGGTATGCCGTGGATTCGAGGGCCGCACGAGCGATGTGGTTCTTGTTGACGAAGCGCGTGAGGCCGACGATGGCGCCGCGTGCATCCGGTCGCCAATACGGGGCGAAGAGCCCGGAGAAGGCCGGGACGATGTAGGTGCCTCCGTTGTCCTCGACCTTGCTGGCCAGGTCTTCGATCTCCGGAGCCGAGTTGATGAGGCCCAGGTTGTCGCGCAGCCACTGCACGAGCGACCCGGTCACGGCGATCGAGCCCTCGAGCGCGTAGACGGGAGCCGCGTCGCCGAGCTTGTAGCAGAGCGTCGTGAGGAGTCCGTTCTCGGACTTCACGATCTTCTCGCCGGTGTTGTAGATGAGGAACGATCCCGTGCCGTACGTGTTCTTCGCCTCGCCCGAGGAGAAGGCCGTCTGGCCGAAGGTGGCCGCCTGCTGGTCGCCGAGGATGCCGGAGATGGGCACCTCGCGCAGCAGTGACTGCGTGCTGGCGTGGCCGTACACCTCGGAGGAGGACTTGATCTCCGGGAGCATCGATGCCGGCACCCCGAACGCGTCGAGGATCGACTGATCCCAGGCGAGCGTCTCGAGGTCCATGAAGAGCGTGCGGGAGGCATTCGTGACGTCGGTGACATGGACGCCTCCGTCGACGCCGCCGGTGAGGTTCCAGAGCACCCAGCTGTCAGTCGTGCCGAAGATGAGGTCGCCGGCCTCGGCGCGCTCCCGCGCACCCTCGACGTTCTCCAGGATCCAGACGATCTTCGTTCCGGAGAAGTAGGTGGCGAGGGGAAGCCCGACGGTGTCCTTGAAGCGCTCGACGCCGCCCTCGGCCGCGAGCCGGTCGACGATGGGCTGCGTGCGCGTGTCCTGCCACACGATGGCGTTGTAGACGGGTTCCCCGGTGGTCTTGTCCCAGACGACGGCGGTCTCGCGCTGGTTCGTGATGCCGATCGTCGCGATGTCGTGCCTGGTGATGTTCGCCTTCGAGAGCGCCTGGCCGATGACCTCTCGCGTGTTGTTCCAGATCTCCTTGGGGTCGTGCTCGACCCAGCCGGCCTTGGGGAAGATCTGCTCGTGCTCGAGCTGCCCGGTCGACACGATCGACCCGGAGTGGTCGAAGACGATGGCTCGCGAGGAGGTGGTTCCCTGGTCGATGGCGATGACGTACTTGCTCACGGAGTGACTCCCTTGTCAGAGGTGCTGATGTGCCAGCGGTGAAAAACGCGATGCTGGACTGGCGCGAGCATCGCTGGTGGTGTCCTGCAGACAGTTTCGGGGCCGGAACTGTGAAGACTCCGGCCCTGAAAGCGTCGAGGTCGCCCTGTGGGTGCTAGGCGCCGAAGGCGGAAGCTGCGGCGGGCAGGATCGCCGTGCCGACGAGGCCGGCGAGGACACCGCCGATGATCGGTCCGACGATCGGAACCCAGGAGTAGCTCCAGTCGCTGCCGCCCTTGCCCTTGATGGGGAGGAAGGCGTGCGCGAGGCGCGGTCCGAGGTCACGCGCTGGGTTGATGGCGTAGCCGGTCGGCCCACCGAGGCTCGCGCCGATGGCCACCACGACGATCGCGACGGCGAGCGGCGCGAGGTTTCCGAGGCTGCCCATGTCGGGCGCGGTCGAGTCCGTGTTCGCCATGGAGAAGGCCGGGAAGTTCTGGAACGCGATGACGGCAAGCACCAGGACGAACGTCGCGATGATCTCGGTCACGGTGTTCCAGCCGAGGCTGCGCTTGGCCGGACCCGTCGCGAAGACCGCGAGCTTCGAACCCGCATCCGGTTCGTCGTCGAAGTGGAGCTTGTAGGCGAGCCAGACGACGACGGCACCGAGGATGGCGCCGATGAGCTGAGCGACGATGCGCAGCCCCACCTCGGCGACGTCCACAGAGCCGCCGGTGACGACGGTGTTGGCCGCGAGTCCCAGCGTCACTGCTGGGTTGAGGTGGCCGCCTGACGCCGCTGACGAGAGCACGCCGATGAAGACGGCGAAGCCCCAGCCGAAGTTGATGAGCAGCCAGCCGCCGCCGTTGCCCTTCGTGTCCTTGAGGACGACGTTGGCGACGACACCGCAACCGAGGAGGACGAGCACTGCGGTGCCCACCAGCTCGGCCAAGAAGATCGATCCTAGATCCACGGGATTGCCTTTCTGGGAAGTTCGATACGGGGCGAGCCCGTGCCGCGATTGAGCGGTTCCTCACCATAGGCACAGGAACAACTCCGACGCGCGTGTTACGAGCGAGTTTCCCGAATTGTGACCCGCCATCGGCACTAGGCTGAGCGTGGCTGCAATGCTGCTGCCGAAATCTCGTCGAGAGGATGATCGTGAAGAAGCTGATCAACGATCCGAAGGACGTTGTCAAGGAAGCGCTCGAGGGTATGGCGCTCGCCCATGCGGATATTCTCCGGGTCGCCCCCGAGCCCGCATTCCTCGTGCGAAACGATGCACCGGTGGAGGGCAAGGTCGGGATCGTCTCCGGCGGCGGCTCAGGGCACGAACCCATGCACGGCGGGCTGGTCGGCTACGGGATGCTCGACGCGGCAGTCCCAGGGCCGGTCTTCACCTCACCGACGCCTGACCCCATCCTCGAGGCCACGAAGGCCGTGGACGCCGGTCGGGGTGTGCTCCACATCGTCAAGAACTACACCGGCGACGTCCTGAACTTCGAGACGGCCTCCGACCTTGCGCTGGCTGAGGATATCGAGGTGCGCACGGTCCTCGTGGACGACGACGTCGCAGTGAAGGACTCGCTCTACACGGCCGGGCGGCGCGGGGTCGCTGGCACGGTGCTCGTGGAGAAGGTCGCCGGGGCGGCGGCAGAGCGCGGAGACGACCTCGACGCCGTCGCAGAGCTCGCGACCAGGGTCAACGCGAACACGAGGTCCATGGGCGTCGCTCTCTCGGCCTGCACCGTGCCGCACGCTGGCGAGCCGAGTTTCGATCTCGCCGAGGATGAGATCGAGATCGGGATCGGCATTCACGGAGAGCCGGGTCGCGCGCGAATCGCGATCGAGCCTGCTGATGCGATTGTCGATCGGCTGCTCGCCCCGATTCTCGAGGATCTGCCATTCGCCTCGGGCGACAATGTGCTGCTGTTTGTCAATGGAATGGGCGGCACCCCGGAAATCGAGCTCTACATCGTGTTCCGTCGCGCCGCGCAGGTACTCAAGGAGCACGGAATTACGGTAACCAGGCACCTTGTCGGGAACTTCACGACATCGCTCGAGATGCAAGGCTGCTCGATCACCGTTCTCAGGCTCGACGACGAACTCACGGCATTGTGGGATGCACCGGTGCACACAGCGGCACTTCGGTGGGGAAGGTAGAACATGACACTCGACGGAAACTGGGCGAGGCGTTGGGTGGAGCTCTCTGCCACCTCGATGGCCGAGAACCGCACTGAGCTCATCCACCTGGATCGCAACATCGGCGATGGCGACCACGGGGAGAACATGGATCGCGGATTCCAGGCCGCGCTCGGGAAGCTCTCCTCGCTCGAGGCGGATGCGACGCCGGCCGACGTGCTGAAGCTGCTCGCGACGACGTTGATCTCCACGGTCGGCGGAGCGGCGGGCCCGCTGTATGGGACGGCGTTCCTGAAGGGCGCCGTCGCGCTCAAGGGCAAGCCCGAGCTGGAGCCCGCGGACGTGGCGGCCTTAGTGGAGGCGGCCTCGGCAGGGCTGCAGCAGCGTGGCAAGGCGCAGCCGGGCGACAAGACCATGGTCGACGCCTGGGCTCCCGCGGCCTCCGCCGCGAGCAAGGCGGCCGCCGCTGGCGACGACGGCGCCGCTGTGCTCCGGGCCGCGGCGTTCGCGGCAGTGGAGGGCGCTGCCGCGACGGAGCCGCTCATCGCCAGGAAGGGCCGAGCGAGCTACCTGGGCGAACGCAGCGCCGGGCACCGGGATCCGGGCGCGCAGTCGACCGCCTACCTCCTTGGTGCCGCTGTCGAGGCGGCTTCATGACGGTCGGCATCGTCGTCGTATCGCACTCTGCACGGATCGCGGAGGGTCTCGTCGAGCTCGCGGGTCAGATGGCGGAGGACGTGACGATCGTCCCTGCTGGCGGCACCGAGGACGGCCGAATCGGCACGAGCTTCGAGCTCATCGAGCGCGCCGTCGCGACGGCGCAGTCCGGCGAGGGAGTCGCCGTCTTCACCGACCTCGGCTCCGCCGTCCTCACTGCCGAGACGGTGCTCGAGATGCTCGACGACGCCGCCGGGGACGTGCGCCTCGTGGACGCGCCGCTCGTCGAGGGCACGGTGGCTGCCGCTGTCGCGGCGGCCGGAGGGGCGTCGCTGGACGCCGTGTCGCGGGCAGGGGAGTCGGCCTGGCAGAGGGACGGTGGCGCGCAGGACGCGTCAGGAGCCGAGCAGTCGGCAGCGTCGGCACCGTCGGCAGCGGATGAGGCTGCGGCTCCCCGCGCGAGCACCAAGGTCGAGATCGTCAACGAGCAGGGGCTGCACGCACGGCCGGCGGCCCAGCTGGTCTCAGTGGCAGGGAAGTTCGATGCGCAGATCACGATCGGCGGGGCCGACGCGGAGAGCCTGCTCCGGATCATCTCCCTCGGGGCCTCGAAGGGGCAGGAGATCGAGGTCTCGGCAACGGGCGCGGAGGCCGAGCAGGCCGTCACCGAGATCGCGGCGCTCATCAGCTCCGGCTTCGGAGAAGCCTGATCTCCGTCAGAATTCAGGCTGAGGCGCCGCCGCGCCGGAGAGGTCTCCGCGCCGCGGTGTCTCAGCCTTCGGTAGAATCAACGCGAGGCGGCGGGACACCCCGCCGCACGCGGCCACCAGGGAGCTCACCGTCATGACCGTCTTCATCATCATCGGAGCGATCGGCCTGGGGCTTCTGGTCTTCTCGCTCTTCTTCGGGGAAGTCCTCGACGTCGATGCTGGCGGGCTGCTCTCCGTTCCCGGCCTGGCCGTCGCGCTCGTCGTCTTCGGCGCCTCGGGTGCCATCACCGACAGCATGGGCCTGCCGCAGTTCTGGGCCTACATCGTCGCGATCGTCATCGGCCTCATCGCCTACATCGGCGCGTCGCTGCTCGTGCGCAACCTGTCGAGAAGCAGCGACGGCGTGCCCCGGGACGTCACGGGAGACACCGGCACGGCGATGTCCAAGATCACGATCTCAAGCGGAGAGGTCGCGCTCGATGGGTCCCACGAGATCGAGCGGCGCCTCGCGTTCGCCGACGGTGAGATCGAGCAGGGCGCGCGCATCCGCGTCGTGCAGCACCTCGGTTCGCGCGTCAAAGTCGAACGCGAATCCATCTGATCGGGAGACGCCCAGCTGGCCGACTCCCTGCGCCGTCGGGCGCCTCATGACCACAGCATGACCACCCACGACCTCCACGACAGGAAATCGACCATATGGACTTGATAACTGCCAACGTCACTGTGATCGGCGTCATCGCGATCATCATCGCGCTGCTCGCCCTCGGAGTGTTCATCGCGTCGCGCATCCGGCGCGTCCCGCCGAACGAGGCGCTCATCATCGTCGGTCGCGGCGCCGGCCAGAAGGCGCAGAGCGACATGACGGGGCAGCGCGTCGTCATCGGCGGCCGCACCTTCGTGTGGCCCATCCTCCAGCAGGGCTTCGCCCTCTCGCTCGAGCAGCGTCAGATCGGCATCCAGGTCGAGGGCGTCGACAAGAACCGCATCAAGATCGCCATCAAGGCCTCCATCAACTTCAAGGTGTCCGGCACCGAGGAAGGCGTTCGCCGCGCGGCCCAGCGCTTCCTCGACCAGCAGGAGGCCCTCACGGACATCATCCGCGAGTCGCTCGAGGGCTCGCTGCGCTCCATCGTCGGAGACATGACGATCGAGCAGATCATCTCCGACCGCAAGAGCCTCTCCGACCGAGTCGTGTCGGAGACGAAGGCCGACCTCATCGAGCAGGGCCTGCAGGTCGACCTCCTCAACATCTCCGACATCTCGACCCCAGGCAGCGACTACCTGCAGAACCTCGGGCGTTCCGAGTCCGCTCGTGCGCGCCAGGTCGCTGAGGTCAGCGAGGCGGAGGCCGCTCGGGTCTCCGAGTTCGCCAAGATCGAGGCGTCCGAGCGTATCGCGGAACGCGAGAAGGAACTCCGACTGCGCCAGGCATCGATCAAGGCCGAGACCGACCGAGCGAACGCAGAGGCTGAAGCGGCCGGTCAGTTCGCTCGCGCCGAGCAGGACCGGCTCGTCGCCCAGCAGGAGCGCGAGGCGCTCATCGAACAGGCCCTCGTGACCCAGGAGCGACTCGACATCGAGATCCGCAAGCCTGCCGAGGCCGACGCCTACGCGAAGGTCCAGCAGGCCAACGCCATCCGCGACACCGAGAACGCGGCGACCGACGCCGAGGTCTACAAGCGCACGCGCACGGCAGAGGCCAACAAGGTCGCCGCCGTCCAGGACGCCGAGGCAGCCGCCGCTGCCGTGCGGTACTCCGGTGAAGCCGACCGTGACCGCCAGATCGCGCTCGCAGCAGGTATTCGCGCCGAGGGTGACGCTCGCGCCGCTGCGATCCAGGCTGAGGGTCTCGCCGAGGCTGCAGCGACCGACGCCAAGGCGCAGGCGCTGCAGAAGTACGGCGAGGCTGCCATCGCGCAGGAGATCATCTCCCGCCTCCCGGAGATCGTCCGCGCCGCGGCCGACCCCATCAGCAACATCGAGAAGCTCACCGTCATCTCGACGGACGGCGCCAGCGCCGTCACGAAGACGGTCGGCTCCGTGCTTGGCGAGGGCACCGAGGTGCTCAAGACCCTCACGGGCATCGACCTGCAGCAGCTGGTCGGCTCGTTCTCGAAGCAGGGCGGCATGAACCCGACCGGCGCGACGAGCGACACGACTCCCGGGGTCTGATCGACCGCGAGACACGCAGCACCGTTCCCGAGACGGGGCGGCCCCGACGGGCCGCCCCGTCTCGTCGTCTGCGGCGGATACACTGACCCGCGTGAGCGC
The DNA here is from genome assembly GCF_002931375.1 of Pseudoclavibacter sp. RFBJ3. Lineage (NCBI taxonomy): Bacteria > Bacillati > Actinomycetota > Actinomycetes > Micrococcales > Microbacteriaceae > Pseudoclavibacter > Pseudoclavibacter sp. RFBJ3. Next base: position 111,788 of record NZ_PSXZ01000006.1, on the reverse strand, counting down.
CGCCCCCCTCGAAGATTTCCCGTCGATCTCCCTCGCCGCGTTCCGGCCCAGCCAGCGCGAGGTGCTCAGCCGACTCGTCCCGACTCTCGGGGCTGTTGGCCTCGTCATGTTCTTCGGCTATGCGCTGCTGACCGAGGTCGGTCGCGTGCAGCTCGATCAGCGCGGCTTCCTGCCGCTGCTCCTCGGCTGGCTGGCGATGCTCCTGCTGTGCATCCTGGGTGCGGTCGCGGCGCTCGCCGCTGAGCGGGGAGTGTCGACCGGGCTGCGTTCGTACACTCGCCGGAGGGTGCTGCCGCTCGCGATCGGCCATTCGATCCTCGCCGCAGCCGGTGCGACGTTCTGCAGCTTCTGGATCTCCGGTGGCGCCTACGACCTGCTCACGGTCATGACGTGCACCTTCGTGCTCACGCTCCTGTTCACGGCGTCCGTGCTGGTGCCCGCATACCTGACCGGCTTCGCGAAGGCGGAGGCCGACCGCTCCTAGAGCAGCACCTGCGGGGAGATCTCGACCGTCTGCTCGGGGGGAAGCCCGAACTGCGCTGCAGGGGAAGAGGCTCCGCGGGACATGAGCACGAAGAGCTTGGCGCGCCACGTGGCCATGCCGCTCGCGTGCCCCGGCCTGAGGGCGATCCGCGACAGGAAGAAGATCGCGCTCTCGTTGTCGAACTGCGACACAGTGCCGGCGAGCCGCGCGTCGCGGAGGGAGAGGGGGACATCGCGCCGGTCGAGGAACCCGTAGGTCAGCGTGATGTGCACGAGGCCCTCCGGGGCCGGCCCGATGTCGTCGATGGTGCAGCGCCGGCGCTCCGGGATGTGGGGCACGTCGGCGGTCGCGACTCGCACGAGCAGCACGTGCTCGTGGAGGGCGTGGTTGACGCGGGTGTTGAGCCGAAGCGCCAGGGGAGCCGTGCGTGCCCCGCCGTGCGGATAGACGGCCCATCCCGGCACGCGGGTTGGCTGGTCCAGGAGCAGGCGGCGCATGAGCTCCTGCAGGGTCCCCTCGAGGCGCTCCCGTCGTCCGGTGACGATCTCGCGACCCCGTTTCCAGGTGAGCATGGTCAGGATGAGGGCGCCGGCAAGGACGAGCGGCAGCCAGCCGCCCGCGAAGAACTTCACGAGCCCCGACACGAAGAAGGCGAGCTCGAGGACGACGATGGGGACCGTCACGAGGAGCACTCGGTACCAGGGCCACTCCCACACGAGGCGCAAGTACACGATGAACAGCGAGGAGGTGAGCAGGAACGTCGTGGTGACCGCCAGGCCGTAGGCGGCCGCCAGGTTCTCCGAGTTCCGGAACCCGAGGACGACGCCGATGATCAGCACGAGCAGGAGCAGTGAGACGACCGGGATGTAGATCTGGCCGATGGACGCTCGGGACGTGTGCTTGACCGTGAGATTCGGGAGGAAGCCGAGCCGCATGGCCTGCCTCGCGACCGAGAAGGTGCCGGAGATGACGGACTGCGACGCGATGACCGTCGCGAGCGTCGCGAGGCCGATGAGCGGGAACACGGCCCAGGTGGGCGCCATCCGGAAGAACGGGTTGTCGATGGCAGACGGATCCTCGATCACGAGGGCGCCCTGCCCGAGATAGCAGATCGTCAGGGCCGGGAAGACGACGAAGAGCCAGGCCTTCGAGATGGGGGAGCGGCCGAAGTGGCCGAGGTCCGCGTACAGCGCTTCCGCTCCGGTGACAGCCAGCACGACAGCGCCGAGGGCGACGCCGGCGATGAGCGGTTCGCCGATGATGAAGGCGATGGCGTGGTGCGGGGAGAACGCCGCCAGGATCTCGGGATGCGCCAGGATGTGGGGGATGCCGAGGCACGCGAGGGTGATGAACCAGATCAGCATGATCGGCCCGAAGAGGCGACCGATGCCGCCCGTGCCGAACCGCTGCAGCGCGAAGAGCCCGACGAGCACGACGAGCGCGATGGGAACGACGAGCGCCTCGGTGCCGGGAAGCGCGATCTCGAGTCCTTCGACTGCGGAGAGGACGGAGACGGCCGGGGTGATGACGCTGTCCCCGAAGAACAGGGCGGCGCCGATGATGCCGACGAGGGTCGTCGCGGCCATGGCTCGCCTGGACCCACGGAGCCGGCGCCCGATCAGGGTCGAGAGGGCGAGGATGCCGCCCTCGCCCTCGTGATCGGCCCGGAGCACGAAGAGCACGTACTTGACGGTCACGAGCAGCGTCACGGCCCAGATGATGAGCGAGATGAGTCCGTACACGTGCGCGATGCTGGGCTGCACGACGCCGTCGTGCTCCGAGAACACCGCCCGCAGCGCGTACAGGGGGCTCGTGCCGATGTCGCCGAAGACGATGCCGATGGCGGCGACGCCGACCGCCGAGCGGGCGAGGAGGGTGCCGCTTGTGCGGGGGTGAGAGGCGGCGGCGGCCTCGGGTCGCGCAGTGCGCAGATCGTGCATGCGACCAATGTAGACCCGGGAGTCGAGCTTCCTGAGCCACCACTAGAATTCGTGGGTTCGGCATCGACCAGTATCGAGGGGGTTCCGGTGACCAGCAGGGCTATCCAGACCGAAGCGCAGCATCCACGTGGCGATGAGACGGGCGACGGCGGCCTCCGGCGTGGGCTCAAGTCCCGCCACCTGCAGCTGCTCGCCATCGGCGGGGCGATCGGAACGGGGCTCTTCCTCGGCTCGGGGACGACGATCAGTCTCGCGGGCCCCTCGATCATCTTCGTGTACGCGATCGTCGGGTTCGCGCTCTTCTTCGTGATGCGCGCGCTGGGGGAGCTGCTGCTCTCCAACCTCGGCTACAAGACCTTCGGGGATGTCGCGGCTGACCTCATCGGGCCCTGGGCCGGGTACGTGGTCGCCTGGACGTACTGGCTGGCGTGGGTCATCACGGTCATCGCGGACATCGTGGCGATCACCGGGTACGTGGCGTTCTTCAACGACGGCATCCCCGCCTGGGTGCCGGCGATCGCGACGGCCATCGGCCTGCTCCTCCTCAACCTGCAGCCCGTGAAGGCGTTCGGCGAGACCGAGTTCTGGTTCGCGATCATCAAGGTCGTCGCGATCCTCGCCCTGATCGCCGTCGGCATCGTCCTGCTCGTGACCGGGTTCACGAGCGCGGACGGCGTGACGGCGTCCGTCTCCCACCTCTGGGATCAGGGCGGCATGTTCCCGTTCGGGATCAGCGGCTTCATCCTGGGGTTCCAGATGGGGGTCTTCGCCTTCGTCGGCATCGAGCTCGTCGGAACGGCGTCAGCCGAGGCTGAGGACCCGGAGAAGAACCTGCCGAAGGCCATCAACTCGGTGGTCGTTCGCATCCTCGTCTTCTACGTCGGCGCCCTGGTCATCATCATGTCGGTCACTCCGTGGAACCTGATCGAGCCGGGGGTGAGTCCCTTCACCTCCATGTTCGAGCTCATCGGCTTCCCGGCCGCGGCGATCGTCGTGAACCTGGTGGTGCTCACGTCTGCCGCCTCGAGCGCCAACTCCGGCTTCTACTCGTCCACGCGGATGCTCTACGGCCTCGCGAAGGACGGCCAGGCCACGAGGCGCTTCGGGCTCCTGAACGCACGCGGCGTGCCGACGCAGGGCGTCTTCTTCACGACGGCGTTCCTGTTCGCGGCCCTCCCGGTGCTGGCTCTCGGCGACAACGTCATGGCGGCGTTCACCGTGGTGACCTCGGTGAGCTCGCTGAACTTCATCGCGACCTGGACGTTCATCCTGGTCAGCTACCTCATGTTCCGGAAGAAGCGTCCCGAGCTCCATGAGGCCTCGAAGTTCAAGATGCCGGGTGGACGCTTCATGCCGTGGGTCGTGCTGGCCTTCTTCGTCTTCATCCTGGTCGCGCTGTTCCTGGGGGAGGACACACGTGCGGGCCTCATCGTCCTGCCCTTCTGGTTCCTCGGCCTCGGGCTGATGTGGCGGTTCGTGATCAGCAAGCGGGTCGAGCGAGCCAGAGCGGAGGAGCGCTCACCGTCTCAGTCGGAGAAGGCCTGACCGCGCGCGCCGACGATGGACCTCAGCATGGAGCGGAGGATCCCGAAGAACCCGAGGAGGCCGATCACTGCGCCGAGGAGGTTGAAGAGCTCCAGGCCAGGAGCCAGGGTCGGGCCGCCTCCGGCGACCACGAGCACGATCGCGAGGATCACCGCAGTCAGCGCGACCGCGGTGTCGATTCCCCGGCTCACCAGCCCGCCGAGCCAGCTGCGGTCCTGGCGGTCGGAGAACGGGCTCACTCGCACGCTCAACTCGCCGTCCTCGAGCTTCGAGACGATCGTGTCGATGCGGTTCGGCATGCGCGCCGCGTACGCGGCAGCGACCGCGGCCTTCGCCTGAGCGGTGCCGATGACCCGCTTGAGGGCGAGCAGCTGCTTCAGCAGCTCCGGCACGAACGGCAGCGCCCGCTGCACGAAGTCGAAGTCGGGCTCGATCACTCGAAGGCAGCCCTCGAGCGTCGCGAAGCTGCGGAACGCGGATGCCAGGGTGGAGGGGAGCGCCAGGTGGTGCTTCCGGATGACGTCGAGCATCATCGTGAAGATCGACCCCTCTCCGCGCGGCCAATGCTGGACCGAGGTGAGCGCTATCCCGATGTCGTGACGGAACGCGTCGACGTCGAGGTCCTCCGGCGCGTCCACGATGAGCAGGAGGGCGTCGGCCGCTGAGACGTCGTCGTCGCTCGCCGCGGAGAGGAGGAACGCCGCAAGATGTTCGCGCTGGCTTCGCTGGACGATCCCGATCGCCCCGAAGTCGATCAGGCCGAGCGAGCCGTCGTCCCGGATGAACACGTTCCCAGGATGCAGATCCGCGTGGAACACGCCGTAGACGAGGATCTGCTCGATCACCGTCTCCATGAGCGTCTGCGCGAGGTCGTGTCGTGCTTCCGGGCCGAGCGCTCCGAGGCGCTCGTCCGCCGAGCTCAGCGGGCTGCCGTCCATGACATCCATCGTCAGCACCCTGCGGGTGCTCGCCGCGGTGTAGACGGACGGGATGGCGATCTTCTGGAGCCTCGGCGACCCCGCGTGGATGTCGCGCATCGTGCTCTCGATCATGTGCACGTTGCGGGCCTCGACCCGGTAGTCCAGTTCCTCCGCGAGCGTGGTCGTGAAGCCGGCGGCCATCGCGGAGAGGCGCATCTCCCTGCCGAGTGCCGTGTGGGTCTCCGCCCGGTCCGCGAGGCGCCCGATGATGTCGACGTCCGCCTCGACCTGCGCCCGCGCGTCAGGTCGCTGGACCTTGACGACCACGGGTGTGCCGTCGACCAGCCGGGCGCGGTGCACCTGGGCGACGGAGGCCGCGGCCAGGGGAGTGGAGTCGATCTCCCCGAACACGGTGTCCAGCGGCACCCCGAGCTCGCTCTTGAGCACCGCTTCGATCTCGGGCCATGGCACGGTCGTGGCGTTCGACTGCAGCCGTGCGAGGGCGGACAGGTAGGGCTCGGGCACGAGGTCTCGCCTCGTCGAGAGCACCTGGCCGAGCTTGACGAAGGTGACGCCGGCGTTGTTGATCGTCGTGACCAGCGCATCCGCTCGCTGCTGGGCGGTCGTACGCCCCTCGTTGGCGGGGCTCCGGCGCCCGTGCAGGAGCCACCCTGCGCCGTCGCGCGAGGCGATCGTGAGGATCTGCAGGTATCGCCTCGTGCGGCTCCGGCGGCGAATCGCGGAGCGCACGAGCTCGATCGGGTTGGGGAAGGCCCTCGTCGGGATCGTCGCCTCGAGGGCCACGAGGATCAGCACGCCAAGCGCGAAGATCCACGAGACGGCGAGGAGGACGACGACGACCACGACCGTGAAGTTGGTCTCCCCGTCTTCGAGCTGGTCGACGCCCGTCTCGCGGATGATCCAGTTGCCGAACGGGATCGAGGCGACCACGACGAGCGCGCCGACGATGATCGAGCGGATGTAGCCGATCGGCACACCGAGCACCCGGCGGGCGACGAGCCCAACGAGGATGGCGGCGAGGATGGCGACGGCGATCAGCAGGGCGTTGGCGAACACGGCGCTCCTCGTGGTGTGGGGTCCCGCCCAGGCTAGCGGCAAGGCCGATCGCCGGGCCACGCCCGGGTCCGAACCGAGCCTCTCCTGCCGCTCGGCCGCAACGCCGTAGTGCCCAGGCAGGGACTCCCGTCAGCGCAGGTAGGGGAGGTGGGGCGCGGCGTCCTCCGCGAACTGACGCAGGATGCGCCGCTGCGTTTCGGCCGGGTAGTCGAAGGGGAGTGCGATGACCAGCTCGTCGGCCGCGTGGATGCCGGCATCGTCGATGAGCGCCTCGGCGATCTGCTCGCCAGATCCGTGCGCGACCCGCCCGAATTGGAAGGGCAGCGGCCCCTCGCCGACACTCGCTGCGCGCTCGGCGTCGCGCTCGAGCAGCCACTCCAGCTCAGCACGTTCGGTCGCCGAGTCGAAGGGCACGATGGCGCGACTCACGGATGCGAAGGAGGGGGAGGCGGGGGATGAGCGCACCTTGGCGTGTTCGTCGCGGTACGTGCGAATCGACTGGGCCTGGGTGTCCTCGAAGCCGAGCTCGCCGATTTCCGTGTTGAGCGTCGACAGCTGGAGCCGGAGGCCGCGGGCGCCGGCCTTCTGCGCGCTGGTGCCGCCACCGGCGCCGTAGGCCACGCGGTCTCGCAGGCCCGGGCTGTGCGGCTGCACGGTGAGCTCGGCACCCGCCTTGGCAAACGAGAGATCCGACTCGGCCGTCGCGACCGTGCGCCCCTCGAGCGCTGCGAGGAAGCTCGAGAGTCGAGCGTCGACGAGCGCCCTGATGTCATCGCCCTCGATCTCACCGAATGCCTGCGAGAACGTCGACTCCGTGGCCGCGTACCCGGAACTGAGCCCGAGCTCGAGCCGGCCCTCCGAGAGCAGGTCGAGCGTCGCCGCGTCCTCGGCGAGCCTCACGGGCTGCTCGAATCGCAGGGGAGTGACGCTCGTTCCGATCCTGATGCGCTTCGCACGCTGCGAGACCGCCGCGAGGAACGTGAACGGCGAGGAGAGGTACGTCTCGAGGTGACGGTGGCGCACGTAGCCGGTGTCGTAGCCGAGGTCTTCCGCGTACTCGAAGAGCTCGAGGCCCTCCTGGAGTCCGAGCGAGGCGTTCGAGGACACTCGTGTGTGCTCGACGAAGGCCAGGAAGGAGAGGCGCTTGCGGGTGGTGGCTACGGGGTGGGTGTCTGGCTCGCTCATGATGCCCTCAGCATCCCGCTGGCCGGGGAGCTCGAATGGCGCCTTGGTCACGCGGCGTAAAGACCGGTAAGGCGGCGAAAGGCCTCGTCTCGCGGGCGCAGGGCACCAGCGGAAGCCCGGCGTCTGCTCGTAATGTCATAATGTGCATTATCGGATGTCGTGAAACCCGGCCTGGACTGCGCGGGTTCTGCCTCGGTGATCAAGTAGGCTGTGAGTGCACGGTGAGTACTTCGCCGTGGCAGACTTCGTGGCCTGAGCCACATCGAGATCCTGGGAGCCGACACTCGTGAGCGTTCTGATTGCCATCGGTTGCATCATCATCTTCGGCGCCGGACTCTGGTGCTACGGCCTGGCGTTCCAGGTCGACGGCGACACGCTTCGCCTTCTCGTGTTCCTCGCCGGCATCCTGCTGAACTCGCTGGCGCTCTTCATTCCGTGGCAGCTCGTGGGACAAAGCCGCAAGTAGCGACCGAAGCCTCCCGCGCGGTGTTCACCCCCAGCATCGACATCAGCGTCCGGATCAAGGCTCCAGCTGAGCTCATCTGGCAGGCGCTGGTCGATGAAGACCTGCGCGAGCTCTGGTGGGCCGATTCTGAGTTCAAGATCAAGCGCGGTGCGAAGATCACGGCTCGATCGCTCCGGCCAGGCAAGAAGAAACCCCGTATCACCACGGGAAACATTACCAAGATCGACGCGCCAGAGGAACTCCACTTCACGTGGAAGACGAAATCCGGCGAGTTCGAGACCGATGTTGTGCTCGTCGTCGTCCAGCAGAACGACAAGAAGAGCAAGGTGCGAGTCCTCGAGCAGGGGTTCCCCCGCGGTGACTACGCCGAGATCCACGTGGCCAAGTACCGCGATGGCTGGCGTGAGCACCTCCTCCAGCTCCAGGAGCTGTTCGAGGATGGACCCGGCCGGAAGCTCGCGACGAACTCGCTCAAGAACGCCTGACGTCGCCGCTGATCGCCGAACATCGGCGGTGCTCACGACGACGCTGGTCAGAACGACGATGCCCGGACCAGCTGGTCCGGGCATCGTCGTTCGCGACAGCAGAATCCCCGCGTCTAGGCCTCGGCGGCGAAGCCCGACGTGTCGCCGATGAGGCGGATGTTGTCGGCAGGAACCGGCTCGACGACGGCCTTCGTCACCTCGGCCGCGAACTCCTGCACGTTGTAGAGCTTGCCGGCCTCTTCGCGACGGGCGGCGATCGCGCCCGGGTTGAGGCGGTCGAGCAGCGTCGCGGTGATCGTGCCCTCGATCATGTCGCCGGAGACGACGACGAACTCGATGCCGCGCTCGGCGAGCTCCGGAACTCGCTCGAGGAGCGCGTCCTCCCCCGCCCGCTTCGAGCTGGCGACTGCCTCGTACTCGGGCATCGTGGGCGTCGTGCGGATGAAGTGCGCCTGGTGGCTCGTCACGAAGACGACACGGCCCCCGTCACGCATGAGCTCGAGCGCGCCAGTGAGCGTCTCGACCTGCGCGTCGCGGTTGAGCTTCAGCGCGTAGTCCTCTCCGAGGCCCGACTCCATGCCGCCCGAGGCATTGAGGACAAGCACGTCGAGGCCCCCATACTCGCGCTCGATGGTCGAGAAGAGCTCCTGGCGGCTCCCGGCGTCGGTGAGGTCGGCACCGACGGCGATCGCGGTACCACCGTCGGCCGCGATCGCGTCGACGAGCTTGACGGCCCGCGCTTCCTTGTTGCGGTAGTTCACGACGACCTTGGCGCCAGCCTGCGCGAGGAACTTGACGGTGTCCGCGCCGATGCCGCGGGAAGAACCCGTGACAAGCGCACGCTTGCCCTCGAGTGCTCCGGCGGCCAGCGGGTTGAGAATCTGTTCAGCCATGTGCTCGATTCTATTGGGCGTGACGAGAGCCGGGCGCACTACCGTTGGACGCATGCAGCACCCGTACCTGGATGGCGCTCCCCCACGTGTCCTCGCCCACCGCGGGCTCGCGCTGCGGGCCACGGAGAACACCAGCGAGGCCTTTCGCGCCGCCCTCGACGTCGGCGCCACCCACATCGAGACGGATGCCCGTGCATCCAGGGACGGGCGCGCGGTGCTCTGGCACGACGCGACCCTCGAGGGCTTCGACGGGAGCGATCGGAGCCTCGCCGGCTCCCCCATCGCCGAGCTGACGCGGCTGACGTCGGCCGGGCGCACTCCTGGGGCGCTGCTGCTCCCCCTCGACGAGGCACTCGACGCCTTCCCGCAGGCTCGATTCAACATCGACGTCAAATCAGCGGATGCCGTCGACGCCGTCGCTGCCGCCGTTCGACGGACGAACGCGCAGCGACGAGTGCTCGTCACGTCGTTCTCAGCTCGTCGTCTGCAGCTGACCGCGACTCTCATTCCAGAGGCAGCCCGCGGGGCCGCGAGCTCCGCCATCGCGGCCGCGCTCGTCGGCGTGTCGCTGCGGTCGCGTGGGATGCTGCATCGGGCGCTCCGGGGCGTCTCAGCGGTGCAGATTCCCGAGCGGGCCGCGCGGATCGACCTGCTCTCCCCCACGAGGCTGCGAGCCTTCCACCGCCACGTGCCGGAAGTGCACGTCTGGACGATCAACGACCCGTCGAAGATGGCGGAGCTCCTCGAGCGAGGCGTCGACGGTCTCGTGACGGACCGCGCGGATCTTGCCGTCGAGGTCGTTCGAAGCCGCGGGAATGTGTGAGTTTCGAAGGAAAAGGGCGAACGCGCGGGAATACCGCGGCACAATGGGACGTTGGGACGATAGAAGTAGAACCGCACTGACGAGGAGAGGAGGTCAGCAATGGCTGATCGGAGTCTGCGCGGAATGCGGCTCGGCGCACAGAGCCTGCAGAGTGACGAGGGCGTTGTCCTTGTCGACCGCCAGGTGCGAACGTACGAGACGACCCTGGGTGAGCGCTTCGCCGTCACCTTCGCCGCTGAAGCGGAGGTGCCCGAGGTCTGGGCATCGCCGAAGAGCGGCAACGAGGGTCGGTTGCTCGACGAGGGCGGCGAGCAGGTCGCCTACGAGGCGCCGGAGCAGAAGCACCAGCGCACTCACTGGGACATGCTGCTCGAGCGTCGTACGCGGGAGGAGCTCGAAGAGGTCCTCCAGGAGCGGCTCACGTTCCTGCGCTCACGGCGCGGAACCAAGGGCGCGAAAGACGTCTGACCCCCGCTGGTCGCTCAGCGAGCGACCGTGACTGTCGAAAGGGACGAGGCCTTCTGGCTTCGTCCCTTTCGTGTGTCCGGTCGCTGCGCCACCGCCGGGTCCGTCTCGGACTGGGCCGGCTCGGCTAGCGTCGAGGGATGCGCACGGTCGCGGTGTTCATCCGCCGCGTCTTGGAGCTTCCTGCGCCGATGAGCAGGCCCAGCCCGAGCGCAGCGAGCGTGACCTCGATGCCGCGCCCGAAGAGCACCGCAGGGGTGAGGCCGTCGGCAAGCGGGACATCCACGATCATGACACCGGGCTCGTACCAGGGCAGCTCGGCGAGCACTCTGCCCTCTGGAGAGTAGACGGCGCTCAGGCCGACGGTCGACGCCTGCACGATGGAGCGGCCCGTCTCCATCGAGCGCAGCCGTGCGAACGCAAGCTGCTGGGCGGGCTCGTCGGTCTTCCCGAAGTCGGCGTTGTTGCTCGGAGCGAACAGTACGGTGGCCCCCTCGAGGACCGCGTCGCGGATCAGCACGTCATCGACGATGTCGTAGCAGATGTAGGTGCCAGCCCTGATGTCGCCGACCTCGAGGATGCTGTCCCGCTCCCCCGGCGAGTAGCCGCGCCCGATCAGGCCAATCAGGTCAGGGGCAAGCGAGTACCAGAACTCACGATCCGGGACGTACTCGCCGAACGGAATCGGGTGCTTCTTGTCGTACTGATCGCCCCAGCCGCTCTCCGCGTCCCAGACGAACTGCGAATTGAAGAACCGGTCGTCGTCGGCGCTCGCGCCCTCCTCGACCGTCACGGCGTTCGCCACGATCGGGGCGCCGTACTGCTCGCTCAGCTGGTCGAGCGTGCGGCGCACCCCGGTCGACGTCTTCGGGTCGAGATCGATCGAGCCCTCCGGCCACAGGATGGCGTCGACGTCGGCGTCATCCGGGATGGTGAGGGTCGCGTCGACATGGCCGAGGAAGACGTCTCCTGGGTCTCCGTCGACGAAGTAGGCGGCCTCCGGGGTGTCGCCCTGGACCGCGGCGATCCGGGCGGAACCGATCTCGTTCGTCGGGTAGATGGGAACGACCGCGACCACGAGCACGGCCGCAGCCGCCGTAACCCAGGTCTGGGGTCTGACTCGGGCGCGGCCCAGCTCGAGGGTCAGCGCCACGAGGAAGACCATGACGAAGCCCATGCCCGAGAGTCCCAGCCAGGACACGAGCTCCGCGAACGGACTCGCTGACTGCGACTGCGCGACTCTCCCCCAGGCGAAGCCGCCGTACGGCCACGCCGAGTAGATCGCTTCGCGCAGCGTCCACAGTCCCGCGATCGCCGCCGCGACGAAGATCACGCGTCTCGCGCCGCTCTCCCAGCGCGCCGTGAGGCGACGGTAGGCGAGCGCGATGAGCACCGCTCCCCCGGCCCAGAACAGTGACGAGAGGACGCTCAGCGCACTCCACGGTACGGGGCCGAGGAACAGCGAGGCCCAGGCGATGAGCGGGAAGTAGTAGGCGAGTCCGGAGGCGAGGCCCACGAGGAACGCCCCTCCGGCGGAACGGTGCATGAGGGAGCAGAGCACCAGCCCGATGCCGACGAAGGCGAGCGGCCACAGCGCGGGTCCTGGGAAGGCGGCCCTCAGCAGCAGGCCGCCGGCAACGGCAGCGAGCAGGGAGAGCCAGAAGGACCTCACCCCACCCCCGAATACGCCACGATGCCCCGACGCACGCTGCTGGATGCCTGCCGCGCGGTCGTCGCGAACTTGCCCTCTGCGACCTTCTCGATCTGGTCGAGCACGTCGAGCACCTGCTTGCACCAGCGCACGAAGTCGCCGGCGGCGAGGTTCGACTCCTCGAGGACACGCTCGAGCTCCGCGCCGTGCGCCCAGTGGAAGATGGCGGGGGCGAGGTTCGTCGCCAGGCGTGACGAGCGCGGTACACGGTACTTCTCGGCCAGCTCGTCGAGCGACTGCCAGTGCTTCTCGGTGGTCTGCATGGCACCGCGGAAGGCCCCGCGAGGCAGCTGGTACTCCTCGAGGGTCTCCTCTTCGCGGCGCGGCTCGTACACGAGGACGGCAGCCATGGCGGCGAGCTGCTGCGGGTTCAGCTCGTTCCACACCTGTCTGCGCAGGCACTCGGCGATGAGCAGGTCACGCTCGCCGTAGATGCGCGCGAGCGTGCGCCCGTGGTCGGTCACGGCCAGGTCCTTGTCACCGCTGTCTGCGGGGGCGAGGTAGCCGAGATCGAGCAGGAGCTCGGTGATCCGGTCGAAGACCTGGGCGACGGCCCCGGTCCTCGACTCGATCTGCCGGGTCAGCTTGTCGTTGTCGTGCTTCAGCTTCCAGTAGCGCTCACCCCAGCGAGCGTGCTGCTCCCGGTCGGGGCAGACATGGCACGGGTGACGCTTGAGGGCGGTCTGGAGCTGAGTCAGCTTCGCCTGCCTGCGCTCGCGCGCGGCGTGCTGGTGCGCCTCGTCGTGGGGGATGCGCTTGCGCTCGAGATCGTTGAGCTCGCGACGGATGCGCGAGTACTCGAAGAAGTCGCCGAGGTGGCAGTTCATGCCCTCCTCGTAGCCCGCGAGGGCCTCCTCCTGCTGACGCACTCGCTTCGCGAGGTCGACGACCGCTCTGTCCGCCTGGAACTGCGCGAACGACGACTCGAGCACGGAGCGCGTGCGCGCGCGGCCGAACCGGTCGATGAGGTTGACCGCCATGTTGAAGGTCGGTTTGAAGCTCGAGTTCATCGGATAGGAGCGACGCGAGGCGAGCGAGGCGATCGCCTGGGGATGCATCCCGCCGACCCATTGCACGACGGCGTGGCCCTCGACGTCGATGCCACGACGGCCCGCTCGACCGGTCAGCTGCGTGTACTCGCCTGGGGTGATGGGCACTCGCGATTCGCCGTTGAACTTCTCCAGCTTCTCCAGCACGACGGTGCGAGCCGGCATGTTGATGCCGAGCGCCAGCGTCTCGGTCGCGAAGACGAGCTTCACGAGCTTGCGCTGGAAGAGCTCCTCGACGACTTCCTTGAACGCGGGCAGCAGCCCCGCATGGTGGGCTGCGATGCCGCGCTCGAGGCCTTCCGTCCACTCGTAGTAGCCGAGGACCGCGAGATCCTGATCGAGGAGGTTGCGGCAGCGGTCCTCGACGATCCAGCGGATCTCGTCGCGTTCCTCGCGAGTCGTGAGCGAGACGCCGGCGCGAAGCACCTGGGAGACGGCCTGGTCGCAGCCCTTGCGGCTGAAGATGAAGTTGATGGCGGGCAGCATGTCGGCATCGTCGAGCATGCGCGTCAGGCCAGCTCGGTCGGCCCGGGCCGTCTGGAATCGCTGCTCCTTCCAGCTGCTCCCCCGGCCCCTGCGCCCGACGCGGTCGCGGTCGCGGCCGTCTTCGCGCCGCCCGCCGCCACCCTGCGTGGCCCGGACGAGGTCGGGATTCACGCGGTCGGCGATGTCTCCGTCACGGGTCTCGAAGAGGTCGTAGAGGCGCTGGCCGACGAGCACGTGCTGGAACAGCGGCGTTGGGCGCTCCTCGGAGACGATGACGTCGGTGTCGCCGCGTACGGTCTGCAGCCAGTCGCCGAACTCCTCGGCGTTCGAGACCGTCGCCGACAGCGAGATGAGTCGCACCTCGCTGGGGAGGTGGATGATCACCTCTTCCCAGACGGCGCCCCTGAACCGGTCTGCGAGGTAGTGGACCTCGTCCATGATGACGTACGCGAGGTCGTCGAGCAGATCGCTGCCCGCATAGAGCATGTTCCGCAGCACTTCGGTGGTCATGACGACGATCCGCGCGCGCGGGTTGATGTTGACGTCTCCCGTGAGGAGGCCGACTTCGCTCTCGCCGTAGCGGCGCACGAACTCGCTGAACTTCTGGTTGCTCAGCGCCTTGATCGGCGCCGTGTAGAAGATCTTGGCATTCGGCTGGCGCATGGCCAGGAAGACGCCGAACTCGGCGACGACGGTCTTGCCAGCGCCCGTCGGCGCCGCGACGAGCACGCTCTTGCCGGCCTCGACGCTCGCGCACGACGCGATCTGGAACTCGTCGAGGTCGAAGCTGAGTTCGCGACGGAACAGTTCGAACTGCTGCAGCTGAGCGCGGGACCTGCTGGCCGCGAAGCGCTCGGACGGGCTCGGGGTCATGCAGCCGACGCTTCGGCTGCCGCCAGCTCGGCCTCGAACTTCTTGTGCTTCTTCGCGCGCCGTCGGTCGTTGATCATGGCGATGCCGACAGCGAGGAAGTACAGACCGAGCATCGGGGCCATCAGGAAGAACATGGAGAGGACGTCAGCCGATGGCGTCGCCATCGCCGCGAAGAGCGCAACGAGCAGCACGGCCGTTCGCCATCCCTTGAGAATCGCGGAACCCGTGATGACGCCCGCGAAGTTCAGCATGACGAGGATGACCGGGAGTACGAAGGCGATGCCCACCGCGATGCAGAGCGTCATGATGAGCTTGTAGTAGTCGCCCGCGTTGATGAGGCTCGAGCTGTCCGAGGGCGCGAAGCTCACCATGACCTCGACGATGCGGGGCATCAGCAGCCACGCGACCCAGACGCCCGCGAGGAACAGCGGGATCGCCGTCCCGACGAAGCCGATGGCGTACCAGCGCTCGTTCTTCTTGAGCCCGGGGACGACGAACATCCAGATCTGGTAGAGCCAGACAGGTGAGGACAGGATCACGCCGAGAGCGAGGGAGATCTGCAGCCGTAGGTCGAAGGCGCCCGTGATGCTCTGGAAGTTCAGGTCCGCCGTTCGACCCTGGGACACGGCGATGTCGTGGATCGGCGCGGACATCAGGTTGAAGACCCAGTCCGTCAGCAGGAATCCACCCACCATGCCGAGCACGATGCCGATCGCGGAGATGATGAGCCGGTTGCGGAACTCGATGAGGTGCTCGGCGAGGCGCATGCGCCCGTCAGGATCGCGCTTGCGGTCCTTCTTCGCTCTCTTCGGCGTCGTCTTCGGCACTCCTGCCGGAGACGGCCCCTCGCTTGGCTGGAGGGTCACGTCAGTTGGAAGGACCAGCGGTGCCCCTGGCATCGGAGCTCGGGGCCGCGGGGGCCTCAGGAGCCGGCGCTGCCGGAGCGGAGTTCTGGACGGGAGGCGTGACGGGTGCCTGCGGGGCTGCGGGTGCTTGCGGCGCAGCGGCGGCAGGTTGCGAGTACACGTCCGTGGACGGCGTGGCGTCGACCTCGTCGTCCTTCTTCATGTTCTTGACCTCGCCGCGGAAGATGCGCATCGACTGTCCGATGCTCTTCGCGAGGCCCGGGAGCTTCGGGGCGCCGAAGAGCAACAGGACGATCACCAGGATGATGATGAGGTGTGGGCCAGTCAGATTCGGCATGGTGTCAGTTGCCTTTCACAAGGTGTTCATATTGAAACGGGTCTGCGGTCGTCAGCTCACGGCCACGCTCCAGGCGCTGCTCGTGACGCTGCTCTTTGGTTTCGTCGAGCGCTTCTTTCAGCGCACCTCGCTCGACTTGGACCTCGCGGAGACCGCGAACGATCGCATTGCTCCGTGGAGGCGTGAACGAGACGAGCGTTTGCGCACGCTTCTCGAACGCCTCGAGGAGAACCTCGAGGCCCGCCAGCTCGCCCTGCAGCAGGACGACCTTCTTGAAGAGCCAGTAGCCCAGTGCACCGAGCACGCCAAGCAGGATGAGCACGAGGCCCACCCAGATGAGAACCCAACTCCACCACGGCATAGTGACTCCAACGATACCTGGTCTGAGCTGAATCGCCAGTCACCCGCCGTTGGCTCGCCGTCGAGCTTCAGCGCTCGTGGTGCTCGCGGAGCGCGGTGGCGGCCCAATCGGCGACGGCGGCACGCGCGGACGCGGGCGCCAGGACGCGCATCTCCCCCGCATTCCCGGCGACAAGACGGGAAAGATGCCGCATCGAGGCCATCCGGACCTGCACGGTGGCGCGTCCACGGTCGTCGACAGCCGGCGCGGGCTGCCCCGGCGGTAGGTAATCGCGCAGGAGCGGCAGGACGGCGGCCCCAGCCTCGATCGTCACCAGGACGTGTTCCTCGCTCGGCGTGAAGATCGGGCGGGCTGTCGCGGCCGCAGGATGAGACTCGGCAGAAACATCCGTGACCACCGCCTCGCGCATCCGGTCGAGCCGGAACACGCGCTCGGCGTCGCGCTCCAGGCACCATCCGCGCAGGAACAGGTCCCCGCCCAGGGTCTCGAGCGTGAAGGGATCCACGTGGCGCACGCTCTCGTCGCCGTCTTCGCGCCGGTAGCGGAAGCGCAGGCGCCGCCTCGTGGCGAGAGCGGCTGAGACCGCGTCGCGGGCGGCCGGAGCCTCCGCTATCGAGCCGAAGGCGAAGTGGGGCGCCGCGCCGCTCGCGCCGAGCTTCCGGAGGAGATCGTCGATGCGGTTCTCATCGACGAGCCGAGGGAGGCTGCGCAGGAACCCGAGGCCGGCGATCACGGCTGCCGCTTCTCGATTCGACATGCGCGGTGCTTCCTCCAGGGCGACGAAGTGGGTCACCTCGATGAGGTCCTGCGCTTCGAAGGCATCCCAGTTGATGTCGAAGAGGTCGAGGTGGCTGTAGACCCCCGCATCGCCGGGAGTGCCGGACACGGCGATGAGTCGGACCGCATCCCGGACCTGCGTCGCGCTCACGCCGAAGTGGCTCGCTGCGGTCTCGACGGGCACCGCTGCTTCCTGTTGGCGCAGGTACGGCACGAGCGACACGAGGAGCGCGAGACGGTCGGCGGAGACGAAGGGGCTCACGGGGCGACCTCGCTGTGGTCGGAGACGACCTCGGTCAGGCGCGCCTCGACGAGCCTGGCGAGCTGTTCCGGCTCGAGCACACGGACCTCCGAGCCGAAGGACGCGAGGCGATTCGCGAGGAGGTCCACGTCGGTGTAGCCGAGCTCGATCTCACGCCAGGGGGTGTCAGCTGTGGACGCGACGGAGCGGAGCCTGACCTCGGCGTCCGAGCCCTCACGGACCTCGAGTCTCGCGCGCTGCCTGCGTGCGAGTTCCGCCAGCGTGTCGAGCGCTCGTGCTGCGTGCTGCTCTGGGGTCACCCCCGGGTAGCGCGTCGTGTCGACGGCGCCGAGCGGCCTCGGCGTCGAGACGATGCGTGCCAGGAGGAACATGCGCTCGCTGGCTCGGTCGAGATCGTAGGAGACGAGCAGCCAGTTCGCGTCGGCGAACACCAGAGCAAGCGGTTCGACCCGGCGAACCCGCGCAGCTTCCTCGCCGGGCTTCGCGTACGAGAACGAGACGAGTCGACCCTCCTCGATGGCTGTCGAGAGGGGCTCGAAGGCCGCGTCACGCGCCCGGAGACGCGGTGCGACGCCGACGAGATCCTCGCTGGTGCTCTCCCCCAGCGCCTTCAGCTTCATGAGGCCGCGCCGTGACTCCTGCGAGACGGAGCCCTCGCGCCAGACCTGGGCGGCCAGTGCGAGCAGGGCCGTCTCCTCGGCATCGAATACCAGTCCTGCTGGCATGGAGAACCCGCCTCGAGGCACCCGGTAGCGAGCGAGCTGGTTGTTGCCGGGCGCCGACGGGTCGTCGATGACCTCGACGGGAACACCGAGGTCTCTCAGCTCGGTCTTGTCGCGCTCGAATCGCTTCTCGCGCGCGGTAGCCGCACTCCCGCCGCTGTCGCCCGAGTACCCGTGGACGGTCTCGAAGATGTCGCTCTTCGTGAGTCCTCGCTCGGTCGTCAGGAGCGCGAGGACCAGCGAGAACTGGCGCTCCGCAGCGGAGGGCGCCTTGGCTCGGGGTGTTCGCTCGCTTGCCACGCCTCGATGTTAGATCGTGCCGAGGATGTCGACGACGAAGACCAGCGTTGAGCCAGCGGGAATCGCCTCGCTCGCCTGGTCGCCATAGCCGAGGGCTGGCGGGATGACGGCGATGACCTGCGAGCCCACCGTCTGTCCGACCAGAGCCTGCGCGAAGCCGTCGACGACGCCGGTGGTGGAGAACTGGGCGGGGGTGCCGCGGTCCCAGGAGCTGTCGAACGTCTCCCCCGTCGCGAAGAGGACGCCGGTGTACTGGACGACGACGGAGCTGCCCTCTGCCACGACTGGGCCGGTGCCGAGCTTGCGTGTCTCGAGGACCAGCTCGTCCGGCGCAGTCACACCTTCGACGATCGTGACCTGCGGGGCGCCCTCGGTCGCATCCGTGACCGTGACGAGCGACTGCGTGGACGCCTGCTCGGCTCCGGTTGCCCGCGTCTCCGGCACCTCGATCACGTCGGCGACGACGAGCGCGGGAGGCGTGTCCGTTGCTCCCGCGTTGGCGGTTCCCTCCAGGAGCAGGGCCGCGGGGATGAGGGCGACGACGCGCGAACCGGAGGTCACGCCGTCGAAGAGCCCCGTGAGGTAGCCCGGGATGCCCTCGGCGTCGAGGTCGAGGACCTGCCCGAGCGGTGCGTACGGGCTCTCCTCGGCCTTCGTGCCAGCGTCGTACACCGTCAGGTTCGCGGCGACCGTGGAATCGAGGGTGATCTCCCCGCCGTCACCCTCGATCTCGACGCGTCGCTCCATCTCCTCGCCGAGACCTGCGACATCGCCGATCTCGACGGTCGGTGCTGCGCCGTACTCGCCGCTGACCTCGACGCCGCTGAGCGCGTCTCCGCTCGCTGCGGGGGTCGAGCTGCCGGCGCACGAGGCCAGGCCGAGCGAGAGGAGGAGGGCCGCGGCGATCGCGGGGAGACGTCGTTGCATTGATCCGCCTTGCGTGGAATCGAGAGGGAGGTGGGAAGTCAGCCTGGTCGCTACTCGGCGGCCAGGATGTCGATCACGAAGACCAGCGTGCGTCCCTGCGTGGCCGTGGCGTTCAACGGCCCTGGCTGGGACGCGAGACGCTCGGGGGGAAGCACGACGACGAGCTGCGAGCCCACGGGGGTGCCCACGATCTCCTGGCTCAGCCCGAAGAGGCCGTCGGTGGGTGCCATGGTGAGCTGGAGCACGTTGTTGCCGGGGGTCCACGTGGATGCGACCTGCTCACCGGTCGTCCAGTCGAAGGCAGAGAGCTGCATCGTCACGGCCTGGCCTTCGGCGACCGGGGCACCGTAGCCGTCGATGCGCACGTGTCGCTTCGGGGCTGCGGGCGGGTCCTGGGCTGGCATGGTGACACCAGGGGTGCCGTTCGGTGCCGTGACGACGGCCGGGATGCCGTCTTCGGGGGCGGCGATGCGCCCACCGGCACTCGATGGGTACACGTCGAGCACATCGGCGATGGCGACGATCGTCATGGCCGGGTCGACCCCCGTCGATGCCGCCGCCTCGCCGAACAGGACGCTCGCGGGCATGACGGCGACGACGCGCTCGCCGGTCTGCGAGCACTCGATGGCCTCCGCGAGTCCGGGGAAGGTGTTCGCGATCGTCGCCACGCTCGTCGGCGCGGAGGCACCGGACTCATCCGCGACCGTCGGGCTGTAGGGCACGAGGACCTCGCCGCCGGCGCCGTCGAGCAGCTCGAAGTTCGCGCGCACGACTCCGGACGGCGTGACCGGGTCGCCGGTTCCGACGCCGTCACGCGTGGTCTCGAGAGCAGTCACCGAGAGGGGATGCGGCAGGGTCGCGCCGCTGAGTTCGCCGAACGCGCCGTCGGCAGTGATGCTCGTCGAAGCGGTGCCCTCGACGCCGGGCAGCTCGCACGCCGCGACGTCGAGCTCGCTCTCCGGCCAGGTGACGCAGCCCGTGAGGGCGATCGCGACGGCGGACGCGGTCATCGCGGCCCCCACGAGTCGGATTCCTGTGCGATTCATTCGCTCTCTCCCTCTGGTCCGGTGCTCTGCGCGTCGGTGTCGTCCTGCTGCGTTTCGGAGGGCTCCGGCTCGCTGCCCTGTCCTGAGGTGATGGCGGCGCCGCGCTGCGCGAGTCTGGCGCGCTTGCGGAGCACCTTGTCGCTCACCTGTCGGTCGCCCAGCGATCCCGGCGTCCAGATCTCCACGTCCTCGTCGCTGAAGTCAGATTTCGAGGCTCGGCGCTTGAGGTTCGGCAGGACGGCGCCGTCCGCGAGTCGGCGGGCCGTGAGCAGGAAGCCGGTGTGGCCGATCATGCGGTGGTCGGGACGCACAGCGAGGCCCTCGACGTGCCACCCGCGGACCATCGTCTCGTCGGCGTTCGGATCGGTGAAGAGGCCGGTCGCGCGGATGGCCTCGGCGACGCGCGACAGCTGGGTGACCGTGGCCACGTAGCAGAGGAGCACTCCGCCGGGCTTGAGGGCGTCCGCGACGACCTCGAGGCACTCCCAGGGGGCGAGCATGTCGAGCACGGCCCGGTCGGCGGTCCCGTCGGCGTGCTGCTCGGGCAGTGCTTCGGCGAGGTCGCCGAGCACGAGGTTCCAGTTGTCTGGCTTCTCGCCCATGACGCTGATGACGTTGCCCTCCGCGACCTGGGCGAACTCCTCCCGGCGTTCGAAGGACGTGAGCGAGCCCGTCCCCCCGAGCATGCGCAGGATCCACAGCGAGAGCGCGCCTGAGCCGACGCCGGCTTCGATGACGCGTGCACCAGGGCGGATATCGGCCTTCGCGAGGATCGCCGCGGCATCCTTCGGGTAGATGATGGCGGCACCGCGCGGCATGGACATGACGATGTCCTCGAGCAGCGGACGCAGCGCGAGGTACTGGCCGCCGTCGGTCGCGGCGATGACCGAGCCCTCGTCGACGCCGATGATCGTGTCGTGGTCGATCATGCCCTTGTGCATGAAGTAGCGCTTGCCCGGCTCCAGGTAGAGGGTGCTGACGCGCCCCTTCGGGCCGGTCAGCTGCACGCGGTCTCCAGCGCGGAAGGGTCCGCCGATGTCGGTCTGGGTCATAGCTGTGCTTCGCTTTCTCGGTTGGCGGCGTCGTGTGCCGTCTGTGCGTCCTGTCCCGTCGCCGTCGCCGTTGCGCTTGCCACGCGCTCGACGAGTTCGCCGAGCTCATCGAGGGTGATGCCCTCGAGTGTGTGCGTCACGAGATGCGCGTGGTGCGCCTCGAGCGTCTGGCCGTGCGGGATGCCGATCGTCGCGCATCCGGCGGCCCGAGCGGCCTCGAGGCCGCGGCGTGAGTCCTCGACCGCGATGCAGCTCTCCGGGGCGACGCCCAGCTGCTCTGCCGCGCGGAGATACGGTTCGGGGTGCGGCTTGCCGTTGTCGACCTCGTCGCCTGCGATCACGATCGTGAACAGCGGGGCGTCGAGCGTCGAGACGACTGCGTCGGCGAGGATGCGCGTCGAGTTCGTCACGAGCGCGTTCGGGATGCCTGCAGCGTGCAGGTCCGTCAGCAGCTCCAGAGCGCCGGGCCGCCAGTCGAGCTCCCTGAGGATGCTCGCCATGACCGTCGAGTTCATGTGGTCCACGATCTCCTGCGGCTCGAGCCTGACGCCGAGGCGAGCGAAGAACTCGGACGCGTCGGCCATGCTCGAGCCGACCATCCCCAGCTCCTGCTCTTCGGTGAGCGGGGGCAGGCCGTGGTCGCTGAGGAGGTTCAGCTGAGCGGTCTGCCAGTACTGCTCGGTGTCGACGATGGTGCCGTCCATGTCCCACAGGACGGCGGCGGGAAGTTTCGAAGGAGCCACGGGGCGACAGTCTACGGGGCGGCAGGGCGGCTGCCGACGCCCCGCCGCGTATCCTTGGACGACAGTCCATCCATGGCGAGGAGCACGGTGACGGATCACAGCGAGGCCACCACACCATTTGCGCGAGGCAGACTGCTGGTGGTCGCCCTGCTCGGCTGGAACGACGCGGGCGATGCGGCATCGAGCGCCGTCCGCTCGCTGCAGGAGGCTATCGGCGCGGACCGCCTCATCGAGGACATCGACGACGAGTCCTTCTTCGACTACTCGATCCACCGCCCGGTCATGAAGGCTGGTGTGGAGGGGATCCGGAAGATCCAATGGCCGAGCGTCGCCTTCAGCGGCATCCCGCTGCGTGAGGCCTCGGCGAGTGAGGCCCCGGCCGAGACCACCGAGCTCGCAGCAGATGCGGGGCTCTCGGTGAGCTCCGACAACGGTGAGAACGTCTTCGTGCTCATCGGGCCCGAGCCGACGCTGCGGTGGCGGAGCTTCACGAAGCACGTCGTCGACCTGTGCGAGCGGGAGGGCATCACGCGCATCGTGCTCGTCGGGGCGCTCCTCGCTGACGTGCCGCACACCAGACCCATCACGATCTTCATGTCGAGCGACGACGCGGCGGTCCGCGAGGAGCTCGACATCGACCGCAGCGAGTACGAGGGTCCGACGGGAGTGCTGTCGGCGATCGGCGAGGAAGCGCGTTCGCGTGGCATGCTGGTGCTCTCGCTCTGGGCTTCCGTTCCCCACTACGCGCACCACTCGCCCTCGCCGAAGGCCACGCTCGCCCTCGTCGACCGTCTCACCGAGATCGTCGATGTCTCGATTCCCCACGGCGAACTCGTCACCGAGTCCGCGGAATGGGAGGCGGAGGTGACGGAGGCGACTGCGCAGGATGAGGAGATCGCGCAGTACGTCGGCTACCTCGAGCGCACGCGCGACATGGTCGAGGCACCTGAGGCGTCCGGTGAGGCGATCGCGCAGGAGTTCGAGCGCTTCCTCGAGCAGGCGGCCGGGAAGAAGCCGCAGCCGGGGCCAGGAGCGTTCCCGACGGATCTCTCCGGGACCGCGCAGCGGCCCATGGGAGGCGATCGCCGAGTGGCGCCCGAGGGTGACGATCAGGATGCGGACGCCGCCGAGTCGGAGTCTCCTGCCGCGGAGGAGACCGAGGCACCCGAGGACTCCGAGGACTGACCCAGCCAGGAGCTGGTCCCGGGCCGGGACCCGCTCGGAGCTACTCGCTGGTGAGGCGCACACCCAGGAGGGCGTCGACGAGCCTGACGACGTCGCCGTCTCCGGCGGCCGGAGGCGCCTGCACCCACTCGTCGACGATCTCGACGACCGCTGGGGTGTTCAGATCCTCGGCGATCGCCGCCCGCATCCGCGTGACGAAGCTGCTCTGCTCGGACGGGATTCCTCCGGCGATCGATCGCCGTGCTCGCTCACGCCAGGCAGACAGGCGCTCGCTCGAGCGCTCGAGTTCCGCGTCGGTCCACTCCCAGTCGCTCCGGTAGTGGTGGGAGAGCATCGCGAGCCTGATCGCCATGGGATCGACCCCATCGGCGGTGAGCCTCGAGACGAGCACGAGGTTGCCGAGGGACTTCGACATCTTGGTTCCGTCGTAGGCGATGAGGCCAGCATGCGCGTACGCGCGGGCGAAGTCGTCGGCCGAGCCGTTCGAGTCAGCCGAGGTCAGCGAGATGGCGTGCGCGGCCGAGAGCTCGTGGTGGGGGAAGCGAAGGTCGCGGCCGCCGCCCTGCACCGAGATCGGGGCCCCGAGCGTGCGCGTCGCGATGACGGAGCACTCGATGTGCCAACCGGGACGACCGAGTCCCACGGCGCTCTCGAAGGCGGGCTCGCCGTCGCGCGCGCTGCGCCAGAGCAGCGGATCGAAGGGGCCGTGCTTGCCTTCACGGTCCGGGTCTCCCCCGAACTCGAGGAAGGCGGCTTCCATCTCGGCTGGGGTGTACCCGGAGACGTCGCCCATCGTCCAGCTGCTGGCGGTCTCGGCGGCCGCGACGTCGTAGTACACGTCGCCGAGCTCGGTGACGGCAGCGGGAGCCGCGTCGCTCGCGACGGCAACCCGGTAGGCGAGTCCCGCGTCGATGAGCTTCGCGATGGCCTCGCCCGTCTCGGCGATGCTGTCCTGCACCCGCACGTACGCGTCGGGCGGCAGCACACGAAGCGCGGCCATGTCCGAGCGGAAGAGGTCGGTCTGCGAGGTCGCGATCTCCTGCCAGTCGCGCCCCGTCTTGGCGGCGCGCTCGAGGAGCGGGTCGTCGACGTCCGTGATGTTCTGCGCGTACCTGACCTCGAGACCCGCATCGCGCCAGGCGCGTCCGAGGGTGTCGAACGCGAGATACGTGGCCGCGTGGCCGAGGTGCGTCGCGTCGTATGGGGTGATCCCGCAGACATAGAGGGTCGCGATCCCATCGGGGGTGACGGTGTCCTGCACACGTCCGCTCGCCGAGTCGAAGACCCTGATCGGACCACCGCCGTTGCCGGCTACCGAGGGGACTGCAGGGATGGGCCACGAGGGAACGGTTCGCACCGGGACATCCTATGTCGCGCCCCAGCCTTCACCGTCGAGTGGGACTCCCCACCGCGTGTCAGCGTCAGGCGGCACCGCTCGTCGGGTCCATGAGCCCGAACGACAGCAGGATGATGATGAGCGTCCCGAGCGCGATGCGGTACACCACGAAGGGCAGGAAGCTGCCCTTGGTGAGGTACGCCATGAGGTACTTGATGACCACGAGGCCGACCACGAACGAGATGATCGTCGCGATGATCGTTCCGACGACGGGCGCCTGCGCGCCCTCCGTCTCCCCGAACGCGGAGACGAGCTCGTAGAAGCCGGAGCCGAAGACGGCTGGCACGGCCAGGAGGAAGCTGTAGCGGGCGGCCGACGGGCGGTCGTAGCCCATGATGCGTCCGGCCGTGATCGTGCCGCCAGAGCGGGAGACGCCGGGGATGAGGGCGAGCGCCTGAGCGAACCCGTAGACGATGCCGTCCCTCGTGTTGAGGTCCTGCAGCGCCTTCGCGCGCTTCCCGAAGATGTCGGCGAGGCCGAGGATGACGCCGAAGATGATGAGCGTGAACGCCACGATCCAGAGCGACCTGAACTGGTCCCGGATCAGGCTCTGCAGCAGGAAGCCGAGGACGACGATCGGGATCGAGCCGAAGATGATGAGCCAGCCCATGCGCGCATCTGGGTCGCTCCGCGGAACGCTGCCGCGAAGCGAGCCGAACCAGCGCGAGATGATGCGCTTGATGTCGCCCCAGAAGTAGACCAGGACGGCGGCCTCGGTGCCCAGCTGGATGATGGCGGTGAACGTCGCCCCAGGGTCCTGCACGCCGATCCATTCGCCGACGATGCGGATGTGCGCGCTCGAGGAGATCGGGAGGAACTCAGTGAGCGCCTGCACGAGTCCGAGGATGACGGCGTCAAACCAGTTCATTGCCACTGCCTTTTCGAGAGAGATTTCCTGCTGCGGCCGCGGTCGAGGTCACGTCGGGCCCGGCGCACGCTAACACGAATCCGGCAGTCAGGCGCGGATGGCACCCCGGAGCCGAATGGATGCGGAGAGCGGGCGTGCCCGGATCGAGCACGCCCACCGAGCGCTCAGTAGCTGCGCAGGAAGTCCCCGAGCACCTTGCGTCCGAAGACCAGCGACTCGAGCGGCACGCGCTCGTCGACGCCGTGGAACATCGCGGGGAAGTCGATGCCCTCGGGGAGGCGGAGCGGGGCGAAGCCGTAGCCCTCGATGCCGAGCGTCGCGAGCGCCTTGTTGTCCGTTCCGCCGGAGAGGAAGTACGGCACGACGACGGCTTCGGGGTCGTGCCGCTGCAGGGCCGCCGTCGCCGCGTCGACGATCGGGCCCGAGACGGGAGCCTGCGTGCCGATGCCTCGGAACACGGTCTCGATCTCGATGTCGTCGCCGACGATGGCCTGGATCTCCGCGAGGAGCTCGTCCTCGGCTCCAGGGAACGGCCGCGCGTCGATGGCGACGCTCGCCGATTCGGGGATGACGTTGTGCTTGTAGCCGGCGTTCAGCATCGTTGGGTTCGTCGTCGAGCGGAGGCTGGCCGTGAGGAACCCGGACGCGCTGCCGGTCGCGAGGACGATGGCACCCGGCGTGGTCTCCTGCGGGTCGACCTCGAGGAGGCGAGCGAGCTCCGTGATCATCGAGGAGGTCGTGTCGTTGAGGAGCACGGGCCACTCGTGGGAGCCGAGCTTGGCGATGGCCTGGGCCAGGCGCGTCACGGCGTTCTCCTCAGCAGGGATGACCCGTGAGCCGTGAGCCGCCCTCCCCTTGGCGTGGAGCCGCAGCCACAGGAGCGCCTTCTCCCCCGTCTGCAGCAGGTAGGCGCGCTTGCCGCCGACCGTGATCGAGTAGCCGCCGACCTCGGAGATCGCCTGCGTCGCGCCAGCGAAGAGCTCCGGATGGTCGCGGGCGATGGGCTCGGATCCGAACTGGCCGCCGTTCTCCTCGTCGGCGAAGAACGCGAGGATCAGCTCGCGCTCCGGCAGCTCGCCCGCGCCGAGGATCTCCTCGACGGCGGTCAGGATCATGGCGTCCATGTTCTTCATGTCGACGGCACCGCGCCCCCACAGGAGGCCGTCCTTGATGACGCCGGCGAACGGGTCGACGTTCCAGTTGCCAGCTTCCGCCGGGACGACATCGGTGTGGCCGTGCACGACGAGCGCCGGCTTCTCCGGGTTGCGCCCCGGGATGCGCGTGAAGATGCTCGGGCGTCCTGGGGCCGCCTCGATCGTCGTGACGTCCAGACCGAGAGCCTGGAGCCGCGCCTCCAGGTACTGCGCAGCCTCGGTCTCGCCCTTGGAGCGGCCTTCGCCGTAGTTCGTGGTGTCGAGGCGGATGAGGTCCTGGGTCGTCGTGACGGTCGGATCGAGTTCGAGGGAGTCAGCCATGCCCCAACGCTACCGCCGCGGAGTCCCCCAGATAGTCCCTGCGACGCGCCCGGGATGCACGCTTTTCGGCCTCGATTAGCGTTTCGCCGGAATCCTGGTAATGTTTCTCCTCGTGCTCAACAGCACAACCTGCGCGGGTGGCGGAAATGGCAGACGCGCTAGCTTGAGGTGCTAGTGCCCGTATTAGGGCGTGGGGGTTCAAGTCCCCCCTCGCGCACAGGTTGAAAGGCCCGGGAGTTTTCTCCCGGGCCTTTCGTGTTCCCTGCCGCAGCTTCCTGTTGCCTCCCTCAGGTCATCTGCGCTGCGCTTCCTGACGCACTGCGTAGTGAGACGGCGCGGAGGGAAACACTCGGCAACGTTGGCTTGCCAGGACACGCTCTGCGAGTGACGCTCGGTGAGGCCCATCCACCGTCATCCCAGGAGTGCACCAGTGCCCGCTGAAACCACGTCGCTCGTGAACCACACGCAGATCGATCAGACCGAGCTCTCCGAGAGCTTCCGCTCGCTGTTCCGCCAGCACCCCTCGGGTGTCGCGGTGCTCACGGCCGAGAGCGAAGCCGGTCCGGTCGCGATGACGATCACGTCGCTCACGTCGGTCAACGCCTCCCCCGCGCTTGTCGCCTTCTCGCTGTCGAAGGCCTCGTCGGCGACACCCGGAATCCTGGGATCGTCCAGCGTGCTCGTGCACTTCATCGACGAGGCGTCGCTCGCGGTGGCCCAGGTGGCCGCCACGAGCGGTATCGACCGCTTCGCAGACCGAGACAGCTGGGGCTATCTGCCGAGCGGAGAACCGCACTACAGGGCCGTCACGCGCTGGGCGCGTGGCAGCGTCCGCAGCACGCTCGACGTGGACGGCGCGGTTCTCGTCGTCCTGGACATCGTCGAGGCCAGGGACGGGAGTGCTGGCGCCCCGCTGGAGGACGACGGGGTCGTCTACCGCAACCGCGTGTGGCGAAAGCTCGGCGCCCCGCACAGCTGAGAGGGACTCGTGGGGCGGTCGGGTAGTTTGGGGGCGCAGCACTGTGACGAGCGATTGGCGCATGAACTGCCTCCACGCCCCCAGACCGAGAAGGACCTCCTCGAACCATGCCCGGCCTCGCCACGACACTCCTCTACGCCGCAAGCTCAGGGGGGAGCGCCGTCGATGAGGCGACCGGCGGCATCTTCGGGGTCATCTCCGATTGGGCGATCGAGATCATGGGAACCATCGGAGCTCCCGGCGCCGGCATCGCCGTCGCGCTGGAGAACCTCTTCCCGCCTATCCCGTCCGAGATCATCCTGCCGCTGGCAGGCTTGGCAGCGCACCAGGGCAAGTTCTCCGTGCTCGAGGCGATCATCTGGACCACGATCGGCTCGGTGGTCGGTGCCTATGCCCTGTACTGGCTCGGTCGCTGGCTCGGACACAACCGCATGGTGTGGCTCGCTCGGAAGATCCCGCTCGTCGACGCGGCCGACGTCGTCAAGACGACCAACTGGTTCAAGAAGCACGGCAAGAAGGCCGTCTTCTTCGGCCGGTTCCTGCCGATCTTCCGGAGTCTGATCTCGATACCGGCCGGCATCGAGCGGATGCCCGCACTCCAGTTCGGCCTGCTGACGCTCGCCGGCTCCGCGATCTGGAACACCGTGTTCGTGATGGCCGGCTACCTGCTCGGCGACTCCTGGGAGCAGATCCTCATCTACGCAGACGCGCTCAAGTACCTCGTGTACGCCCTCGTGGGAGGCGCGATCATCTGGTTCCTGGTCGTGAAGATCCGCGGGCGGGTGCACCGCGGCGGCCACTCGGCCTGAAGGCGCGCGCTCAGGTCGGCTGACCGCTGACGGCTCACGAGCGCATGCGCCGCCGGAGCACGTCGATACGCGCCTGGATCTGCGACACGGTCGCCTGTCCCACCGCTGGCCCCCCGCAGCTGCGTCGCAGCTCCGCGTGCACGATGCCGTGGGGCTCCCCCGACTGTTTCGCGTAGACCGAGACGAGGCTGTTGAGCAGCGTTCGCTGCTCCTTCAGGGTTCGGTGGAGCGCCTGGGGCGGCGCGGGAGCCGGTGGGCCTGCCTTCACGCGCGACTCCTGGATGCGCCCCTGCTTCGCCTGCCGCTGGGACAGCACCGACCGCACCTGGTCGGCGTCGAGGATCCCAGGCAGCCCGAGGAACTCCAGCTCCTCCTCGCTGCCGACTTCGGCCGCGTAACCGAAATCGCCGCCGTCGTAGAGGACCTTGTCGAACAGCGCCTCGCTCGAGATCGCCTCGAACGTGAACTTCCCGAGCTCGTCCGAGGTCTTGTCCGGCCGCTCGGCGGCGGCCATCATGTCTTCCTCTGGAGCGCGGGAGTCGTCGGCGTCGGCGAGCCGATCGAGCGCGTGGTTGCGCTCCATCTCCAGCGCGTGCGCGAGCTTCGTGAGCTGCGGCACGCTCGGCACGAAGACCGTCGCGGTCTCGCCCTTCTTGCGGGCGCGCACGAAGCGGCCGATGGCCTGCGCGAAGAACATCGGCGTCGACGCGTTGGTTGCGTAGACGCCCACGGCGAGCCGAGGCACGTCGACGCCCTCCGACACCATGCGCACGGCGACCATCCACCGCTCGTCGCTCGCGGAGAACTCGGTGATGCGGTCGGACGCGCCCTTGTCGTCGGAGAGGATGAGCGCGGGCTTGGTTCCCGTGATGGTCTTCAGGATCGCCGCGTAGCCCTTTGCCGCCGCGTGGTCGGTGGCGATGACGAGGCCGCCGGCATCCGGGACTTCCTGGCGGACCTCGCTGAGGCGCTGGTCGGCCGCCTGCAGGACCTGGGGGATCCACTGCCCTTCGTGGTCGAGGGCGGTGCGCCACGCCTGGGAGACGATGTCCTTCGTGTTGTCCTCCGCGAGGCCCGCTGACATCTCCTCCCCCTGCGTGTCGCGCCACCGCACGTTGCCGGCGTAGGACATGAAGAGCACTGGGCGCACGACGCCGTCCTCGAGCGCACGGCCGTACCCGTAGGAGTAGTCGGTGAGGGAGGTGCGGATGCCGTCCTCATTCGGGGCGTAGGTGACGAACGGGATCGGCGCGGAGTCGGAGCGGAAGGGGGTTCCCGTGAGCGAGAGTCGGCGGTCGGCGTGTCCGAAGGCCTCGCGGATCGCGTCTCCCCAGCTCAGCGCGTCTCCGCCATGGTGCACCTCGTCGAGGATGACGAGCGTGCGTCCGGAGGCCGTCAGGTGGCTGTGCACGCTCGGCTTCATCGCGACCTGCGCGTAGGTCACGGCCACGCCGTGGAACTGACGGGAGTGGATGCCCTGGTTGTTGCCGTAGCGCGGGTCGATGCGGAGGCCGACTCGAGCGGCAGCCTCCGCCCACTGCGTCTTGAGGTGGTCGGTCGGCGCGACGATCGTGATGCGATCGACGGAGCGGCGCTGGAGGAGCTCGGTGGCGAGTCGCAGGGCGAAGGTCGTCTTGCCAGCGCCCGGCGTCGCAGAGGCGAGGAAGTCTCGAGGCTCGGACTCGAAGTAGACGTCGAGCGCCTCAGCCTGCCAGGCACGCAGCCTCCCGGCGGTGCCCCACGGCGCTCGCTGCGGGAACGACGGGGAGAGGTGCTCGGCAGCGAAGGTGCCGACCTGGTGACCGTAGCGTGAGCCGTCGTGGCTGGAGGGATGAGCTTCCTGGACGGCTTCGCGTTCGGTCATGGCTGCGTCGAGTTCCTCTCAGGGCAGTCGCCCGGTCAGCGCCGTGCGGGTGGGTCTTGGATTGGTCCGAGTCGGTGGCTGGCGTGCAGCCGGCGCACGGCTCGCTCGTTCGACGGGTGCAAACCGCCTGCGAGCACGTCGCGCAGCAGTCGCGCGAGCTCATGTCCGGAACGGTAGCCGCTGCCGCCGACAATCCCGAGCGCGTCCTGCGTCGTGGTCGCCGCGGCGGCCACCGCCTCGTACTTCGCCATCGTCAGGCGCGCGAACCAGGCGTCGCCGTGAGGCGCCCCCTCGTCGACATCGCGAGCGATGGACTCAACGAGGGTACGCGCTGCGAGCTGTCGAATGCTCATCCTGGCGATTTCCTCTCGAACCTGCACGTCGTCGGCGAGACGGATCCCGCCCTGCGTCGAGCTCGTCCGGTGCTCGGCGGCCTCGATCGCCAGCTCGAGCGCGCGGTCGCCGATCCCGACGTAGCACGAGGCGACGAGGAGGAGGAAGTTCGAGTGAACGGCGAAGATGTGCGGTTCGCTGCTCGGTCCGACCGGGAGCCGAGCGATGACGCGCTCGGCGGGGATACGGGCACCGTCCAGGGAGGTGGAGCAGCTCTGCGTCGCCCGCATGCCGAGCGTGTCCCAGTCATCGTGGATGCGCACGCCGTCGTCGCCGCGTCGCAGCACCCCGTGGACGAGAGCCGGCTGCGCTCCGGTGTCGTCGCGGCCGAAGGTCACGAGGCTCGTCCAGACGGGAGAGAGCGAGGTGAAGATCTTCATGCCGTGCAGCCGGTAGCCCCCGTCGGCCTCCGGCTCGGCCCGGACATTCGAGTCGTAGAGGACGGCGTCGTTGCCGATCTCGGAGATGGCGAGCGCGTAGGTCTCCCCCGCGACGATCTCGCGCAGCATCCAGTCGAGGGCCCCTTCGCCCGCCTCGTGCGTCGCGCGGGCGATGCCGGCGACCACGTGGTGCATGTTCACGGCGAGGGCCGTCGCCGGAGCCGCGGCCGCGAGACGTGCCTGGCATCGCACGGCCTGCTCGAGGGATGCCCCCGTGCCACCGAAGTCGCGAGGAACCAGCAGCCGCAGGTAGCCGATCTCGCGGAGCGCCTCGAGGTCGTCCGCGGGGAAGGAGTTCTCCGCGTCGTGGCGGCTCGCGCGCTGATTGAGCACCTCGAGCAGGTCATCGGCCAAAATGGATCTCGGGTCTGAAGCTGGCATGTCCACCACGGTACTCGTCACGGCTTCGACCTCGATGACCACGTCAGCGTCTGTGACGGTCTAGTCTTCAGTTCCGATCGAGGAGAGAAACGGCGAGATGTCAGAACCCGAACTCATACCGTGGAGCCGCTACGTGGCGATCGGCGATTCCTTCACCGAGGGCGTCGGCGACCCGGAGCCGACCGCTCCAGGCGGTCTCCGCGGCTGGGCCGATCGTGTGGCAGAGGAACTCGCCGCACACCGCTCCGACTTCGCCTACGCGAACCTGGCCATCCGCGGCCGACTGCTGGATCAGATCGCGGAGGAGCAGCTCGGGCCGGCGCTCGAGCTGAAGCCCGACCTTGTGACGGTCTCCGCTGGTGGCAACGACATCATCCGTCCGGGCGCGGACCCGGACGCGATCGCCGCGCGGTTCTCGCGACTCGTCGGCTCGCTGCGTGCCAGCGGCGCCACCGTCGTGGTGTTCACCGGGGTCGACACGAAGTTCGCGCCGGTATTCTCATCGATGCGCGGCAAGATCGCCATCTACAACGAGCACATCCGCGGGATCGCCGAGTACCACGATTGCATCGTCGCCGACCAGTGGGCGCTTCGCTCCATCCAGCGCCCCAGCATGTGGGTCAGCGACCGCCTGCACCTCAACGCCTACGGGCACCACGAGGTAGCTCGCATGGTGCTCGCCGCGTTGAACGTCGAGAACGAGCTCGTGGCGATGCAGCCTGCACCGGCCCGTCCCTCGCGGTGGCGCGAGGCCCGCGCCCAGGACATGGTGTGGGCTAGGCAGCACCTCGTTCCGTGGGTGCTGCGACGCCTCAGGAACGAGTCATCGGGCGACAACGTGATCGCGAAGCGTCCGTTCGCCGAGCCCTTCTCCTTCGGCACCGACATCGACTCCCCTCTCGGGTGAGCGCGCAGAGCCCTACCCGGTGAGCGCGTAGAGCGCGACGGCACTCGCCGCAGCGACGTTGAGCGAGTCGACGCCGTGGAGCATCGGAATCGTGACGGTCGTCGTCGCAGCGCTGAGGGCGCCGCGACTCAGGCCGTCCCCCTCCGTGCCGAGCAGGATCGCGACGCGCTCAGGACGGTCCGCGGCGTAGTCCCGGAGCGAGACGGCGTCGTCGTCCAGGGCGAGCGCTGCGACGTCGAAGCCGGCGTCGGCGAACAGCGTGGCTGCCTCCCGCCACACCGGCAGCCGGGTCCACGGCACCTGGAAGACGGTGCCCATGCTGACGCGCACACTGCGCCGGTAGAGGGGATCGGCGCATTCCTGGGTGACGAGCACCGCGTCGGCCCCGAGACCGGCAGCGGCCCGGAACACCGCGCCGACGTTCGTGTGATCCACGAGATCCTCGAGCACCACGACGGTCTTCGCCGTCGCGAGCAGGTCTGCGGGGTCGAGCAGCGGGGGCCTGTGCATCGAGGCCAGGGCTCCCCGGTGCATGCGGAAGCCGGTCAGCTGCTCGAGCTGCTCGCTGGAACCGACGTACACGGGCACGTCGGGGAACGCCTCGAGCAGTGGCTCGACGGTTGGGAGCCACTGCTCCATGAGGAGGAGGGAACGGGGCGTGTGGCCGGCTCGCAGCGCCCGCTCGATGACCTTCGGCGACTCGGCGAGGTAGAGGCCACCTTCCGGCTCGAGGCGACGGCGGAGGGCCACGTCGGTCAGGCGGGAATAGTCGTCGAGTCCAGACTGTTCGAGTGAACGGACGGATGGGGCCGCACGTGGCCAATCGGTCGATTGGAGAGGGGTCAGGCGCATGGAGGCAATCCTGTCAGAAGCGGGCGGTGCCATGGCGGAGCGGTCGCGAGCTGAGGGTCTTGCACGTGCCGCGGATGTGCTGGCGGATCGGGCGTTCGCGGTGCTCACCGGAGCCGGGCTCTCGACGGACTCGGGCATCCCCGACTACCGCGGGGACGGCAAGGCGCCGAGGATCTCGCCCATGACGATCCAGCAGTTCATGTCCGACGAGGCGACGCGCAGGCGCTACTGGGCCGGCGCCGCGCTCGGTGCGGCACGGTTCTCCGGAGCGGAGCCCAACGCGGGCCACCTGGCACTCGCCGAGCTCGAGCGACACGGCGCCGTGACGGGGGTCGCCACGCAGAACGTGGATGGCCTCCACCTCCGCGCAGGCAGCCGCAACGTCGTCGAGCTCCACGGCAGCATGCGCACCGCGAGCTGCACGCAGTGCGGGCACGAGGTCTCACGGGCCTCGCTGCTCGCCGACATCATCGAGTCCTCCCCCGGCATCGCCGAGCTGGCGGCCGACGCGAGCAGCCGCCCAGACGGTGACGCCGAGGCGAGCGGCGCGGAGATCGAGGAGCTCCCGAGCTGCCCGGTCTGCGGGGGCATCCTGCAACCGGACGTCGTGATGTTCGGTGACGTCGTTCGTCCCGAGGTCGCCGAGCGTGCCCGCAACCTCGTCGACGAGTCCGACGCGCTCCTGGTCGCCGGTACGTCCCTGGTCGTCAACACGGGACGCAGGCTCGTGCATCGCGCCGTGGCAGCTGGCAAGCCGGTCGTGCTGTTCAACCGCGGCGGGGCCGCGATCGAGCACCTGGCCTTCGTCTACGTCGACGGAGGCACCTCCGAGTCGCTCGCCGACCTCGCGGCCCGGCTCACGTCGGATTCCTAGGCCGACCCAGAACCCCGAGGCCGGCCGGGAACCGTCAGCGCTGTCGCTGCTCTGCCACCTCTTGGCAGGCGCTGAGCAGCGCGGCGGCGGATCGCTCCCACGCGTACTCGGCGGCCCTGGCCACGCCAGCAGCTGAGGCGGAAGCCCACGCCTGCGCGCTGCCGTCGAGCTGCCTCGCCTTCGTCGCGAGCAGCGCCGCGTCATCGGCCGGGAAGTACCCGGCTGCAGCTCCCCCGACCTCGCGGAAGATCGGGGTGTCGCTCACGAGAACGGGTGTGCCTGCGGACATGGCTTCCACGAGCGGCAGCCCGAAGCCCTCGCTCTTCGACGCGGTCACGAGGGCGGTGGCGTTGGCGAGCAGCGCACGGTACGCGTCGTCGCTCACGCCCTGGTGGGCGACGATCGAACCCGTGGAGGCGAGATCCTCGAGCGCCGCCAGGGTGCGTGCGTCCGCCTTCGAGCAGAGGTGGAGTCGCCAGCCAGGCAGGTCGCGCATGGCGCGCGCCAGCGTCTCGACGTTCTTGTACGGCATGAAGGAGCCCATGTAGACGAGATTGGGCTCGCTCGGCGGCTCGGTCCTCGCCGGCGCGGCGAACGCCGGATCTGGCGCGTTGGGCACTAGCGGGATGGGGCGGCGGGTGAGCTTCTTGGACTCGAGCAGCCCGCGGGTCGTCGCCGAGACCACCGCGACCTGGTCCGCCCCCGCGAGGAGGAGCCGCTGAGGCCAGAAGGACAGGTGGTAGACCCGCCACAGCGCGCGCACGTACCAGGGGAGGAACTGCGGCGGCTTCGGGTGCTCGTAGTAGATGAGGTCGTGGATCGTGAGGATGAGCCCGTAGTGCCGCCCGAGCGAGCCCATCGTCTGCATGGGGCTCACGACCACGTCGGGGCGCAGCGCGTTGATCTGGCGAGCGACGAACGGCTCCGCTGGCGACGTCGGCGCGCTGATGAGCGCGTGCGGAAGGTCCGGCAGCATGGGCAGCTGTCGTTCGTCGGAGATGAGCATGGTGACCGGGTGCAGTTCGGAGAGCGCACGCACGAGCTCAGCCGAGTACCTGGAGATGCCGTCGTGCCGGTCGATCCGAACGTACCTGCAGTCGAAGAGCAGTTTCACCGGCTGTGCTCCGAGTCGTCGGGTGTGGAGTTCTCGTCGATGAACTCGGAGAGCAGACGGGCGGCTGCGATCGGCGTCTCGTAGTGCACGAGGTGACCCGTGCCGGCGATCACGTGCAGCGGCAGCTCTGCGAGCCTCGCGAGTTCGAGCTGCGCTTCGAGCGGCGCGATGTCGTCGAGCGCGCCAGCGATGAGCGCGGTGGACGCTGGCAGTTCGTGTGCATGGGCGAGCACCGAGTCGGAGACGGATGCACGGAACGCGGCGAGGAGCGTGTCGCGGTCGGAGAAGTCCGAGAAGTGCCGTTCATGCTCGGCGTGGATCCATGCTCGGAGCGGCTTCGAGGTGGTCTTGGCCATGACCTCGCTCATGACGCGTGTGATGAGCGGATGCGAGAGCAGCACCCTGCCCGCCGACTCTGGCAGCTTCGAGCCGAGCCAGTAGTAGAAGATCGCGAGCTTCGTGAGGATCGCCTGCTGGCCTTCCAGGGCGGGCGCGGCGATGGGGTTGACGAGCACGAGGCGCCGATCGCCGATCGCGACGGGGCGCCGGGCGATCACGAGCGAGCCGAACGAGTGGCCGAGGACGATGGCGGTCCCGTTCGGGTCGACCTCATGGAGGAACGCCTCGAGCCAGGCCGAGTAGTCGTCGAGCGTGTGTCCGCTTGCGAGTGGCTGCGACTCCCCGAAACCCGGCAGGTCGGGTGCGAGGAAGCGAACGTCAGGGAGCCGTTCCACGACGGGGAGGAGTCCGTGGTGGGTGCCGCGGAAGCCGTGGACCAGCACAACCGTCGCGCGGGCGTCGCCGGCCGATGGGCCGATCTCCCACCAGGCGCATTCGGAGCCCAGGACACGCGCTGTGCGGGCGAGCGACGGGGACTCGGGAGTGGCTGCAAGAGCGGAGGAAGGCATCGTGCAAGAGTGTACCGAGCAGGGCGGGAAGCCGTGCTCAGGCGCTCCCGTGCGACGCGCGTTGGAGGTGCCTGCAAGAGGACGCCGAGGCGGGATGGGGAAGCAATGACCGAATGGACGAAGCGGATCGCGGTGTTCGATCTCGAGACGACCGGCATCGATGTCGAGAACGACCGGATCGTGACGGCGTTCGTCGGGCTCATCGACGGCGAGGGCACGATCGAGCGCGGCACGGATTGGCTGGCGGACCCGGGCATCCCCATCCCCGAGCGCGCGGCGGCCGTGCACGGCATCACCACGGAGATCGCCCAGTCCGAGGGGCGGCCGGCAGGCGAGGTCGTCGGGGAGCTTCGGGCCGCGCTCGACTGGATCGCCCGGCACCGGGTTCCGCTGGTCATCTACAACGCGCCGTACGACCTCACCCTGTTCGCTCGGGAGTGCGCGCGTCACGGCCTGGAGCAGGTCGTCTTCGCCGAGCAGGTCGTCGACCCTCTGGTCATCGACCGGGCGCTCGACAAGTACCGCAAGGGCAAGCGCACGCTCACCGACACCGCCCTCTTCTATGGCGTGGAACTGATCGACGCGCACTCCGCGGGCGACGACGCCGTCGCCGCGGGCCAGCTTGCGCTCGCGCTGGCGGCCAAGTATCCCGCGGATCTCGGGCTGCCGCTCCAGGAGCTGCACACGAAGCAGGTCACGTGGGCGGCAGACCAGGCCAGGGACTTCGAGGCGTACATGCGCGCCAATCGAGACCCGGACTTCACCGCCGACGGCGCTTGGCCGGTGCGCAGCGCTCCCTGACCGGCGACGGGCCTCGGTGAGGCAGCCAGCAACGCGCGAAAGGGCGGCACCGAAACGGTGCCGCCCTTTCGTGGAGCAATAAACTACTTGCTGCCGCCGCCGAACTTGGCGTAGCGGTTCTTGAACTTCTCAACACGACCTGCGGAGTCCATGATGCGCTGCTTGCCCGTGTAGAACGGGTGCGAGGCGCTGGAGATCTCGACGTCGATGACTGGGTACGTGTTGCCGTCTTCCCATTCGATCGTCTTGGCGCTCGAGACCGTGGAACGGGTGAGGAACTTCTCCCCCGATGCGAGGTCGTTGAACACCACCGTGTTGTAGGTGGGGTGGACGTCAGCCTTCATAAGGGTTCCTTCAACGAGTTTGGTGAGCAGAATCGGACCACGGGTCCTGAGCCAAAGGACAACTTTAGCAGATAGGAGCCCGTGGGTGTCAGTTCGACGCGCGGGCGGTGTACCGGCCCTGGGCGTTGGTGACGTGGAGGGGAAGCCCGAAGGTCGTCTCGAGGTTCGAGCTCGTGAGCACCTCGGAGATCGGGCCAGCCGCGACGACCTTGCCTTCGCGGAGCAGGAGCACGTGGGTGATCCCCACTGGGATCTCCTCGACGTGGTGCGTGACCATGACGATCGCGGGCGCGAACTCGCTCTGCGCGAAGCTGGAGAGCGCAGCGAGGAGGTTCTCGCGAGCTCCGAGATCGAGGGACGCGCTGGGCTCGTCCAGGAGGAGCAGCTCGGGGTCGGTCATGATCGCCCGTGCGATGAGCGTTCGCTTCTGCTCGCCGTCGCTGAGCGTGCCGAAGTCGCGCTCAGCGAACTCGCCGAGGTTCCATTCCTCGAGGACACGCTGCGCCCGGCGCTCGTCGATCTCCTCGTAGGCCTCGTTCCATCGGCCCGTGACCGCGTAGGAGGCGGTCAGTGCGACGTCGATGACTCGCTCGTCTTCGGGGATGCGCCTCGCCATCGCGCTCGACGCGACGCCGA
The DNA here is from genome assembly GCF_002931375.1 of Pseudoclavibacter sp. RFBJ3. Taxonomy (NCBI): domain Bacteria; kingdom Bacillati; phylum Actinomycetota; class Actinomycetes; order Micrococcales; family Microbacteriaceae; genus Pseudoclavibacter; species Pseudoclavibacter sp. RFBJ3. Next base: position 73,767 of record NZ_PSXZ01000006.1, on the reverse strand, counting down.
TGCGAGGACGAAGGTCGAAGACGTTGGTCCGGCCGAGGCGCTCCCCGAGCACGTCGACCTCTCCTGACGTGGGGTGCTGCGTCGCCGAGGCGAGCGAGAGCAGCGTCGATTTCCCGGCGCCGTTCGGGCCGAGCACCGCCCAGCGCTGCGTCTCGTCGACGGACCAGGTGACATGGTCGAGGATCGGACGACCGTTGCGAACGACCGTAGCGTCGTTGAATTCGAGAACCGTTGCCATATGCCCCAGCCTAGACGCGGCTCGTGCGCTGGCTTGGGCGGCGCACCGCGTCAGCCAACGAGCTGCTCGTAGATGGAGATCGTCTCGTCGCTGATGCGGCGCCAGGTGAACTCGCGCTCGGCGCGCTCGCGCCCCGCCCTGCCGTAGCGAGCGGCCGTCTCGGGGTCGCTGACGACCTCGGTGAGCACTCGTGCGAGGTCGGCGACGAACTTGTCTGGGTCGAGCGGGGTTCCCGTGCCGTCCGTTGCCTGCTCGATCGGCACGAGGCGTCCGGTCACCCCGTCGTCGACGACCTCGGGGATGCCGCCGGTCGCCGTGCCGACCACGGCTGTGCCGCAGGCCATGGCCTCGAGGTTCACGATGCCGAGCGGCTCGTAGATCGAGGGGCAGGCGAAGACCGTCGATGCCGAGAGCGCGGTCATGATCTCGCGCTTGCTGAGGTGGCGCGCGAGCCAGAGGACGCCATCGCGCTCGGTCTGCAGCTGCTCGACGAGACCTGCGACCTCTGCCTCGATCTCGGGGGTGTCCGGGGCGCCGGCGCACAGGATGACCTGCACCTCAGGTGGCAGCTCGCGCACGGCGCGCAGGAAGTACGGGAGACCCTTCTGCCGAGTGATGCGGCCGACGAAGACGACAGCGGGGCGGTCGGGGTCGATGCCGAGGGCACGTGCGGCCTCAGGGTCCTCGACGCGCTGCCAGGTCTCGAGGTCGATGCCGTTGTAGACGACCTCGACCTTCTCCGGGTCGAGGTTCGGGTAGGCGCGGAGGATGTCGGCGCGCATCCCGTGGCTCACGGCGATGATGCGGTCGGCGTGCTCGTAGGAGACCTGCTCGATCCAGCTGGAGAGGCGGTAGCCGCCTCCGAGCTGCTCTGCCTTCCAGGGGCGGAGCGGCTCGAGGCTGTGCGCCGTGATGACGTGCGGGATGCCGTGCAGCAGCTTCGCGACGTGGCCCGCGGCGTTCGCGTACCAGGTGTGCGAGTGCACGAGGTCGGCACCCGCGATGTCGTTCGCGATCTCGAGGTCGGTGCCGAGGAAGCCGAGAGCCGGGTTCGCGGATCGGAGGGCAGGGGGCGTGTTGTACGCGTAGGTCTGCTGCTCGTCGCGCGCCTCTCCGAAGCAGCGGACGTTGACGTCGATGTCGCGTCTCATCGCCTTGACGAGCTCGGTGACGTGGACTCCGGCCCCGCCGTAGACGGCCGGTGGATACTCGCGTGTTACCAGATCAACTCTCACGGGCTCCACGGTAGTACAGCGGGGCTGGGAACCCCTAAGCTCGAGTCATGTCACAGGCAAAGGTGTTCGGCATCGTTCTCGCTGGTGGTGAGGGGAAGCGGCTCATGCCGCTCACCGCAGACCGGGCAAAGCCCGCTGTGCCCTTCGCAGGCCAGTATCGACTCATCGACTTCGCGCTTTCGAACCTGGTGAATTCCGGGCTCCACAAGATCGTCGTCCTGACGCAGTACAAGTCCCACTCTCTCGACCGTCACGTGTCGCACACGTGGCGTCTCCCCGCGATGCTCAACTCCTACGTCGCCTCCGTGCCAGCGCAGCAGCGACTCGGCAAGCGGTGGTTCTCCGGCTCGGCAGATGCCATCCGGCAGAGCCTGAACCTCATCAACGACGAGTCCCCGGACATCGTGGTCGTCGTCGGCGCGGACCACGTCTACCGCATGGACTTCTCCCAGATGATCGAGGCGCACATCGCCTCCGGGCGCAGCGCGACGGTCGCCGCGATCCGCCAGCCGATCTCGCTCTCGGACCAGTTCGGCGTGATCGACGTCGACCCGGACGACCGAACGCTCATCCGCGAGTTCCTCGAGAAGCCGGAAGACGCTCAGGGGCTGCCGGACAGCCCGGGCGAGATCCTCGCCTCGATGGGAAACTACGTCTTCACGGCCGACAAGCTGGTCGAAGCCGTCATCCGCGACTCGACGCTCGAGGACTCCAAGCACGACATGGGTGGAGACATCATCCCGAGCTTCGTCGATCAGGGCGACTGCGGGGTCTACGACCTCAAGGACAACATCGTCCCAGGGTCGACGGAACGCGATCGCGACTACTGGCGCGACGTGGGAACGATCGACTCGTTCTACGACGCTCATATGGACCTCATCTCCACGCTGCCGATCTTCAACCTCTACAACGAGAAGTGGCCGATCTTCGCGCAGCAGCTGAACTCTCCCCCGGCCAAGTTCGTGCGGGACAGCCGTGGGTCCACGGGCACGATGATCGACTCGATCATCTCGCTCGGCTCGGTGATCTCCGGTGCGCACATCGAGCGGAGCGTGCTCGGTCCGTGGGACAACGTCGAGTCCGGAGCCGCAGTCGTCGACTCCATCCTCTTCGACCGAGTCAACGTGCAGGCTGGTGCTGTCGTGCGTCGCGCGATCCTGGACAAGAACGTCATCGTCAAGGAAGGCGCCTCAGTCGGCGTCGACCGTGAGCACGACCTCCGACGCGGCTTCACGGTCACCGACTCTGGCCTCACGGTCGTGGAGAAGTTCGGGATCGTCGAGCCGTGACCTCGGGCACGTCCCCCCGGTCACCCTTCCTGGTCGTCCTCGACGTCGACTCGACCCTCATCGAAGACGAGGTCATCGAGCTGATCGCCGACTACGCCGGGGTGACCGATGAGGTTGCCGAGGTCACCGGGCGAGCCATGGCGGGCGAGCTGAACTTCGAGGAGAGCCTGCGCCACCGCGTTGCGCTCCTCGAGGGTGTCTCCTCGACGGATGTCGCGTCGGTGGTGGATCGGGTCGTCGTCACGAACGGCGTCCCAGAGCTCATCGACGGCGTGCACGCGGCCGGCGGTTCCATCGCGGCCGTGTCGGGAGGCTTCCACGAGATCCTCGACGAGCTCGCAGAGCGGCTCGGCCTCGACCGCTGGCGCGCGAACCGCTTCGAGGTCGTCGACGGCAAGCTCACGGGCAAGGTGTCCGGGCCCATCATCGGGAGCGAGGCGAAGCGCGAGACGCTGCTCGAGTGGGCTCACGAGCTCGGCATTGACCCGTCCCGCACGGTCGCGATCGGCGACGGCGCCAACGATCTCGGCATGATGTCGGCTGCTGGTCTCTCGATCGCGTTCGACGCGAAGCCGGTTGTCCGGGAACAGGCGCACGTCAGCCTCCCCGATCGCGACATGCGGCAGGTGCTCGCAGCCCTTGGCCTCGAGGGCTGACGACCGAACAGGGCGACTACCGAGTGCAGAGACTCACGAGCAGAGCGGGCCGAGCGGATGCATATCCGCTCGGCCCGCTCTGCTCGTTGATCTCTGTGCGTCGGGCCGACGGCGTGCCGCTAGTGCCCCATGCCGAGGCCGCCATCGACCGGGATGACGGCGCCTGAGATGTACCCGGCGTCATCGCTGGCGAGCCAGGCGGCGGTCTTGGCGATCTCGTCGACGCTTCCGTAGCGGGCCGCCGGGATCTGAGACAGGTATTCCTTCTTGGTCTCCTCGGGAAGCACCGCCGTCATCTCGGTCTCGATGAATCCCGGGGCGATGACGTTCGCGGTGATGCCCCGCGAGCCGAGCTCGCGGGTGAGGGAGCGGGCCATGCCGATGAGGCCGGCCTTCGCGGACGAGTAGTTGATCTGGCCGGGCGAGCCGAAGAGCCCGACGACGCTCGAGATGAAGACGACCCGGCCGAAGCGAGCCTTGAGCATCCCCTTCGAGGAGCGCTTGAGGACGCGGAAGACGCCGGTCAGGTTCGTGTCGATGACCTGCTGGAAGTCGTCCTCCGACATGCGGAGCAGGAGGTTGTCCTTCGTGATGCCGGCGTTCGCGATGAGCACCTCGACGGCCCCGAGCTGCTCCTCCACGGCTGTGAAGGCCGCGTCGACGCTCGCAGCGTCGGTGACGTCCGCCCGAACGGTGAGAGCGCCCTCAGGGCCGCCCTCCCCCGAGCGCGAGGTCACCGCGACGCGGTGGCCCAGGCTGACGAAGTGTGCGGCGATGGCGTAGCCGATGCCGCGGTTTCCTCCCGTGACGAGGACGGTTCTTTGGGTCATGCTGCTCCCTTGAGACGGTTCGCTCCAGTCTAGGGGCGAGGAGTAAGCTGAGCAGATCGCCGAGAGGAGCACCTGCCACCGTGCGATCACACACCACGAACGTCACCTCCATGGGGGACAGCGAGTACGACGAGCGCGCTGCCCGCATGAGGAAGTACACCATCATGATGCTCATCAGGGTGGCCTGCTTCGTCGCGCTCATCTGGGTGCGCGGACCGTGGATGTTCGTCTTCGCGGCCGGAGCGATCTTCCTCCCCTACTTCGCTGTCGTCATCGCGAACGCTGCCACGCAGCGGCGCACGCGGAAGGTGGAACGGCCGAGCTTCCTGCAGCGACGAGGCAAGCCGGATGCGTGAGGGATTCGACCTGCTCGGCGCGCTCCAGAACGGCGGGCTCGATGCCGCGGAAGCCGAGCCACGATGCTCGCGGGCCGGGTGCAGCTCCGACGCGACGATCCGGATCGTGTGGCGGAATCCGCGCATCCACGACGAGGCGCGTCGCAAGATCTGGCTCGCCTGCGACGAGCACGCCGGCTACCTCGCAGACTTCCTCCGCCAGCGTGACTTCCCGGTGACGGCCACGGCCATCTCGGCCGGGCAGCTCGACGACGATGTGGACGGGCGCGCGTGAGCGGCGAGCGTCGCTGGCGCTTCGCCTTCTCGAAGCGCTGGCTCGGCTACCTCGGCCTGCTGATCGTCTTCGCGATCGCGTGCGGCTTCCTGAGCCACTGGCAGTTCGAGCGGCGCGACGAGCGGGTCTCTGAGAACGCGCGGATCACCGGCAACTTCGACCGGGAGCCGGTTCCCCTCGAGAGCGAGCTCCCGGCGCTCGACGACTTCTCGATCGACCAGGAGTGGACTCCCGTGCTCCTGCAGGGGCGGTACCTCACCGACGAGCAGCTGCTCGCCAGGTCGCGGCCCCACAACGGGTTGCCGGGATTCGAGATCCTCACGCCATTCGAGACCGACGACGGGCGGGTGTTCATCGTCAACCGCGGCTGGATTCCGACGGGTGACGCGCAGGACTCCCCCGACCACATCCCGGCTGCCCCCGAAGGCGAGGCGACGATCGTCGCTCGCCTCAAGCCCGGCGAACCCGAGATCCCCGGACGAACGGCGCCCGCGGGACAGATCGCAACCATCCACCTGCCGCAGTTCGCCGACGAGCTCGGCACCGACCGCGTCTACACGGGTGCGTACGGACTCCTCTCGGCGGAGCGGCCCAACGCTGAGACGGGCGCGCTCACGACGAAGCCCGCGCTGAGCGAGGGCAACCACCTCTCGTACGCGTTCCAGTGGATCATCTTCGCCATCATCGCGCTCCTCGGCCTCATCTTCGGCCTGCGGGCCGAGTACCGCGACCGCAACCCGGACGACCCGAAGGTGCGCGAGGCCATCTCGCGCGAGCGAGAGCGCGCTGGACGACGCCGCAAGACCGACGCCGAGATCGAGGACGAGATCCTCGATCGCGCCGGCGGCTGATCGCCGAAGCACCCGCAAACACGAAGAGCGCATGCCCCCGGCTGGGAGCATGCGCTCTTCCTTGCAGCGAGCGACCCTGCTGCTGGGACGCCCTGCCTAGTTCATCGTGATGAGGTCGAAGTAATCGGGCGTCCAGTGGTCCTCCACGCCGTCCGGCATGATGAGCACGCGCTCGGGGTTGAGCGCCTCGACGGCCCCCTCGTCGTGACTGACCAGCACGACAGAGCCTTCGTAGTGTGCGAGCGCGTCGAGGATCTGCTCGCGGCTGAGCGGGTCGAGGTTGTTCGTGGGCTCGTCGAGCAGCAGCACGTTGGCGCTCGACACGACCAGCATCGCCAGCGCGAGGCGGGTCTTCTCGCCGCCGGAGAGCACACCGGCTGGCTTGTGCACGTCGTCACCCGAGAACAGGAACGAGCCGAGCACCTTGCGTGCCTCGGTCTCGGTGAGATGGCTGGACACGCTCACCATGTTCTGCAGCACGCTGCGCGCGACGTCGAGGGTCTCGTGCTCCTGCGCGTAGTAGCCGATCTTGAGGCCGTGCCCGGGCTCGAGCGCGCCGGTGTCGGGCTCGTCGACGCCGGCGAGCATCCGCAGCAGCGTCGTCTTGCCTGCACCGTTGAGGCCGAGGATGACAACACGGGACCCGCGGTCGATAGCCAGGTCGACGGCGGTGAAGATCTCGAGCGAGCCGTACGACTTCGAGAGGTTGGATGCGCGGAGCGGCGTCTTTCCGCACGCCGCGGGCGTCGGGAAGCGCAGCTTCGCGACGCGATCCGCGACTCGGACCTCCTCGAGACCCGAGAGCATCTTCTCGGCGCGCCTGGCCATCTGATGCGCCGCTGTGGCCTTCGTCGCCTTGGCGCCGAACTTCGCCGCCTGCTGCTGCAGGACGGAGGCCTTCTTCTCGATGTTCGCGCGCTCCTTCTTGCGGCGCTCCTGGTCTGCCTCGCGCTGGCGGAGGTAGTGCTTCCAGCCCATATTGTAGACGTCGATGACCTGGCGGTTCGCGTCGAGGTAGAAGACCCGGTTGACGGTGTCCCCCACGAGCTCCACGTCGTGGGAGATGACGATGAGTCCGCCCGCGTACCCCTTGAGGAACTCGCGCAGCCAGATGACGGAGTCGATGTCGAGGTGGTTCGTGGGCTCGTCGAGCAGCATGGTCTCGGCACCCGAGAAGAGGATGCGGGCGAGCTCGATGCGTCGGCGCTGTCCTCCGGAGAGCGTCTGCAGCTCCTGGTCGAGGATCCGGTCAGGCAGCTTGAGGTTGCTGGCGATGGCCGCCGCCTCGGCTTCTGCGGCATAGCCGCCGAGCGCCAGGAAGCGGTCATCGAGGCGCGAGTACTTCTTCATCGCGGACTCCTGCTCAGCAGGGGTGCCCTCGGCCATCGCCATGGTCGCCTCGTCGATGCCGAGACGCAGCTCGCCGAGCCCGCGGGCGTCCAGGATGCGGGTGCGGGCAGTCTGCGTGGGGTCGCCGCTCCGCGGGTCCTGCGGCAGGTAGCCGATCTCGCCGCGACGCTCGATCCGACCGGCCGTCGGGAGCGTGTCGCCGGCAAGGATCTTCGTCAGCGTCGTCTTGCCCGCGCCGTTGCGGCCGACGAGGCCGATCTTGTCGCCAGCGGCAACACGAAAGTCGACTCCCGACATGAGGGTGCGGGCACCCATGGTGATTTCGAGGTCATGTACGGCGAGCAAGAAGTGATTCCATTCGGTGAAGTGCGGGCGTTCGGGGTAAGTCGTGTGGTCTGTCGGGAAACGGTGCGGGGCCAGGTCGCGGCATGAACCGAGCCTGGCCCCATAGCCGACAACCTGCCCAGTCTAGACGAGGCGCGAAAGAGCCCCGCCGGGGCGGGGCTCTTCACTGCGGGACCGAGCTCAGATGTTGAACCCGAGCGCGCGCATCATGTCGCGGCCGTCGTCCGTGATCTTCTCAGGACCCCACGGCGGCATCCAGACCCAGTTGATGACGAAGCGCTCGACAGCACCCTCGAGTGCCTCGGCGGTCTCGGACTCGATGACGTCGGTCAGCGGGCAGCCCGCCGAGGTGAGCGTCATCGAGATCACGAGCGCGTCGGAGTCGTCGTCCCAGTTGAGGTCGTAGATGAGCCCGAGGTCGACGATGTTGACGCCGAGCTCCGGGTCAACGACCTCCTTGAGCGCTTCCTCGATCTCGTCGTAGCGTGTCGCTTCGAGTGTCGTCAGTGCCATGGCGAGATCCTACGCCTCGACCTGCTGGGCGAGGTAGCGGTCGTAACCCTCGTTCTCCAGGCGATCGGCGAGCTCGGGTCCACCCTGGTCTGCGACCTTGCCCGCGACGAAGACGTGCACGAAGTCAGGCTTGATGTAGCGCAGGATGCGCGTGTAGTGCGTGATGAGCAGCACACCGAGGCCGGTGTTCTCCTTGACGCGGTTGACACCCTCCGACACGATGCGGAGCGCGTCCACGTCGAGGCCAGAGTCGGTCTCGTCGAGCACGGCGAACTTGGGCTTGAGGAGCTCGAGCTGGAGGATCTCGTTGCGCTTCTTCTCTCCACCGGAGAAGCCCTCGTTGACGTTGCGCTCGGAGAACACGGGGTCCATGCGGAGCGCCGCCATGGAGGCCTTGACCTCCTTGAGCCACGGGCGCAGGGGCGGAGCCTCGCCGGCGACCGCGGTCTTGGCGGTACGCAGGAAGTTCGCGACCGTCACGCCGGGGATCTCCACCGGGTACTGCATCGCGAGGAAGAGGCCAGCCTTGGCACGCTCGTCGACGGACATCTCGAGGACGTCCTCGCCGTCGAGCGTGATCGAGCCACTGGTCACCTCGTACTTGGGGTGGCCCGCGATCGTGTAGGCGAGGGTCGACTTGCCAGAGCCGTTCGGCCCCATGATGGCGTGGATCTCGCCCTTGTTGATCGTCAGGTCGACACCGCGGAGGATTTCCTTGGTGCCCTGGTCGGTCTCGACCGTGACGTGGAGGTCGGATATCTGCAGCGTGGACATGTGCTAGCTCTTCTCCTCGAAGATTGGAGTGGGGTCGATGTAGATGTCGCCCGCTTGCACCTGGATGCGGTACACGGGCACTGGTTCGTAGGCGGGGAGGGTGCGTGGCCAGCCGGTCTTGAGCGAGAACTGGGAGCCGTGCGCCCAGCACTCGATCGAGTCGTCCTCCACGAAGCCCTCGGCGAGCGAGATGTCTCCGTGCGAGCACCGGTCGCCGAGAGCGAAGAGCTCACCGGCCGAGTCTCGGACCAGGCAGATGGCCTGGCCCTCGATCTCGAAGCGCTGCGGCGACTCGACCTTCACGTCATCTGCCGCGCAGAGACGCACCGAGGTCATCGCTCGGCGACGAGCAGGGGGCTTGCGCCCTCGTTGAGCTCGCGTTCGAGCGCATCCCGCAGGTGGGTGGCGATCTCCTCGTTGCCGATCTGCTGGACGATCTCGTTGAGGAAGCCGTGGACCACGAGGCGGCGGCTCATGGCTTCGGAGACGCCTCGGCTCATCAGGTAGAAGAGCTGCTCGTCGTCGAAGCGTCCGGTAGCCGAAGCGTGGCCGGCGCCCTCGATGTCGCCTGTCTCGATCTCGAGGTTCGGGACCGAGTCGGCGCGTGTGCCCTCGGAGAGGACGAGGTTGCGGTTCTGCTCGTAGGAGTCGGTGCCCGGTGCGTTCCGGCGGATGAGGACGTCGCCGATCCACACGGCACGCGCGCCTTCGCCCTGCAGTGCGCCCTTGTAGTTGACGCGGCTGCGCGTGTGCGGCGCGTTGTGGTCGACGAACACCTGGTGCTCGAGATGCTGGCCCGCGTCCGAGTAGTAGAGGCCGTACAGTTCGCCGTCAGCGCCCTGCGCGTTGAGCTGCAGCGTCGGGTTGAGGCGGACGATGCCGCCGCCGAGCGAGACCACGATGTGCTTGATGAAGGCGTCGCGCCCGACAGACAGGAAGTGCGACGAGAGGTGCTGCGCCGAGTCCTCCCACTCCTGCATGGAGACGACCGTGACGTTCGCCCCGTCGCCGACGAGGATCTCCACGTTCTCCGCGACCGTCGCCGCGCCGGTGTGGCGCAGGATGATGAGGCCCCTGGCGTGCGGCTTGATGTCGACCACGACGTGGGCGGCGGTAGCAGCACTGCCGAAGCCCTTGCGGTCCAGAACGAACTGCTTGTCGTCTTCACCGGAGACCTCGACGAGCAGCGCCTCCTCGAAGTTCGACCAGGCGTTCGCCGAGGCGCGGTCCTCTGGCTTGCCCGCGGATCCGATCCGCGCATCCGAGCGAGGGATCCAGCTGACTGCGACACCCTCGGTCTCCGAGAACTCGAGCTCGGGACGGGAGCCCGTGAGCTCGCCGCTGATGAGACCATCGAGCTTCGCGACGGGGGTGTACTTCCACTCGATCTCGCGACCGCTCAGCGGCGCGAAGTCGGCGAAGTCGAAGGAGGTGAACCGCTCCGACCTCGTCTGCACCGGCACCTCGGACCCAGGCCCGTGGCTGTGCTTGTTGAGACCGAGCGGGTTGACCTGCTCGCTCGTCACCTGCGTCGTCATCTAGCCGACCGATCCTTCCATGCTCATCTCGATGAGCTTGTTGAGTTCCAGCGCGTACTCCATCGGCAGCTCGCGCGCGATGGGCTCGATGAAGCCGCGCACGATCATGGCCATCGCCTCGGTCTCGGGGAGCCCGCGGCTCATGAGGTAGAACAGCTGCTCCTCGGACACCTTCGTGACCGTGGCCTCATGTCCGAGCTGCACGTCGTCGACGCGGATGTCGATCGCGGGGTACGTGTCGGAGCGCGACTGCGTGTCGACGAGCAGCGCGTCGCAGACGACGCTGTTCGAGGAATGGTGCGCCTTCGCGTCGATGCGCACTTCGCCGCGGTAACCGGCTCGACCGCCGCCCCTCGCGATGGACTTCGACGTGATCGACGACTGCGTGTACGGCGCCATGTGGATCATCTTCGCGCCGGCATCCTGGTGCTGGCCGGGACCTGCGAACGCGACGGACATGGTCTCGCCCTTGGCGTGCTCTCCGACGAGGTAGATCGACGGGTACTTCATCGTGACCTTGGACCCGATGTTGCCGTCGACCCACTCCATGGTGGCGCCCTCTTCGGCGATCGCGCGCTTCGTGACGAGGTTGTAGACGTTGTTCGACCAGTTCTGGATGGTCGTGTAGCGAACTCGCGCGTTCTTCTTGACGATGATCTCGACGACCGCGGAGTGCAGCGAGTCGGACTTGTAGATGGGAGCCGTGCAGCCCTCGATGTAGTGCACGTAGCTGCCCTCGTCGGCGATGATGAGCGTCCGCTCGAACTGGCCCATGTTCTCCGTGTTGATGCGGAAGTAGGCCTGCAGCGGGATCTCGACGTGGACGCCCTTGGGGACGTACACGAAGGAGCCACCCGACCACACGGCGGTGTTGAGCGCGGCGAACTTGTTGTCGCCAGAGGGGATGACGGTGCCGAAGTACTCCTCGAAGAACTCCGGGTGCTCGCGAAGCGCCGTGTCGGTGTCCATGAAGATGACACCCTGCTTCTCGAGCTCCTCGTTGATCTGGTGGTACACGACCTCGGACTCATACTGCGCGGCGACGCCCGCGACGAGGCGCTGGCGCTCTGCGTCGGGGATGCCGAGCTTCTCGTACGTGTTCTTGATGTCGTCCGGGAGGTCTTCCCAGGTCTGCGCCTGCTTCTCCGTCGAGCGCACGAAGTACTTGATGTTGTCGAAGTCGATGCCGGAGAGGTCAGCTCCCCAGTTCGGCATCGGCTTGCGCTCGAACATCTTGTAGCCCTTGAGACGCGTCTTCAGCATCCACTCGGGTTCGTCTTTCAGCTGCGAGATGTCGGCGACGACGGCATCGCTGATGCCTCGCTTCGCGGACGATCCCGCAACATCGGAGTCGGACCAGCCGAACTCATAGCGGCCGAGGCCCTCGAGTTCTGGGCGATCGATCAGGACATCTGACATGTCTGCCTCGTCTCTCTCATCTCTGAAGTCGTTCTCCACACGCGGCTGCTTCTGGGGCCTGTCGCCGTCGATCGTCTCGCGTGTGGGGTCTTCGGCCGGTGGGCCCGCGGTCGCTCGGGCAGACGGCGTGCGTCTACCTCTCGTAGAATGGAACCCGCGAGGGGCCTCCATTGTTCCCTGCGCCGCGATTCGGGCGCACGTCCCGAGCGAAGACAACAACTTCTATCCTACGCCAGACATGCCAGGCGTCTGAAAGGAACTCGTGACCGCGCAAGTCGCTCCCGTCCGTCCCTCACGAGCGGATGACCTCCGCGCGCGATTGCTGCCGACCAGCATCACCCGGTACACGCGCTTCCTGGCGTGGGCGAGCCTGGTCGCGAACATCGCCATCGTCGGCACGGGCGGACTCGTGCGACTCACCGGCTCCGGCCTCGGCTGCCCGACCTGGCCGTACTGCACGGAGGGGTCGCTCATCAACACGCCCGAGATGGGCATCCACGGCGTCATCGAGTTCGGCAACCGCCTGCTGACGGGCATCCTCTGCATCATCGCCCTGCTGCTGTTCCTCGCCGTGCTGCGCGTGCGCCCCCGCGGCATGCGCCTCGCCGTCCCCGCGTTCTCGATCGGTCTCCTCATCATCCTGCAGGCGATCGTGGGCGGCATCACGGTGCTCACGGGGCTCAACCCCGACATCGTCGGCCTCCACTTCCTCATCTCCGGCCTCATCTGCGCCATCGCAGCGGTGCTGCTGTTCCGCGTGCGAAGCGGCGAGCCCGTCCCCGAGGTGGGGACCCGGCTCGATGTCAGCCGGGCCGGCCTCGTGCTCACGATCAGCGTCGTCGTCAACGTTTGGGTGTGGGTGACGGTCTTCGTCGGCGCACTCACGACTGGCTCTGGGCCCCACGCCGGAGACTCGGCCGCCTCGCGGAACGGCCTCGATCCGGTCATCATGCAGCACGTGCACTCCTGGCCGGCCTACATCCTGCTCGCCTGCTCGCTCATCTTCGTCGTGGTCGCCTCGGTTCGGGGCTTCGCGGCGACGCGGCGAGTCTCGATCGGCCTGCTGTGCCTCATCGTCGCGCAAGCGGCCGTCGGCATCTGGCAGGCGCGCACCGGACTTCCCATCACGCTCGTCATCGTCCATATGGTGCTCTCGGTCACGACCATCGCCGTCGCCACGACCGCCGTCGCCACGATCCGTCGCGAAGGACGTCCAGCGCGCGTCTGATCGGGATCGGCTGATGCAGCGGCCCCGGCGAGCACTGCTCGCCGGGGCCGCTGCATGTCCCTGCCGCCCGCAAGCTGCCCGCCGCGCCGTGCCGTGCACCTCGCGGGCGCGCCTCCAAACCCGGCGAGTGCGCGCAGAGTTGTGGCGAAACGCGGTCGGGGCAAGTGGCAACAACACCTGGCCACAACCTTGCGCCCGGGCCCGCACCTCGCGCCCGCGCCCGCGCCCGGGCCCGCGCCCCAGCAGTCGGTCGAGAGCTGAGTTGTGGTTGCTGGGAGCGAGTCTTCACGACCACAACTCCGCTTTGGGCGAGTGGATGAAGGGCGGTAGGGCGGGGAGGCGTGGGTGTTCCGAGAGGGGTGGGGCGAGGGCGAGGCTCGTTGGACGAGGAGCGAGGGCGACCAGTTCCCACCGGCGGTGGGGAGACTCCAAGCCGGGCGCCTGCTGGAATCGATCTGATGCACCACGGTGTTGCGACCACCGCGAGAACCCGGCCTGCTCGCCGTGGTCGCTTCCTGCGCGATCGCACGCGGTCGCGAGCGATCTGAGTGTTGACCTCGGGCTGGGTGTTGACCTCGCGGCCAACCGTGATCTAGGAGATCAGCGGGTCGATGCCGACCGCGACGAAGACGAGCGTCAGGTACGTGATCGAGAGGTGGAAGACCTTCATGGGCTTGCCGCCCTTGCCGGTGATCGTGCGGTAGTAGAGCACGTGAGCCTCGTAGAGGAACCAGCCGCCCGACAGCAGCGCGACCGAGGTGTAGAGCCAGCCCATCCCCGCGACCGGCACGAGCAGGAGCGAGCAGATGACCGTCGCCCACGCGTAGAGGACGGTCTGCAGCGAGACCGAGAGCTCGCCCTCCGTGACGGACAGCATCGGCACGCTCGCCTTGGCGTAGTCGTCTCGGTACTTCACCGAGAGTGGCCAGTAGTGGGCTGGAGTCCACAGGAAGATGATCGCGAAGAGCACGAACGGCGCCCAGCTGAGCGAGTTGGTGACGCCGGCCCAGCCGATGAGGACGGGCATGCAGCCAGCCACGCCACCCCAGATGATGTTCTGCTCCGTGCGGCGCTTGAGCACGATCGTGTAGAAGACGACGTAGAGCAGGATCGCGCCGAGCGAGAGCGCTGCCGTCAGCGGGTTCGCGACGAGCCAGAGCACGACGATCGACAGGATGCCGAGGGCGAACGAGAAGACGAGAGCCTCTCGGTCTGAGAGCTCGCCCGTGACGAGCGGACGCTTGGCGGTGCGCTTCATCAGGCGGTCGATATCGCGGTCGATGTAGCAGTTGAAGGCGCTCGCGCTGCCCGCGGACATCGCTCCGCCGAGGACCACGCCGAGGACGAGCCACAGGTTCGGGACGCCACCGTGGGCGAGGAACATCGTCGGGACCGTCGTGATGAGGAGCAGCTCGATGATTCGAGGTTTCGTCAGCGCCACGTAGGCCCGTACCTTGCGCCCGAAAGGCTTCCGCTCCGGGGGTGCCACGGCCACTAGTTCATCGACAGACAAAGCCACCAATTCCTCTTCGCTCGAAATCTGCTGGCAATTCTATCTGCTCTTGCCCAGAAGCCGTCCCGTTTCCTGGGTGCGGCCAGCCTCACACCCGGCTGAAAGCGCTGTGAGGCTCGTCGCACGGAGAAACATGACCGGGAACTGAACGACGTTCCCCCCGCGCGGACCCGTCGTGGCGATAAGCTGTGAGGCGGCCCTTTCCCAACGACGACGGGACGCAGTGTGACGAATTTTGAGTGGTCCGAGCTCGATCGACGTGCAGTCGACACAGCAAGGATCTTGGCGGCAGACGCAGTTGAGAAGGCGAAGGGTGGACACCCCGGCACGGCGATGAGCCTTGCTCCCCTCGCGACGCTGCTCTACCAGCACGTGATGCGGGTCGATCCGAAGGACCCGCACTGGATCGGTCGAGACCGCTTCATCCTGTCCGCAGGGCATTCCTCGCTGACGCAGTACTGCCAGCTGTACCTGGGCGGCTTCGGCCTCGAGCTCGATGACCTCAAGCAGCTTCGCCAGTTCGGCTCGAAGACGCCTGGGCACCCCGAGTTCGGGCACACCGACCACGTCGAGATGACGACCGGCCCGCTCGGCCAGGGACTCGCGTCCGCCGTCGGGTTCGCCTACGCGCAGCGCTTCGAGCGCGGCCTGTTCGACCCAGAGACCGCGGTCGGGGAGAGCCCGTTCGATCACCGCGTCTACGTCATCGCGAGCGACGGCGACCTCCAGGAAGGTGTCACGAGCGAGGCATCCTCGCTTGCCGGACACCAGGAGCTCGGCAACCTCATCGTGTTCTACGATGCGAACCAGATCTCCATCGAGGACGACACCGACATCGCCTTCACCGAGGACGTCGCGAAGCGCTACGAGGCCTACGGCTGGCACGTGCAGACGGTCGACTGGACCGCTGGAGAGCAGTACCACGAGGACCTCGCGGCTCTCCACGACGCGACGCTCGCGGCGCAGGCCGAGACGGGCCGCCCCTCGATCATCGTGCTCCGGACCATCATCGGCTGGCCGAGCCCGACCAAGCAGAACACGGGCGGCATCCACGGCTCCGCGCTCGGGGAGACCGAGCTCGAGGCCGTCAAGAGCCTCGTCGGGTTCGACCCGAAGCAGAGCTTCGAGGTCGCCGACGACGTGCTGGCCTACACCCGCGGTCTCGCCGACCGCGTCGCGCCCGTTCGCGCGGAGTGGCAGCAGAGCTTCGACGCTTGGAAGAGCGCCAACCCGGAGCGCGCGCAGCTCCTCGAGCGCCTCGAGGCCGATGAGCTGCCAGAGGGCATCGCGGATGCGCTCCCCGACTTCGCGGGCGTCGCCAAGGTCTCGACCCGCAAGGCCTCCGGTGAGGCGATCAACGCGCTTGCGGCACACCTGCCGGAGCTGTGGGGTGGCTCTGCCGACCTCGCCGGCTCGAACAACACGACCATCAGCAAGGCCGCGTCGTTCATCCCCGAGAAGTTCTCGACGTCCAGCTGGACGGGCAACCCGTACGGCCGCGTGCTGCACTTCGGCATCCGCGAGCACGCCATGGGCGCGATCCTCAACGGGATCACCCTGCACGGCAAGACGCGCGCCTTCGGCGGCACCTTCCTCATGTTCAGCGACTACATGCGCCCCTCGGTGCGTCTCGCCGCGCTCATGAACATCCCGTCGATCTTCGTCTGGACGCACGACTCGATCGCCCTCGGCGGCGACGGGCCGACGCACCAGCCTGTGGAGTCGCTGACCGCGCTCCGCGCGATCCCGAACCTCGCGGTCGTTCGACCAGCCGACGGCCCGGAGACGGCTGCCGCCTGGCTCGAGGTCGTGAGCCGTCGAGGCGGCCCGACCGGCCTCATCCTCTCGCGTCAGGACCTCCCCGTCATCGCACGCGGTTCCGGCGACGCCAACGAGCAGGAGTTCGGCTCGGCTGCTAGCACGAAGCGCGGCGCCTACGTGCTCGCGGAGGCTGCCGGCGGAGCGCCTGAGGTCATCGTGCTCGCCACCGGTTCCGAGGTGCAGTACGCACTCGAGGCACGCGAGACCCTGCAGGCTCAGGGACACCCGACGCGAGTCGTGTCCGTCCCGAGCTTCGAGTGGTTCGCCGAGCAGGACGACGCCTACCGGGAGCACGTGCTGCCGTCGGCCGTCGAGGCTCGCGTGAGCATCGAAGCAGGCCTCGCACTCCCCTGGCTCCAGTTCGTCGGCCCCAAGGGCCGCAGCGTCTCCATCGAGACGTTCGGCGCATCCGCTGACCAGCCCGAGCTCTACAAGGCCTACGGCATCACGGCGGACGCCGTCGTCGACGCGGCGCTCGACTCGCTCGCGCGCTAGCCGTCCACGGGCGGCACACCGTTCGCCCATGCAGCGGCACCCAGCACTTCTTCACCAGCAACGCGAAGGAACACCAGCAATGACTTCAACACCAACAGCAGCACTCGCCGAGGCCGGCGTCAGCATCTGGCTCGACGACCTCTCCCGCTCCAGCCTCGAGTCGGGCGCCCTCGAGCGTCTCATCGCCGAGCGGGGCATCGTCGGCGTGACCACGAACCCGACGATCTTCGCCGGCGCGCTCAGCAAGGGCGAGGCATACGACGCGCAGGTCGCCGAGCTCCAGGCCCGCGGTGCCAGCGTCGACGAGGCGATCTTCGACATCACGACCGACGATGTGCGCTCGGCCTGCGACCTCTTCCTGCCGATCTACGAGGCGAGCAACGGACTCGACGGGCGCGTCTCGATCGAGGTCTCCCCCGAGCTCGCTCGCGACACCGACGCGACCATCGACGAGGCCAAGCGACTCTGGGCCACGGTCGACCGCAAGAACGCCATGATCAAGATCCCGGCCACCGTCGAGGGCCTGCCCGCGATCACCGAGGTCATCGCCTCGGGCATCAGCGTCAACGTCACCCTCATCTTCAGCCTGAGCCGGTACCGGGAGGTCGTCAACGCGTACCTCTCCGGGCTCGAGCAGGCGCGTGAGCGTGGACACGACCTGTCGACGATCCGCTCCGTCGCCTCCTTCTTCGTGTCGCGTGTCGACGCGGAGATCGACAAGCGTCTCGTCGCGATCGGCACCGACGACGCGATCGCGCTCAAGAGCCTCGCGGCTCTCGCGAACGCACGCCTCGCCTACGCGGCCTTCGAGGAGGAATTCTCGAGCGAGCGCGCGAAGCTCCTGCTCGAGGAAGGTGCGCACAAGCAGCGCCCGCTCTGGGCCTCCACCGGTGTCAAGGACCCCGCGCTGCCCGACACCCTCTACGTCACGGAGCTCGTCGCGGCCGACACCGTCAACACCATGCCGGAGAAGACCCTCGAGGCTGTCGCCGACCACGGCGTCATCACCGGTGACACCGTCGCCGGCACCGCGCACGCCGCGAACACGACGCTGGACGCGCTCGAGTCGATCGGCGTGAGCTACGTCGAGGTGACCGAGCAGCTCGAGACCGAGGGCGTCGACAAGTTCATCGTCTCCTGGCAGGAGCTCAAGGCAACCGTCGACTCGCAGCTCCAGGCTGCAGCGGCGAAGGCGTAGGTCCGGGCCGTGGGCATCAAGGTCAGCACCTCGGGCGCGGCCTCCGCTGCCGCCGCCGAGAAGGTCGGCGCCCTCGTCGGCGATCGCTTCGCCTCCCGCCTGTTCGCGCAGGACGCGACCCTGTGGGGAGCCGCTGCTGAGGCCGAATCCGCGATTCGACTCGGCTGGACTCGCGCGCACGAGGTCTCCCGCGACCTCGTTGAGGGCATCCTGGCTCTCAAGGCCGAGTTCGCGGATGCCGGCGTGACGCGGTTCGTGCTCTGCGGAATGGGCGGATCGTCGCTCGCTCCGGAGATCATCACGCGCACCGCCGGCGTCGAGCTCGTGGTCCTCGATTCGACCGACCCGGCTCAGGTCCGGGCCGCCGTCGAGGAGAGCCTCGAGAAGACGGCCATCATCGTCTCCTCGAAGTCCGGCTCGACGGTCGAGACCGACTCGCAGCGCCGGACGTTCGCCCACGCCTTCGAGGCGGCGGGCATCGACCCGGCCAGCCGCATCGTGATCGTGACCGACCCGGGCTCGCCCATGGAAGCCGCCTCACGTGAGGCCGGCTACCGGGTGTTCCTGGCCGACCCTCACGTCGGTGGCCGCTTCTCGGCACTCACCGCGTTCGGCCTGGTCCCCTCCGGGCTCGCGGGCGTCGACATCGCCGGCCTCCTGGACGACGCAGGCGTCGCGGCGACCGTCGTCTCGGTCGACGACGAGAGCAACCCCGCGCTCGTCCTCGGCGCGGCGATCGCCGCCAAGCGATTCCTCGGCGTCCTCGACGACGGCACGTCCATCGTCGGCTTCGGCGACTGGGTCGAGCAGCTCATCGCCGAGTCGACGGGGAAAGACGACCTCGGGATCCTCCCCGTGGTCCTCACCTCCCGCGCGCCGGAAGTCGCCGCGCGCCCCGCTGACCTGCAGCTCGTTCGGGTCGTCGACGACGCCGAGGCGACCCCGGCTGGCGGCGACGACATCGCCGTCTCCGGCACCCTCGGCGGCCAGTTCGTCCTGTGGGAGACGGCAGTCGCCGTCGCGGGAGCCGTCATCGGGATCAACCCGTACGACCAGCCCGATGTCGAATCGGCCAAGGTCGCAGCACGCGGTCTGCTCGAGGCGACGCCGGAGCCGACTCCGGCGGCCTTCGCGGTCGACGGCGTCGAGGTGCGCGGCACCCAGTCCGTCGTCGAGGGGCAGAGCACGCTGAGCGGCGCCATCGACGCCCTCGTGGAGCTCATCCCGTCGGACGGCTACCTGTCGGTTCAGGCCTACGTCGACCGGAACCGCTTCGGGGCACTCGAGGCGCTCCGGGACGAGCTCGCGCAGCGTTCAGGCCGCCCCGTGACCTTCGGCTGGGGCCCTCGCTTCCTGCACTCCACCGGCCAGTTCCACAAGGGCGGCCCGAAGGTCGGGGCGTTCCTCCAGATCACCTCGGCTGAGCCGCACGACCTGGAGATCCCAGAGCGCCCCTTCACCTTCGGGACGCTCATCTCCGCGCAGGCTGCCGGCGACGCCTCCGTGCTCGAGTCGCACTCGCAGCCAGTCCTGCGGATCGACCTCGGGCAAGGCGGACACGGGCTCGACGCGCTCCTCGGAGCCATCTCGCGCTGATCGATCATCGGGGCGGGGATGCGAGACCCCTCGCGTCCCCGCCCCGTCTCCGGGTCTCCCCGGAGAACAGAACACTCGTGCCTACACAAAAAAGGAGGCGACGCTGTGACGCCAGTCGACATCAGCGCTGACAACAACCCCCTCAGGTCCATCGACGACGGGCGACTCCGCCGCATCGCAGGACCGTCGAGCCTCGTCATCTTCGGAGTAACGGGCGACCTGTCCCGCAAGAAGCTCCTGCCAGCGGTCTACGACCTGGCCAACCGCGGACTCCTCTCCCCCTCGTTCGGACTCGTCGGCTTCGCGCGCCGGCCCTGGTCGGACGACGAGTTCCGTGCGTTCGTCAAGGAGAACGTCGAGCAGCACGCGAGGACCCCGTTCAACGAGGAGGTCTGGACGCAGCTCGCGAAGGGCATGCGCTTCGTCTCGGGTGAGTTCGACAACGATGAGTCCTTCGACTCGCTGAAGTCAGTGCTCGACGAGCTCGACGAGGACCAGGGCACGCGAGGCAACCACGCCTTCTACCTGTCGATCCCGCCGCGATCCTTCCCCGAAGTCACGACCCAGCTGCGACGCTCGGGACTCGCGGATGAGCGAGAGGATTCCTGGCGCCGAGTCATCATCGAGAAGCCGTTCGGGCACGATCTCGCGTCGGCTCGCGAGCTGAACAGCATCGTCGAGTCGGTCTTCTCGAGCGACGCCATCTTCCGCATCGACCACTACCTCGGCAAGGAGACGGTGCAGAACATCCTCGCGCTGCGCTTCGCGAACTCGATGTTCGAGCCGCTCTGGAACGCCAACACGGTCGATCACGTGCAGATCACCATGGCGGAGGACATCGGCGTGTCCGGTCGCGCCGGATACTACGACGGAGTGGGCGCCGCACGCGACGTCATCCAGAACCACCTCCTGCAGCTGCTCGCGCTCACCGCGATGGAAGAGCCGCTCTCCTTCAACGCCAAGGACCTCCGCCAGGAGAAGGAGAAGGCGCTCGCAGCGGTCCGGCTCCCCCGCGACCTGTCGCTCGCCTCCGCCCGAGGCCAGTACGGCTCCGGATGGCAGGGTGGCGAGTTCGTGCGTGGCTTCCTCGAGGAAGACGGCATGAACCCGCAGTCGACCACGGAGACCTACGCCGCCCTTCGCGTGGAACTCGACTCCCGCCGCTGGGCTGGGGTGCCGTTCTACCTTCGGACGGGCAAGCGCCTTGGCCGCCGCGTGACGGAGATCGCCGTCACCTTCAAGCAGGGTCCGCTGTACCTGTTCGAGGAGGCGCAGCGGACGTCGCTCGGGCCGAATGCCCTCGTGATCCGCGTGCAGCCGGACGAAGGCGTCACCATCCGCTTCGGCTCGAAGATTCCAGGATCCGGCATGCACGTCCGCGATGTGACCATGGACTTCGGGTACGGCCACGCGTTCACCGAGTCAAGCCCGGAAGCCTACGAGCGACTCATCCTCGACGTGCTGCTCGGCGACCCGCCCCTCTTCCCGCGCCACGAGGAGGTCGAGCTCTCCTGGAAGATCCTCGACCCCGTCGAGGAGTACTGGGCGACGCAGGGACAACCCGAACTCTACAAACCCGGCAGCTGGGGTCCGGCCTCGGCCACAGCCCTCCTCGCCCGCGATGGCCGCACCTGGAGGCGCCCGTGATCATCGAACTCGGCAACACCACGACCTCAGCCGTCTCGAAGCGGCTCGTGTCGATGCGAGAAGAAGGCGGAGCAGTCGCGCTCGGGCGCGTGCTCACGCTCGTCATCTCGACCGGCGAGCGGCGAGGCGAGGCCGCGATCGCCGCAGCCAACTCCGCCTCAGGCGAGCACCCCATGCGCGTCATCGTCATCCACGTCGTCGACCGCACCGCGAAGACCTCCAACATGGACGCGGAGATCCGAGTCGGCGGAGACGCCGGGGCGAGTGAGGTCATCGTGCTGCACGTCTCCGGACCGGCGGCGGACGATCCCGAGACCCTGGTGCAGGCACTGCTTCTGCCGGACGCCCCGGTGGTCGCCTGGTGGCCCGACTCCGCGCTCGGCGCCCCGAGCGCCTCGTCGCTCGGTCGCATCGCCCAGCTGCGCATCGTCGACTCCGGCAGCGCCAGCAACGGCGGTGAGACCGTCACGAAACTCGCAGAGGGCTTCTGCGACGGCGACAGCGACCTCGCGTGGACCAGGCTCACCAGCTGGCGCGCGCAGATCGCCGCGGTGCTCGACCAGCCCCCGTACGAGCCCATCCAGGAAGTCGAGGTCATCGGGCGTCCCTCGCACACGTCAACCCTCTTGATGGCGGCCTGGCTGCAGCTGGCGCTGCAGGTCCCGGTCCGGCTCGCCCAGGCGACGGAGCGAGAGCTCGGCCGAGCTCAGCTCCGTGCGATCAAGCTCACCCGCCCGAGCGGCGTGGTCACGTTCGAGCGGGTCAGCGACTCCGCCGTCGTGCTCACGCAGCCGGGTCAGCCGGAGCAGAAGATCCCGATGCCCGTGAGGGATCTCCCGGATGTTCTCGCAGAGGAGCTCCGCTCGCTTGGTCCCGACCGCGTCTTCGGCGAGGTGCTCGCCGAGGCCGCCGAGACGGAAGCCCGGGAGCTCGCGGTCGCAGAGACCGCTTCCACGACGGACGAGTCGGCGGAGAACGAGGGAGTGCAGGCATGACACAGGCCGCTCGAAGCAGGCACGTCGAGCCCTCCGTCTCGGCGGTTGCCGAGCACACGGCGCAGCGCTTCGCGCGGCTGCTGGGTTCCACGACGGCGGAGCTCCACATCGCCGTGAGCGGCGGCTCCGTCGCGACGAAAGTGCTCCCCGCTTTCGTCGCCGCGGTGGAGCGCGCGGGCCTCGACTGGTCGCGCGTGCACGTCTGGTTCGCCGACGAGCGATTCGTTCCGACGGGCCACGACGAGCGGAACGTCGTCGCGGTCGCCGAGGCGCTGAAGGGCGCGGCCGGCTTCGAGCAGGCACGCCTGCACGCGACGCTCGCGAGCGACAGCGGAGAGTCCCTCGAGGATGCCACCGCAGCCTACGAGGCTGAGCTGCGTGCACTCGTCCCGCCGGCCGACGGGGTCCCCGGCGGCATCCCGTCGCTCGACCTCGTGCTGCTCGGTGCTGGCGGAGACGGACACACCGCGTCGCTCTTCCCCGGAACGGAGGGACTCGAGGAGACCTCGGCGCTTGTCAACAGTATCCGTGACTCGCCGAAGCCGCCTCCCGAACGGGTGACGCTCACCCTCCCGGCCATCCGCGAATCCGCGCGTGTCTGGGCCGTGGTCACCGGTGCCGAGAAGGCAGACGCCGTTCGCCTCGCCGCCACCGAGGGAGTCACCGCGAAGGAATCACCACTCGGGGCCGCGACCGGTCGCCTCGAGACGCTGCTGCTGCTTGATGCCGCAGCCGCAGAGGCACTCGGCTAGGCGCCAGTTCGGCGCACGAACAACGGCCCCGGTCGAGAGAAGACTCTCGGACGGGGCCGTTGTTCGTTGCTCAGCCGTGTGAAGCTGAGGTGCTCAGGACTTCGAAGTCGTCTTGCCGCGACGCTCGCGCAGCTTCGACAGCGCCTCCTCGAGGAGGCGTTCCGCTTCCTCGGCCGTGCGTCGTTCCTTGACGTACGCCAGGTGTGTCTTGTACGGCGCGACCTTTACGGCTGCCGGCGGGTTCTCCCGGTCACGTCCGGCCGGAAGGCCGGAGATCGGGCAGTCGATGAGATCGGGGATGTCGTCCTCCGCGATCTCCGCGGAGTAGTGCCTGACGGTCTCGTTGCCGTGCGCGTCCCAGTACGAGATCGACACGCGCGCAGCGTGCACCCCGTGATCTGTCTCCCCCATAGGACCGGCACCGACACGCGATCCCCTGATCGCAGATCCCCCCTGGGCCATTAGCTCACCACAACCGTTTGAATGCGGGTGATGATGCCCATAGCGACGATAGCGAGCAGCCAGATGACCGCGAGGGTCACCGTGATGCGGTTCAGGTTCTTCTCCGCGACGCCGGAAGCGCCCAGATTGGAGCCCATGCCGCCACCGAACATGTCGGAGAGTCCGCCGCCTCGTCCGCGGTGCAACAGAATGAACAGGATCAGCAGGACGCTGGTGATGGCCAGCACGACCTGCAGGATGACGAGGAGAATATCCACGGAATCCCTCTCAGATGAACGGACTCGGACGTGGCCTGAGTGAACAGGCCACGTCCGAGTATAGATGGTTCGCGTTTGCGACTAGGAACCGACGTGCTGACGGAACCGCGCGATGGCGCTGAACTCGTCGACCTTGAGGCTCGCGCCGCCGATGAGTGCGCCGTCGACGTCGGGCTCGCGCATGAAGCCGGCGATGTTGTCGGACTTGACCGAGCCGCCGTAGAGGATGCGCGTGGCTGACGCCACGGACTCGCCCAGGAGCTCTT
Organism: Pseudoclavibacter sp. RFBJ3; assembly: GCF_002931375.1. Classification (NCBI taxonomy): domain Bacteria; kingdom Bacillati; phylum Actinomycetota; class Actinomycetes; order Micrococcales; family Microbacteriaceae; genus Pseudoclavibacter; species Pseudoclavibacter sp. RFBJ3. The sequence goes on along the minus strand of NZ_PSXZ01000006.1, from coordinate 49,869 downwards.
CGAGAGCGACGCGAAGAGCGTTCGCGACGGTCTGCGCCTGCTCGGGCGTTGCCGCCTGGCCGGAACCGATCGCCCAGACCGGCTCGTAGGCGACGACGAGGTCAGGTGTTCCCTCGATGCCCTCCAACGCTGCCTTGAGCTGAGCCACGGGAACGGCGCTTGCGCCGAACTTCTCGAGGTCCTCGGACGTCTCGCCGACGCACAGGACAGGCACGAGACCGTGCTTGATCGCAGCCTTGACCTTGCTGCCGACGACCTCATCGGTCTCCGCGTGCAGGGTGCGTCGCTCGGAGTGACCGATGATGACGTACTTGCACGCGAGAGCCCTCAGGAAAGCTCCCGAGATCTCCCCCGTGTAGGCACCGGAGTCGTGCGCCGAGACATCCTGGGCACCGTAGCTGAGCGACAGCTTGTCGGCGTCCACGAGCGTCTGCACGCTTCGGAGGTCGGTGTAGGGCGGGAAGACAGCGACCTCGACGTCGTCGAAGTCGTGCTTCGCGTCCTTCAGCGCCCAGGCGAGCTTCTGCGTGAACGCGATGGCCTGGAGGTGGTCCAGGTTCATCTTCCAGTTGCCCGCCATGAGCGGGGTGCGAGTCGTTACCATCCGAGAACCTGCAATCCGGGCAGCTGCTTGCCTTCGAGGAACTCGAGGCTCGCACCACCACCAGTAGAGATGTGGCCAAATTCGTCATCAGCGAAGCCGAGCGTGCGCACGGCTGCCGCGGAGTCACCGCCGCCAACGACCGAGAGGCCGTCGACCTTGGTGAGTGCCTCAGCGACGGTGCGAGTGCCTTCCGCGAATGCGGGGAACTCGAACACGCCCATGGGGCCGTTCCAGAACACGGTGCTCGACTCGCGGATGGCCGCGGCGAATGCCTTGGCCGTCTCCGGGCCGATGTCGAGCCCGATTCCGTCTGCGCCGAACGCGCTGCCCTCGATGCCATCGGCGGGGACGACCTCGTGATCGGCATCCGCCGAGAACGAGGCGGCGACCACGATGTCCGTCGGGAGCACGATCGAGACGCCACGCTCCTGGGCGTCCGCCAGATACCGGCGGACGGTGTCGAGCTGGTCGACCTCGAGCAGGGAGGCGCCGACCTTGTGTCCCTGAGCGGCGAGGAACGTGAAGAGCATTCCCCCGCCGATCAGGATCGAGTCGACCCTCGGCAGGAGGTGCTCGATGACGCCGAGCTTGTCGGACACCTTCGAGCCGCCGAGCACGACCGCGTAGGGGCGCTCGACCGCGGAGGTGAGCCGCTCGAGGACCTCGAGCTCGTTCGCCACGAGGAGTCCCGCGGCACTCGGCACGATCTGTGGGAGGTCGTAGACGGAAGCCTGCTTGCGATGCACGACCCCGAAGCCATCGGAGACGAATGCGTCCGCGAAGTTCGCGAGCTGCTCTGCGAAGGCGCGGCGCTCAGCGTCGTCCTTGCTCGTCTCCCCCGGGTTGAAACGCAGATTCTCGAGGACGACGAGCTGGCCGTTCTCGAGCCCGGCAACACGGCGTTCTGCATCCTCGCCGACGGTGTCGGCTGCAAGCGGGGCATCGATCTCGAGCAGCTCGCCGAGCCTGGCAGCTGCCGGCGCGAGCGAGTACTGCGGTTCTGGTGCCCCCTTGGGCCGACCAAGGTGCGAGATCACGATGACCTGCGCACCCTGGTCGAGGAGGAGGCGGAGCGTACCGAGGGAGGCGCGAATCCGACCATCGTCGGTGATCACGCCCTCCTTGAGCGGCACGTTCAGGTCGCAGCGAACGATGACCTTCTTTCCCGTGAGGGAGCCAAGGGTCTCGATTGTGCGAAGCGCCATGTTGGCGTTCCTTCCTCTTTTGCCGAAGTGGTTAGAGCTTGCTTGCGACGTACTCGGTCAGGTCGACGAGACGGACCGTGTAGCCCCACTCGTTGTCGTACCAGGACGACAGCTTCACCTGGTTGCCGATGACCTTCGTGAGCGGTGCGTCGAAGATCGAGGAGTGGTTCTCCCCGACGATGTCGCGCGACACGATGTCTTCCTCGTTGTACATGAGAAGGCCCTTGAACTCGCCTTCAGCAGCTTCCTTGTACGCGGCGTTGACCTCTTCGACGGTCACAGGCGTCTTGGAGACGACGGTGAGGTCGGTGATCGAGCCGGTCTCGGTGGGGACGCGCAGAGCGAAGCCGTCGAGCTTGCCCGCCAGCTCGGGGATGACGAGGCCGATGGCCTTCGCCGCACCCGTCGAGGTGGGGATGATGCTGAGCGCTGCTGCGCGCGCACGGCGGAGGTCCTTGTGGGGGCCGTCCTGCAGGTTCTGGTCGGACGTGTAGGCGTGAACCGTGGTCATGAGACCCGACTCGATGCCGAACTTGTCGTTGAAGACCTTCACGAGCGGCGCGAGGCAGTTCGTGGTGCAGGATGCGTTCGAGATGACGTCGTCATTCTCGGGGTCGTACTCGGTGTGGTTGACGCCGAAGACGAAGGTCGGTGCCGGTCCGGAGGCCGGAGCCGAGAGGATGACCTTCTTGGCGCCTGCGCTGATGTGCGCACGAGCCTTGTCGGGGTCCGTGAAGTGACCCGTGCTCTCGATGACGATCTCGACACCGAGCTCGGCCCACGGCAGGTTCGCGGGGTCGCGCTCTGCGGTCGCCGTGATCTTCTTGCCGTCGACGTAGATGGCGTCTTCGTCGAACGAGATGTCGTTCTTCAGCTTGCCACCCGTGGAGTCGTACTTGAGGAGGTGTGCAAGCGTCTTGTTGTCGGTCAGGTCGTTGATTGCAACGAGCTCGAGGTTGTTGTCATCCTGCAGCAGTGCGCGTGCGTAGCTGCGTCCGATGCGTCCGAAACCGTTGATGGCGATTTTCGTCACGTGATGCTCCTTTTTCCTGTTGTTTCTCCGATTTGACAGGACTGTGTGGCCTTGGAGGGCCGGGTGCACCATCGCACCGAGTTCGGGGGAACGGTCTGCTCGGCGAGCCCGTTCAACATCGTCAGCCTAGTCCCATGGGCGTGCGCCCAGGTGACCAAATGGGGTGAGCTGTTCGGCGTGGGGATCAGAGCTCGTCGAGGACGGGCAGATTGGACTCAGTGCCCGGGATGCCACGGTCAGAGGCCTGCTTGTCGGCGAGAGCCAGCAGGCGACGGATGCGGCCCGCGACCGCGTCCTTCGTCATGGGCGGGTCCGCGTAGCGGCCGAGCTCGTCGAGTGAGGCTTCCCGGTGCGCGAGGCGAAGCTGCCCGGCGTACTTGAGGTGGTCGGGCGCACCCTCTCCGAGGATCTCGAGCGCACGCTCGACGCGGGTGCAGGCCGTGACAGCGGCCTGGGCGGAACGACGCAGGTTCGCGTCGTCGAAGTTGACGAGACGGTTGGCGGTGGCGCGGGTCTCACGACGCTGGCGGAGGCTCTCCCAGCTCTCCACGGTCGCGTGGGCACCGATGACGGTGAGCATCGCGCTGATGGCGTCGCCGTCTCGGATGACGACACGGTGCACGCCGCGGACCTCGCGGGCCTTGGAGGACACCCCGAGGCGTCCGGCCGCTCCCACGAGGGCCATCGCGGTCTCCGAGTTCGGCGTGATGATGTCGAGCGACGCGGACCGGCCCGGGTCGGTCAGTGAGCCAGCGGCGAGGAACGCGCCACGCCAGACGGCGGTGAGGTCGTCCTGGCTGCCCGTCGTCAGACGGTTCGGGAGACCGCGGACGGTTCGCCGGCGCGCATCCATGAGGCCAGTCTGGCGGGCGAGCGTCTCGCCGTTCTCGAGCACGCGGAGGAGGTAGCTCTCCCCCGGGCGGGCCCCAGAGCCGGCGACGATGGAGATCTTCGCCCGGACGCCGTAGAGCTCGAGGAGCTCGCGGCCCAGACGACGCGCGAGCATCTCCGAATCGAGCTGAGCCTCGACCGCGATGCGTCCGGAGATCAATTGCAGACCGCCCGCGAAGCGCAGGAGCGACGCGACCTCGGCAGCACGAGCTTGGGTTGTGGCCGCGCGAGTGCGCAGAAGCTCGTGCTTGACATCGGCGGTGAGCGTCACCGGGGTACCTCCAGGGATCAGAGTGAGTGGGCGCGACGAATCGTCGTCGCGAGTGCGAGATGGAACGAGCGTCACTCGCGACCGAGGTCGCGGTGCCGGACGCTGATGATCGTGTCATCGCGTTCGCGGAGCAGGCTCGCGATGCGCTCGGTCATGGCGACCGAGCGGTGCTTGCCGCCGGTGCATCCGACGGCGAGCGTCACGTGCCGCTTGTTCTCCCGCTCGTAGCCCCGCAGGACGGGGTCAAGCATCTCAATGTAGTGGGTCAGGAACTCGTCCGCACCTTCTTGGTCGAAGACGTAGTCGGAGACCCGCTTGTCGCGACCGTTGAACGCGCGCAGTTCCGGCTCCCAGAACGGGTTCGGGAGGAAGCGCATGTCGACGACAAGATCTGCGTCTGTCGGGATGCCGTACTTGAAGCCGAAGCTCTGGACGGTCACGGCGACCTTGTTCTGGTCGGCTTCGCCGAATCGCTTCACGATGCGGGTCACGAGCTGGTGGCCGTTCAGCTCAGAGGTATCGATGACGATGTCGCTCGCCTCGCGGATGTCCTGCAGGCGGCTGCGCTCTCGAGCGATTCCGTCGAGGATCGTCCCGTTGCCCTGCAGCGGGTGCGGGCGCCGTACTGCCTCGAACCGCCGGACGAGGGTGCCGTCTGTCGCATCGAGGAAGAGCACGTCGACCTCGTGCGTCTCGCGCAGTCCGCCGACGAGAGCCGTGAACTCCTCGAGCAGGTGACCGCCGCGCACATCGACCGAGACGGCGAGCTTCGGAAGGGAGTCCCGAGCCTTGCCGGCAACCTCGATGAGGGGCCGGATCATCTGCGGGGGAAGGTTGTCGACCACGAACCAGTCGAGGTCTTCGAACGCCTTGCAAGCTGTCGATCGCCCTGCACCGGACATGCCCGTGACGATCATGATGTGCTGGCGTCCTTCGCCGTCGATCTCCGCCGAACTCATGCGCAGGTCACCTCCCATGGACTAAAACACCAGCCTACATAGCCCGAGCGTGCGTCTCTCACGCTTCTGTCGATTGATCGAGTGCGAACCGCTCCGAAATCGCACTGGCCGTCGCCTCGCCGATGCCCTGCACGGTCGTGAGCTCCTCGACGGTCGCCGCGCGCAGCCGCTTGACGGAGCCGAACTTCTTGAGCAGTGCGGCGACCCGGGTCGGCCCGAGGCCGGGGATGTCCGCGAGCACCGTGCCGATGTCTGCCTTGCGCTTCGAGCGCTGGTGGCGGATCGCGAACCTGTGCGCCTCGTCGCGGAGTCGCTGCACCAGGAACAGCGCCTCAGAGCCGCGCGGGAGGATGACCGGGAAGTCGTCGTCTGGCAGCCACAGCTCTTCGAGGCGCTTGGCGATGCCGACGACGGCGATGCCGCGAACCCCCGACTCCTCGAGGGCCCGCTGCGCGGCGTTGACCTGCGGGACGCCGCCGTCGATGAGCAGGAGCTGAGGCCGGTAGGCGAACTTGGCTCGAGTGGACTCCTGGGCGGCCGCCTTCACGGGGCCCGCGGAGAGGGCAGTGTCCTCCACGATCTCGGCGGGACTGGCGTCGTCGCGGAGGTAGGCCAGTCGGCGCGTGAGCACCTGGTGGATGGAATCGGTGTCGTCGGTCGACGAGGCGATGTTGAAGCGACGGTAGTGCGACTTGCGTGCGAGTCCGTCCTCGAAGACCACCATGGAGCCGACGATGCCGGTGCCCTGGAGGTGGGAGATGTCGTAGCACTCGATTCGCAGGGGGGCCTCGCCGAGACCGAGCGCGTTCTGCAGCTCGGTCAGCGCGTCGGATCTCGCGACGTAGTCGCTGCTGCGCTTGAGCTTGTACTGCGCGAGTGCTCCCATGGCGTTGATCGTCGCGGTCTTGAGCAGTTCCGATTTCGGGCCCCGCACCGCGGTGCGCAGCTTGACTCTGGCCTGCCGTGTGGACTCGAGCCACTCGGAGAGCGCGTCCGCGTCTTCGGGCAGAGCCGGCACGATGATCTCGCCTGGCGGGAAGAGCCCATCCTTGCCGTACACGCGCTGCATCGTCTGGTCGATGATCGTGCCGATGTCGGTGTCGAGTTCCTTGTCGAGCACCCAGTTGCGGACTCCGCGAATGCGTCCGCCCCGCACGGTGAACTGCTGCACGGAGGCGCTCAGCTCATCCTCGGCGATGCCGAACAGGTCGAGGTCGACGTTGTCCGGCAGCACGACGGCGCTCTTCTCGAGCACGTTCTCGAGCGCGCCGATTCGGTCACGGAGCTTCGCCGCGTCCTCGAACCTCATCTCGGTGGCCGCGAGCTTCATCTCGTCCTGCAGGGTCGTCAGGAGGCTGCGGTCGTAGCTCTCCATGAAGCGGACGAACTCGTTGACGATGACACGGTGCTCCTCGATCGTGACGCGTCCGCTGCAGGGTCCCCCGCAGCGGCCGATCTGCCCGGGGAAGCACGGTCGGCCGCTCTGCATGGCTCGCTTGTAGTTCGAGTCGTTGCAGGTGCGGATCGGGAAGGCCTTGACCATGAGGTCGATGGTCTCGTTCACCGCCCAGACCTTGGGATACGGCCCGAAGTAGCGCGCCCCGCGGATGCGGGGGTTGCGAGTCACGAGCACGCGGGGCGCTTCGTCGCCGAGCGTCACCGCCATGAACGGGTAGCTCTTGTCGTCCTTGAACTTCACGTTGAAGGGCGGCGAGAACTCCTGGATCCAGGTGTACTCGAGCTGCAGGGCCTCGGTCTCCGTGCGGACGACGGTCCACTCGACGCGGGTCGCCGTCGTCACCATGTGCCGTGTTCGCTCGTGCAGGCGCTCGAGCGGCGCGAAGTAGTTGCTGAGCCGCGCGCGGAGGTTCTTCGCCTTCCCGACGTAGAGCACGCGGTCGTCGTCCCCGAGGAATCTGTAGACCCCGGGGCTCGTGGGGATGTCGCCCGTCGCGGGGCGATATGGCAGGACGTTCGCCATCAGCGCGCAGCTGCCTCCCGCTCGAAGATCTCCTTCAGGTACTGGCCCGTGTGGCTGTCCGAGATGCCGGAGATCTTTTCCGGGGTTCCGACGCCGACGACGGTTCCTCCGCCGGAGCCGCCTTCTGGGCCCATGTCGATCAGCCAGTCCGCGGACTTGATGACATCCAGGTTGTGCTCGATGACGATGACGGTGTTGCCCTTGTCGACGAGGCCGCCGAGGACCTTGAGCAGCTTGCGGACGTCTTCGAAGTGGAGGCCCGTGGTCGGCTCGTCGAGCACGTAGACGCTGCGCCCGTTGGAGCGCCGCTGCAGCTCGGTCGCGAGCTTCACTCGCTGCGCCTCACCACCGGAGAGCGTCGTGGCGGATTGCCCGAGCCGCACGTAGCCGAGGCCGACCTCCACGAGGGTCGAGAGGTAGCGGTGGATGGCCGTGATGGGCTCGAAGAAGTCAGCCGCCTCCGAGATGGGCATCTGCAGGACCTCTGCGATGTTCTTGCCCTTGTAGTGCACGCTGAGCGTCTCCCGGTTGTAGCGGGACCCGCCGCACACCTCGCAGAGGACGTACACGTCGGGGAGGAAGTTCATCTCGATCTTGAGCGTGCCGTCGCCAGAGCAGGCCTCGCACCTGCCGCCCTTGACGTTGAAGCTGAAGCGGCCGGGGAGGTAGCCGCGCGCCTTGGCCTCGCTCGTCTCGGCGAAGAGGGTGCGGATGCGGTCGAAGACGCCCGTGTAGGTCGCGGGGTTCGATCGCGGGGTGCGGCCGATCGGGTTCTGGTCGACGTGGATGACCTTGTCGAGCTGGTCGACCCCGGTGATGCGCGTGTGCTTGCCCGCGACGGCGCGTGCGCCGTTGAGCTTGGCGGCGAGGACGCGGTAGAGGATGTCGTTCACGAGGGACGACTTGCCGGAGCCGCTGACGCCAGTGACTGCGGTGAGGATGCCGAGCGGGAAGCTCACCTGGACGTTCTTGAGGTTGTTGGCCCTGGCGCCCACGACCGTCAGCTCGCGCTTCTTGTCGTACTTGCGACGCTTCTTGGGCGTGGTGATGCCCATGCGTCCCGAGAGGTAGTCGCCGGTGATCGATCTGGTGTTCTTCTCGAGGTCGGCGACGGATCCGCTGTGGACGACCTCTCCCCCGTGCTCGCCTGCGCCTGGCCCGATGTCGACGATCCAGTCCGAGGTGCGGATGGTGTCTTCGTCGTGCTCGACCACGATGAGCGTGTTGCCGAGGTCTCGCAGCTTCACGAGCGTCTCGATGAGCCTGCGGTTGTCTCGCTGGTGGAGCCCGATCGAGGGCTCGTCCAGCACGTAGAGCACTCCGGTGAGCCCGGATCCGATCTGCGTCGCGAGTCGGATGCGCTGCGCCTCGCCGCCGGACAGCGTGCCAGCCGCGCGTGCGAGGTCGAGGTAGCTGAGGCCGACCTCGATGAGGAAGTCGAGCCGAGCCCGGATCTCGCGCAGCACCTGCGCTGCGATCTTCGCCTCGCGGTCGGTGAGCTCGACGGTGTTCATGAAGTCGAGGCAGTCGGCGAGGCTGAGCGTCGTCGCGTCGGCGATCGAGCGACCGTGCACCTTGACGGCGAGCACTTCCGGGCGCAGACGCGCGCCGTTGCAGGCCGAGCAGGGGATCTCGCGCAGGTACTGGGCCCAGCGTGCCCGGGTCGCGTCGGTCTCGGCCTCGGCGTACTGGCGCTCGATGTACGGCATGACGCCCTCGAAGCCGGAGCTGTAGGTCATCTGGCGGCCGAAGCGGTTGCGGTACTTGACCCTGACCTCGTATTCGCGCCCCTCGAGGATGGCCTCGCGCACCTCTTCCGGGAGCTTCTTCCACGGCGTCGTGAGCTTGAACTCGATCTGCTCGGACAGGCCGAGCAGCAGCCGCTCGTAGTACTGGTAGAGGCTCTTGCCCTGCGAGCTCCACGGCAGGATGACCCCGTCGGCGATCGAGGCGAGCGGGTCTCCGATCAGGAGGTCACGGTCGACGGACATGCGCGTGCCGAGGCCGTCGCAGGTCTGGCAGGCGCCGAACGGGGCGTTGAACGAGAACGTCCTCGGCTCGATCTCCGTGAGCGCGATCGGGTGGTTGTTGGGGCAGGAGAGCTGCTCGGAGAAGGTGGTCCAGGCGTCGTCTCCCTCCGCATCCACGAAGTTGATCTGCACAAGACCATCGGCGAGGCGCAGGGCGGTCTCGAGCGAGTCGGTGAGTCGACCGAGCACGTCCTCGGCCGCGACCAGACGGTCGACGATGACCGAGATGTCGTGCTTGAACGACTTCTTGAGCTTCGGCGGTTCGGTGAGCTGGACGCGCTCCCCGTCGACCATCGCCCGAGCGTAGCCCTGTCCGGACAGCGACTGGAAGAGGTCGACGAACTCGCCCTTCTTCTGCTGCACGACGGGCGCGAGCACCTGGTACCTCGTGCCCTCCTCGAGCTCCATGAGGTGGTCGGCGATCTGCTGGACCGTCTGTCGCTGGATGACCTCCCCGCAGACGGGGCAATGGGGGACGCCGATGCGTGCCCAGAGCAGTCGCAGGTAGTCGTAGATCTCGGTGATCGTGCCGACGGTGGACCGCGGATTGCGGTTGGTCGACTTCTGGTCGATGGAGACCGCAGGGCTCAGGCCCTCGATGAAGTCGACGTCCGGCCGGTCGACCTGACCGAGGAACTGGCGCGCGTACGCGGAAAGGGACTCGACGTAGCGTCGCTGTCCCTCGGCGAAGATCGTGTCGAAGGCGAGCGAGGACTTGCCCGAACCGGAGAGGCCCGTGAACACGACAAGGCTGTTGCGCGGGATCTCGAGGTCGACGTTCTTGAGGTTGTGCACGCGTGCGCCTTGAACGCGCAGCTGCGAAGTGGGAGGAAGGACGGCCATAGCTCTTTCGGGTTCTCTCTTCGTGTGGATGCTCTGTGCGCCCGTCTTCGGCGGGCGGCCGTGCTCAGCCCTTGGTGACGTGACCGGCACGTTCCATGGTTCGCAGGTCCTGCTTGAGCGCTGAGAGCTCGTCGCGCAGACGCGCCGCGAGCTCGAACTTGAGCTCTGAGGCCGCGTCGAGCATCTGCGCGTTGAGGTCGGAGATGAGGTTCTCGAGCTCCCGGGCGCCGGAGGCGGCCAGGCCCTCGCGCTTGAGTTTAGGTGTCGTCTGACGCTTGTTGTCTCCCTTGCCGCGGGAGGCGAGGAGCTTCTCGGTGTCCTGCCCCTCGCGCATGAGGGATTCGGTGATGTCGGCGATCTTCTTGCGAAGCGGCGTCGGATCGATGCCGTGCTCCGCGTTGTAGGCGAGCTGCCGGTCTCGGCGCCTGTCGGTCTCCTCGATCGCCTTCGCCATGCTGTCGGTGATGCGGTCGGCGTACATGTGCACTTCGCCTGTCACGTTTCGGGCGGCGCGGCCGATGGTCTGGATGAGGGACGTGCTGGAGCGCAGGAACCCCTCCTTGTCTGCATCGAGGATCGCGACGAGCGACACCTCTGGCAGGTCGAGTCCCTCACGCAGCAGGTTGATGCCGACGAGGACGTCGTAGAGCCCTGCGCGCAGCTCCGAGAGCAGCTCGACTCGTCGCAGCGTGTCGACGTCTGCGTGCAGGTAGCGCACGCGAACGCCGTTCTCGCCGAGGAAGTCGGTGAGCTCCTCTGCCATCTTCTTGGTCAGCGTCGTGACGAGGACACGCTCGTCGCGATCCGCGCGGAGTCGGATCTCCTCGAGGAGGTCGTCGATCTGCCCCTTCGAGGGCTTGACGACGATCTGCGGGTCGACGAGGCCCGTCGGGCGGATGATCTGCTCGACGAAGCCATCCGCCTGAGCGAGCTCGTACTTGCCGGGAGTCGCCGAGAGGTAGACGGTCTGGCCGACCCGGTCGCTGAACTCGTCCCAGCGCAGGGGGCGGTTGTCGAGAGCGCTCGGCAGGCGGAAGCCGTGGTCGACGAGGGTGCGCTTGCGCGAGGCGTCGCCCTCGTACATCGCGCCGATCTGCGGCACCGTGACGTGGGACTCGTCGATCACCGTGATGAAGTCGTCGGGGAAGTAGTCGATGAGGCAGTGGGGAGCCTCACCCGGCGCCCTGCCATCCATATGGCGCGAGTAGTTCTCGATGCCGGAGCAGAAGCCGATCTGCTCCATCATCTCGAGGTCGAATGAGGTGCGCATGCGGAGCCGCTGCGCCTCGAGGAGCTTCTGCTCGCGCTCGAAGACGCCCAGACGGTCATCCAGCTCGTCGCGGATCTGGCCCATCGCCCGCTGCATGGCGTCGGCTCCTGCGACGTAGTGCGAACCCGGGAAGACGCTCACGGAGTCCATGGACCTGACGACGTCACCCGTGAGGGGGTTGAGCGCTGTCAGGGCCTCGATCTCGTCGCCGAACATCTCGATCCGGATCGCGAGCTCCTCGTAGACGGGGATGATCTCGATCGTGTCGCCGCGGACGCGGAAGGTGCCGCGCTGGAACGCGACGTCGTTGCGCTGGTACTGCATCGTCACGAAGCGGCGGATCAGCTCCTGCCGTGGGATACGGTCGCCGACGTGCAGGGCGAGCATGGAGTTGAAGTACTCCTCCGGCTTGCCGAGTCCGTAGATGCAGGAGACCGTCGAGACGACGATGACGTCGCGCCGGCTCAGCAGCGAGTTGGTGGTCGAGTGGCGCAGGCGCTCGACTTCCTCGTTGACGGAGCTGTCCTTCTCGATGAAGGTGTCGGTCTGGGGGACGTACGCCTCTGGCTGGTAGTAGTCGTAGTACGAGACGAAGTACTCGACCGCATTGTTCGGCATGAGCTCGCGGAACTCGGTGGCGAGCTGCGCGGCGAGCGTCTTGTTGTGGGCGAGGACGAGCGCCGGGCGCTGGAGCTTCTCGATGAGCCAGGCCGTCGTCGCCGATTTTCCGGTTCCCGTGGCTCCGAGGAGCACGACGTCGGGCTCGCCCGCGTTGATGCGACTGGCAAGCTCTGCGATCGCCTTCGGCTGGTCGCCGCTTGGGGTGTACTCGCTGACGACTTCGAAGGGACGTACGCTGCGTGTTGCTTGCATAGAACAAGTGTACGTGGCGGCTGCGACATTTCGGGGCCTCCGTGATGCGCTCTGCGCGATCACGGAGGCCCCGAAGTGAGGTGCAGCCGACGCGGACTAGTCCTCGCTCGAGAGCACGCCCTGCGTGTTCTCGAGGTGGGCCCGGATGAACCACTGGAACTTCTCGAGCTCGGAGACCTGGCCGATGACGAGGTCCTGCGTCACGAGGTCGAGGTCGTCCAGCCGCTTGATCGCCTCGCGATGGTCGGTGATGACACCGACGTAGACGTGGTCGAGTGCCTCGAGATGCTGGCGCGTGCCGGCCCTGAAGACCTCGTAGTCGCCCCAGGTGCGGGCCTCGACGAGTGCTCCGGGGAGCCCGTTCGGGGGGACGCCCAGAGCCGCCATGCGCTCTGCGAGTTCGTCAGCGTAGCCGCGGACCAGCTCGATCTGGGGGTCGAGCATCTCGTGCACGCCGATGAAGTCGCGCCCGATGACGTTCCAGTGCGCGTGCTTGAGCGTCAGGTGCAGGTCGTTCAGCGCGTGGAGGCGGAGCTGGAGCAGCTCGCCGATCTCGTGTCCCTTGTCGAGCGAGAGTCCGGGAACCGTGTACTCGCCGTTCTCGGTGTGCTGGCTTGAGGCTGTCGTGGTCATGTCAGTCCTCTCTTGGGAGCGCGTCTCGCGTCTCCCGATCAGTGAGTCCCGTTCGTTGCGGGATGACCAACACTGTCAGCCCGGTCTGAACGTTTGGTCGGAAGACGTGCAGGTCGGCGAAGGAGCGGACGTAGACTGCCCCGATGCGCCGCGAAGAGTCCGAGGGCACCCAGCTGCACGAGCGGGGTCCCGCGGCTGCACCGAGCTACGGGGTCCTCGCTGCACGGACTCCCATCGACCACGAGATCGAGATCCGTCGGTCCAGGTTCATCTGCCGCCTCGAGCGCGTCGAGAGCGAAGAGCAGGCCAGGCAGGTCATCGCCGACCGTCGCTCCGCGCATCGTCTTGCTCGCCACCACTGCAGCGCTTTTGTGCTCGGTGCCCGCCGAGGGGTGCAGCGATCCAACGACGACGGTGAGCCCTCGGGAACAGCGGGCGTCCCCATGCTCGAAGCCCTCGTGCTCCACGAGCGAGTGCGCGGCGAGGTCGAGTCAGCGGACCTGAGTGACGTCGTGGCTGTCGTCACGCGGTACTTCGGAGGTGTGCTGCTGGGGGCCGGCGGGCTCGTGCGCGCCTACTCGGAGTCCGTGTCCTCCACGCTCCAGCTGGCTCGGCTCGCGAAGCGCGAGTCGAGGGCGATCTTCGGGCTCGAGGCGCCGCACGCCACCGCTGGCCGGTGGGAGAACGAGCTCCGAACTCGCGGAGTGCTCGTCACGGGAACGGAGTATGCGGGGTCGACGGCACTGCTGAGCCTCGCCGTTCCCGACGCGGCGGATGCGAGACGCGGCCTCGCCTCCGAGGTCGCTTCGATCACCGCTGGTGAGGGCACGCTCGTCCCGCTCGGCACCGAATGGGTCGACCTGAGCTGAGGCACCGACGACGGGGGCATCCAGGACCGCATCCCGCCCTGTCTCGTCAGCGCATCAGACCCCGTAGGTCTGCGTCTCCGGTGCGCGCAGCGCGACGGCGGCGAGGCGTCTCCACTCCTCGTCGACCTGCTCGAGCGTCTGATCGAGCGGCGCACTCGTGTCGATGAGCACGTCGGCGATCTTCCGCCGCTCCTCGTCGCTCGCCTGCGAGGCGATGCGCGCCCTGGCTTCGGCAAGGGACATCCCCCTGCTCTCGACCAGCCGCTCCTCTCGAACAGCCGCGGGGGCATCCGCGACCCAGATCTCCTCGTAGTCGTAGTTGCTCGTCGACTCCACGAGCAGTGGGATGACGTGGACGACCAGAGCGGCGGGGTCATCGCGCAGCACCTCCTCGAGTCGCTCGCCGGTGAGGCGACGGACTTCCGGGTGCACGATGTCGTTGAGGGCGCCGCGGGCCTCGTCGTCGCCGAAGACGAGCGCGCCGAGGGCAGGGCGGTCGAGGGCGCCATCGTCGAGGATGACACCGTGTCCGAAGCGAGCCTCGATCTGTCGGAGCGCCGGCGAGCCGACCGCCACGGCTTCCCTCGCGAACACGTCCGCATCGAGGATCACGCCGCCGAGCTCCTCGAGGCGCTTGGCGATGGTCGTCTTTCCCGAGCCGATGCCTCCGGTCAGAGCGATGGTGACCATGATGTGCCGTCCTCTCATCTGCGGATGCCCGCTGCGGGCATTGCCGTGAAGCCAACGCTACTGCGCTGAGGCAGCGAGCGCAGTGCGCTCTCCCCAAGCCGCGCTCGACCCATCCGCATGCCAGACTGAGGGCCAGGAGGCACTCACATCATGCTTGAAATTCTGACCGGTCTCGGGCTCGCGACGGCCAGCGGACTGAACGCGTTCATCCCGCTCCTGGGAATCGGGCTCCTCGCCCGATTCACCGACCTCATCGCGCTGCCGGCGGGCTGGGCGTGGCTCAGCAATGACTGGGTGCTCATCATCGTGGGCGTGCTCCTGGTGCTGGAGCTCGTCGCCGACAAGGTCCCGGCACTCGACCACGTCAACGACTGGATCCAGACGGTCATCCGCCCCACCTCCGGCGGGATCGTCTTCGGTGCAGGCACTGCGAGCTCCACCGCTGCCATCCAGGACCCGGCATCGTTCTTCACGAGCAATGCGTGGGTTCCCGTGGTCATCGGCATCGGGGTGGCGCTCTTGACGCACCTCACGAAGAGCAGCACGAGAGCCGCCGCGAACGTCGTCACTGCGGGAGCCGCCGCACCGGTGCTCAGCGTCGGCGAGGACGCCCTCAGCGTCGGGCTGCTGTTCTCCGCGATCCTCGTGCCGCTGTTCGTCGTGGTCATGCTCGCCTTGATCGGCGTGCTGGCCTGGGTGCTCTTCCGCAGCTTCAAGCGAGTCCGGGATGCGCGCGCCGCGCGGACCAGGCCAGCCGCTCCCCCAGTTCCCCCGGCCCCTGGCCTCTCCTCCTGACGCTTGCACAGACCTATCGCCCGGCTGGTTCTCCAGCCGGGCGATAGGTCTCTGCGCAGCACGACGAAGCCGACGTCGCGGCGCCGCCGGAACGGCCGAAGGCCGGCCCCAGAGATGGGACCGGCCTTCGGTGCAGTGAGGCTGCTGGGAACTAGTTCCCTGCGAGCTTCTCGCGGAGGGCTGCAAGCGACTCGTCGTCGGCAAGCGTTCCTGCGCCAGCTGCTTCGCTCGTGAACGAGTTCGAGGAGCTCGACGGCGCGACTGCGCTGACGTTCTGCTCGATCTCGGCTGCCGAGGCGACCTGCTTCTTGTGCGCTTCCCAGCGAGTCTGGGCGAGAGCGTACTCCTGCTCCCAGGCTTCGCGCTGCGTGTCGAAGCCTTCCTTCCACTCGTTGGTCTCGGGGTCGAAGCCCTCGGGGTACGTGTAGTTCCCCTCGGCGTCGTACTCGGAGACCATGCCGTAGAGCGCAGCATCGAATTCGGTGCCCTCGGGGTCGACGCCATCGTTCGCCTGCTTGAGCGAGAGCGAGATGCGGCGACGGTCGAGGTCGATGTCGATGATCTTGACGAACAGCTCCTGGCCGACCGACACGACCTGCTCGGCGAGCTCGACGTGTCCGCTGGAGAGCTCCGAGATGTGCACGAGGCCCTCGATGCCGTCTGCGACGCGGACGAACGCGCCGAACGGAACGAGCTTCGTGACCTTGCCCGGTGCGATCTGGCCGATGGCGTGCGTGCGAGCAAGCACCTGCCACGGGTCTTCCTGCGTTGCCTTCAGCGACAGCGAGACACGCTCGCGGTCGAGGTCGACTTCGAGGATCTCGACGGTGACCTCCTGGCCAACCTCGACGACCTCGGAAGCGTGCTCGATGTGCTTCCAGCTGAGCTCGGAGACGTGCACGAGGCCGTCAACGCCACCCAGGTCGACGAACGCACCGAAGTTGACGATCGAGGAGACCACACCCTTGCGGACCTGGCCCTTCTGGAGGTTGTTGAGGAAGTTCGAGCGGGTCTCGGACTGCGTCTGCTCGAGGAGAGCGCGACGCGACAGGACGACGTTGTTGCGGTTCTTGTCGAGCTCGAGGACCTTGGCCTCGAGTTCCTGACCGAGGTACGGCGTGAGGTCGCGGACACGGCGGAGCTCGATGAGCGAGGCCGGGAGGAAGCCGCGGAGGCCGATGTCGACGATGAGACCGCCCTTGACGACCTCGATGACGGTGCCGGTGACGACGCCGTCTTCTTCCTTGATCTTCTCCACGTCGCCCCAAGCGCGCTCGTACTGAGCACGCTTCTTGGACAGGATCAGACGGCCTTCCTTGTCCTCCTTCTGGAGAACGAGTGCCTCAACGGTGTCGCCGACCTGAACGACCTCGGTGGGGTCGACGTCGTGCTTGATCGAAAGCTCGCGCGAGGGGATGACACCCTCGGTCTTGTAACCGACGTCGAGGAGGACCTCGTCGCGGTCGATGCGAACGACGGTGCCCTCGATGAGGTCCCCGTCGTTGAAGAACTTCAGCGTCTCTTCGACCGCGGCAAGAAAGTCCTCAGCAGATCCGATGTCGTTGATGGCGACCTGCTTGGTTGCCTTTTCGGTCGTGGTGGTGGTCATGTAGGTAATGCTCCAGGTGGGCTATAAGTCGGCCCGGATGCGCTGCTCGGGGCGTGAAGCCAAGGGCAACGGGGTTCATCCGGGAATACGGATACGTGCACACAGAAAAGTGCTCTGTCAGCCTAGTCGGCAAGGTCAAGCGGAGGCAAGTGCCGCGCGCGGCGAGTTCCCCCGAGTTTCGCGGCGAGTCGCCGCCTGCGCTCCCTGGCGAGTTCGGATCAGGATGCCGCCAGCGAGGTCGCGTCGCTGCCGTCCTCGTTCATGAGCTGGGACCGGATGAGGAACCTCTTGCCCTCCGGTGCCTCGAGCGAGAAGCCCGAGCCCCGTCCTGGGACGATGTCGATCGTCAGGCGCGTGTGCCGCCAGTAGCTGAACTGCTCTCGCGACATCCAGAACTCCACGTTGCCCGCATCCGGGATCTCGGTCGTGCCGAGGAGCACGTCGGCGTCGCCCGTGAGGAAGTCGCCCGCCGGGTAGCACATCGGCGATGAGCCGTCGCAGCAGCCGCCGGACTGGTGGAACATGAGCGGCCCGTGGCGGCGCCCGAGCGATGAGATCATGTCGACCGCGTCCTGGGTGAATGCGACCCTCGAGAAGGTCTCGCCAGGCACGGCCGGCTCCGCGATGAGCCCGGCTCCCCTGGTTTCGGGTCTCGGCTCGGTCTGCACTTCCTTGTGCATGTCAGTTCCCTCCTTCAGAGTGCGGCGCCCGGAGCGTGCCCGGACCTCGCTGGTTCCGTGACCGTACGTCGTGAGACTGTGGTCAAGGTGTGTTCGCGAGAATCTGAGCCGCTCCGGGGGCAGCGCCTATGCCACGACGCGGAAGCCGAGGGTGTCCGTCGGCACGCTCTTCGTCTCCTTCGCGGTGAGCGCCGAGATCGCGGCGATGAGGCAGATGACGCCGGTGAACGCCGAGATCACGACCCAGCCGCCCTCCTGCACGCCGCCGAGGGCCGCAACGATCGAGGGGGCGAAGCCGGCCATCAGGAAGCCGAGCTGGGTGCCGATCGCCATGCCAGAGAAGCGGACGCGGGCGCTGAACATCTCGCCGTAGAAGGAGGGCCAGACGGCGTTGGCGGCTGCGTAGCCGAACGAGAACACGAGGATGGCGAGCCCGAAGGTGAGCAGGGTGTTCCCCGGCGACATGGAGAGCATGTAGAACGGCATGACAACGGCGGACGAGATCGCGCCGTAGACGAAGACGGGCTTGCGTCCGATCCGGTCGGCGAGGATCGCGAAGAGCGGTTGCGTGCCCAGGGCCACGATGTTGGCGACCACCACCAGCCAGAGCGTCAGGTTCTCCGCCAGCCCGACTTCCTTGCCGTAGGCGAGCGCGAGGTTGCCGAACACGGTCGAGACGGCGGCGATGAACGCGCAGAAGATGACGCGCAGGACGTCGCGCCAGTGGTCGCGCATGAGCGGGATGAGCGGGATCCGGGCGATCTCGCCCTGCGCCTTCGCATCCTGGAACGTCGGCGTCTCATGGAGGGTGCGACGGATGAAGAACGCGACGATGACGACGACGGCGCTCAGCCAGAACGGGACGCGCCAGCCCCAGCTGTACTTGATCTCGTCGGGGAGGCTCAGGACCGGGATGAACACGAGGGCGGCGAGGATCTGTCCACCCTGGGTTCCGGTGAGCGTCCACGAGGTGAAGAACGAGCGGCGGTTGTCGGGAGCGTGCTCGAGTGAAAGCGACGCAGCGCCGGCCTGCTCGCCTGCGGCGGAGAGCCCCTGCATGAGGCGGCAGAGCACCAGCAGGGCTGGCGCGAACCAGCCGATCTGGTCGAAGGTCGGCAGGCAGCCGATGATGAACGTCGACAGGCCCATGAGCACGAGCGTGAACATGAGGACCCGCTGGCGTCCTATCCGGTCACCGAAGTGGCCGAGCACCACGGCGCCGATCGGGCGCGCGATGTAGGCGAAGCCGAACGTGGCGAGCGACATCACGAGTGCGGCGTTGTCGTCGTCCGGGAAGAAGATGATCGGGAAGATCAGCGCGGCCGCGGATCCGAAGATGAAGAAGTCGTAGTACTCGACGGCGCTGCCCATGAAGCTGGCCGCGGCAGCTTTCACGGGGGTCCGCTTGGCGGTCGTGGTTTCGGTCATTTCTGAGACCTCCATGTCTCGGATCGTGCCTCTTCGTCGTTGACGAGGCTCTGGAAGTGCTGGTGCATCCGGGTGGCGTCTGCATCCCTGCCCGTCACGAGGCGGAAGGTGTCGACCGCCTGGCCGACGGCCATAGCGCCGCCGTCGAGCGTGCGGCACCCGAGTGCTCGCGCCGCGAGGATCAGCTGCGTCTCGAGCGGGCGATAGACGATGTCGGCCACCCAGAGCTCGGGTCGGAGCAGCTCGGCGGGGAAGGGGATCCCGGGGTGGTCGTGCATCCCGACGGGTGTGCAGTGCACGACTCCATCTGCCGTCGAGAGCAGCTCTGGCAGTGCGCCCACGCTCCCGCCTCGGATGCGGGGTCCGCCTGCTGCAGTCGCGTGCCGTTCGGCGAGGTCCTGCGCGAGCTGCTCAGCGCGCTGCTCATCGAGGTCGACGATCGTGAGCAGGCGTGTGCCGACTCGGATGAGCGCATCGGCGACTGCCGAGCCCGCTCCGCCCGCGCCCAGGAGGACAACCGAGTTCGTCTGCACTCCCCCGAGGCCGCCGCGGAAGGCGCCCTCGAAGCCTGTCGTGTCGGTGTTGTAGCCCACGCGTCCGTTCGGGGTGAGGAGGACGGTGTTGACCGCGCCCAGCGCTCGCGCGAGCGGGTCGATCCGGTCGAGCAGCGGGATGACGCTCTGCTTGCACGGGTGGGTGATGTTGAGCGCGTCGAAGCCGAGGCGCTCGGCCCAGTCGAGGATCTCGGGGAGTCGCTCGGGCTCGAGGTCGAGGGTCGTCAGGTCGAGCGGGCGGAAGAGCAGGTCCATGCCCTGCGCGCGTGCCTCCGCCATGTGCATGGGCGGCGTCAGCGACGGGGTCACTCCCGTCCCGACGAGTCCCATGAGGGTGGCGCGATGGTTGATCAAGGTACTCCTTTGTCCCAGACCGCCTAATGTACTAAACGGTGAGTACATCGTTCACGTTGTCGCACACGCCTGTCAAGTGCGCTGCAGGGCGTCTGGTGACTTAATTAACCATTTGGTACATTGCGGTATGCGTACCTCCATAGCCACCGTCTGTCTGGCCGGAACTCTCGTCGAGAAGCTGCACGCCTGCGCCGAAGCAGGCTTCGACGGCATCGAGATCATGGATGCAGACCTCACCGCCGCCTACGAATCGCCCGAGGAGATCCGCGCGCTCTGCGACCGCCTCGGCCTGACCATCGACCTGTTCCAGCCACTGCGCGACTTCGAGGGCGTCGACGATGCGACCCTCGCGGACAACCTCCGGCGCGCGAAGGCCAAGTTCGAGGTCATGCGACGCCTCGGAGCCTCCATGATCCTGCTCTGCAGCAACGTCGGCACCGCGACCATCTCGGACCGCACCACCACCGCCAACCAGCTCGGAATGCTCGCAGATCTCGCCGCCGAGTACAGCATCGACATCGCCTATGAGGCGCTTGCCTGGGGCCGCTACGTCGACGACTACCGAGACGCGTGGGAACTCGTGCGCCTCGCGGATCGACCGAACCTCGGCGTCTGCCTTGACAGCTTCCACGTGCTGTCGCGAGGACACGATCCGGCCGCTATCGAGCGCATCGATGCAGACAAGCTCTTCTTCCTGCAGCTCGCCGATGCACCGGACATGGACCTCGACGTCCTGTCCTGGAGCCGCCACCACCGGCTCTTCCCAGGCGAGGGCGACTTCGACCTCACCCGGTTCCTCTCGCACATGCTCCGCGCCGGGTACCGCGGCCCCCTCTCCCTCGAGGTCTTCAACGACACGTTCCGCCAGACGGATGCCAAGCGCACCGCCGCTCATGCGCTCAGGTCGCTCCGGTGGCTGTTCGACCGCTCGGCGGCGCTCAACGGCTGGGACGACCAGCAGCTCGCCCCACCCCAGCCTCCACGGGCCATCGACTTCGTCGAGATCGCCGGTGAGGACCTCTCCGCGGTCGAGGCGACCCTCCAGCAGCTGGGCTTCGCCTTCGGTGGCAGACACCGCACCAAGCCCGTGCGACTCTGGCAGGCGGGTGCCGCGCGCATCATCCTCAACGAGCAGCGGCGGACCAAGGACGCGCGGCTCTCGGGGCTCGGCGTCGAGGTCGCAGACGCCGGTGCGGCAGCCGGGCGTGCCCACGCCATCGGCGCGCCCGCCGTCTTCCGACGCAGCTCCGCCGGCGAGTACGAGCTGCGCGGTGTGGAGGCCCCCGACGGGACCGAGGTCGCCTGGAACTCACGGTCGGCGGGCGACTCCTGGCTGCCGGAATTCGTGGGCGGCGCCGAAGACGACAGCACGGCCTCGTCCCTGCACGGGGTCGTCGACCATCTCAACATCGCCTACCCGTGGCAGGAGTTCGATGAGGCAGTGCTCTTCTTCCGGAGCGTCCTCGCGCTCGACGCGGAGCCCGTTGCGGAGCTTCCTGGCCCACGGGGTCTCGTGCGCAGCCAGGTCATGCGCACACCGGACGGGGCGGTTCGCCTCGCCATGAACCTGGCCCCGCCGACTGCGCCCCTCCAGCCCCGACACATCGCGATCCGCGTCGACGACGCCGTCGCCGCTGCCAGAGCTGCGCGGGGGCGCGGCCTGCCCTTCCTGCCCATACCCAGCAACTACTACGACGACCTCCAGGCGCGCTTCGGCCTCGAGCACGTGGCCCTCGACGAGCTGCGAGAACTCGACCTCCTCTACGACCGCGATGAGCAGGGCGCGTTCGTCCACTTCTACACCCCCACCATCGACGGGCTCTTCTTCGAGATCGTCGAGCGCCGCGGCGCCTACGACGGATACGGCGCAGCCAGTACCCCGGTCCGGTTTGCGGCTCAGCTGCACCACGCGGGAAGATACACAGATGACCGAGAACAGGGTGAAGCAGCGAGACGCTGAGCGAACCCGGGCCGAGCTGCTCGCTGAAGCGACATCGGCGTTCGCGGAGACGGGCTACTCGGGCACGAGCGTCGACGAGATCGCGAAGCGCAGCAGCACGACCAAGCGGATGATCTACTACTACTTCGGCAGCAAGGAGCAGCTCTACCTTGCGGTGCTCGAGGAGGCCTACCGTGGCATCCGCGTGGCCGAGCAGAAGCTGCAGGTCGATGGACTCGCCCCCTTGGAAGCGGTGCGGAAGCTCGCCGAGATCACCTACGACCACCACCGAGAGCACGCGGACTTCATCCGCCTCGTCGCGATCGAGAACATCCACCGGGGTCGGTTCATCCGGCAGCTCGACTCGCTGCGAGAGCTCGGCACCCCCGCCCTCACGCTCCTGGACGGGCTGCTGGAACGGGGGCGGGAGGCGCAGGTGTTCCGGGCAGACGTCGACGCGCTCGACGTGCACCTGCTCATCAGCTCGTACTGCGTCTTCCTGCTCGCGAACCAGTACACGTTCGGGTACCTCTTCGACGTGCAGCTGCAGGACCCGTCGCGTCAGGACCACCAGCGGGGCCTGATCGGCGACGTCATCGTCGCATGGCTGACCCGCGAGGAGTGATCCCCGCGGGTCAGCGCTCTGTGCGTGCAGTCTGAGTCAGGCGCGCGGCATCAGCGCGCGGCGAATCAGAAGAAGCCCAGCTTGTCCTCGCTGTAGCTCACCAGCAGGTTCTTCGTCTGCTGGTAGTGATCGAGCATCATGAGGTGGTTCTCGCGGCCGATGCCGGAGGACTTGTACCCGCCGAACGCGGAGTGCGCCGGGTAGGCGTGGTACTGGTTCACCCAGACTCGTCCGGCCTGGATGTCGCGGCCGGCGCGGTAGGCGGTGTTCCCCATGCGCGACCAGACGCCGGCGCCGAGCCCGTAGAGGGTGTCGTTCGCGATCGAGATCGCATCGTCGTAGTCGGAGAACTTGGTGACGGCCACAACCGGGCCGAAGATCTCCTCCTGGAAGATGCGCATGCTGTTCTGGCCCTCGAAGATCGTCGGCTGCACGTAGTAGCCGCCGGCCAGGTCGCCCTCGAGTTCGGCCCGAGCGCCGCCGATGCGCACCTTCGCACCTTCCTGGCGGCCGATCTCGAGGTAGCTGAGGATCTTCTCGAGCTGGTCGTTCGACGCCTGAGCCCCGACCTGGGTATCGGTGTCGAGCGGGTTGCCCTGGACGATCTTGCGCGTGCGCTCCGTCACGTCCTCGAGGAAGCGGTCGTAGATGGAGTCCTGGATGAGGGCACGCGAGGGGCAGGTGCAGACCTCACCCTGGTTGAGGGCGAACAGCGTGAAGCCCTCCTGCGCCTTGTCGTAGTAGGCATCGTCGCGGAGCGCGATGTCCTCGAAGAAGATGTTCGGGCTCTTGCCGCCCAGCTCGAGCGTGACGGGGATGATGTTCTGCGAGGCGTACTGCATGATGAGGCGCCCAGTCGTGGTCTCCCCCGTGAACGCGATCTTGCGGATGCGGGAGCTCGAGGCGAGCGGCTTGCCCGCCTCCGCGCCGAAGCCGTTGACGATGTTGACGACTCCGGGGGGCAGGAGGTCTCCGATGAGCTCGAAGAGCACGAGGATCGAGGTCGGCGTCTGCTCAGCGGGCTTGAGGACGATCGCGTTGCCGGCGGCGAGCGCGGGGGCCAGCTTCCAGACCGCCATGAGGATCGGGAAGTTCCACGGGATGATCTGGCCGACGACGCCGAGCGGCTCGTGGAAATGGTAGGACGTGGTGTTCTCGTCGAGCTGGCTCAGCGTGCCCTCCTGGGCCCGGATGGCGCCGGCGAAGTACCGGAAGTGGTCGATGGCGAGCGGGATGTCGGCCGCCAGGCATTCGCGGATCGGCTTCCCGTTGTCCCAGGTCTCGGCGACGGCGATGTACTCGAGGTTCTCCTCGATGCGGTCGGCGATCTTGTTCAGGATGATGGCACGTTCCGCAGGGCTGGTCTTGCCCCAGCCAGGGGCCGCCGCGTGGGCCGCATCCAGTGCAGCCTCGATGTCCTCGGCGGTTCCCCGCGCCACTTCGGTGAACGGCTGACCCGTGACCGGTGTGATGTTCTCGAAGTACTCGCCCTTGACAGGCGGCACCCACTCTCCGCCGATGTAGTGCTCGTAGCGGGGCTTGAACGAGACGAGGGACCCGTCTGTGCCCGGCTTCGCGTAAACAGTCATGAGGACTCCTTTGTCCGAGGGAACTCTTCCCTGGAAGCGTAGGAGCCCCGACGTTGCAATCGGGTTGCACTCGAGGCGGCCGCGATTCCGCGCAGGGCACTCAGGACTCGAGGGCCTCGATCTTCGCCACGAGCCTCGACCGGGCGGGCGCGTGGGGTGGGAGGACCGTGAGCGCCGTGCGGAAGGCCTGCGCGTCCTGCGCGACTTCCGGCAGCTCGAGATACCTGAGGAGCGTGGCCGGCTCCGCGGAGCTGAGGACCTGATCTCGGAGGGTCGCCGAAAGCTCCGCGCGCAGCTCGCGGATACCGGGGGCCTCCGACGTGGGCAGCAGCTCCCCGCGGTAGGACTCGACGGCCGCGGCCACGTCACCTGCCTCCAGCAGGTCCAGCACGTCGACGGCATCGCTCGCAAGGCCCTGCGCCACCCGGTAGGGGCGGGGCACGAGGTCGAGACCGCGCTCAGCGAGCACCGGCCGCAGCCGCGCGATCTCCGCCCTGAGCGTGACCTCCTTGGCGCTCTCGCCGTAGATTCGGAGCGCGAGCTCGCCCGAGGTGAGACCCGAGGGCCGTGCGGCGAGGAGCGTCAGGATCTCAGCGTGCCGACCGCTCAGTTCGACCGGTGCACCATCGACGGTGGTGAGCCTGGCGCGGTGGACGCCGAGCGTGCTGATCCTGCCCGCCGCGACGGTGCTCGCCGTCGCGGGTGTCTCTGGGTGAACTCCCGGCTGCGTCGAGTGGCGCGAGAGCAGCACGGCGAGCCGCATCTCCGCCTCCGCGGCCGCGACGGCGGCGCGCATGAGGGCAAGCGAGTGCGGGCCGACGGCTCGTTCATCACCGGTGAGGTCGATGGCACCGACCGCGATGCCGGAGAACGGGTCGCGGATGGGCACTGCGGTGCAGCTGAGCAGCTGCACGGCTGGCGCGAAGTGCTCAGCGCCTGCGATCTGGACGTCCCGACCCGAGGCGAGCGCTGTCCCTGGGGCGCTCGTCCCGACGGCGGCCTCCGACCAGTCGGCGCCCTCGACGAAGTCCATGCGCTCGGCCCGACGGAGTGTGGCGCTGTCACCCCGCACCCAGAGCAGTCGCCCCTGCTCGTTCGTGATCGCGACGATCAAGCCAGTGTCGCGCGCCGGCTCCACGAGGAGACGATCGAGCACGGGAAGGACACGCTGCAGGGGGCTGCGCTCCCGCGCCGCGGCAAGCGGCTCGAACTGGTCGAGATCCCGGGCCCGTGCGTTCGCAGGGCTGCCGAGCAGCTGCAGCGATCTCAGCCAGGAGTCGCGGACCACGCTGCGGAGTCCGGCGACCGCCGAGCGGAGCTCAGCGGAGGCGCCCAGACTGCCATGCGCGTCGATCAGGGTGTGTGCGGATGCTGCGGCAGCCTGGTCAAGGCCGGCTATCTCGCCACTCTGCGGATGCACCTCGCAGCCTCCTCGGATTCGCGGCAGCGAGTGCGTCGATGCACCCGCTGCCGCGAGCCTAGGCGACTCCGCCTGAGTTCTCCCGTGGCAAGCAGCGGCCGGCCGACGGGAGCTCCGATCAGTCGGTGCTCAGCACCTCGCGGAGCGTGTCGAGGCCGAGTCCACCGAGGTCGAGGGCACGCGAATGCCACGCCTTGAGGTCGAAGTCGTCACCGGCACGAGCCTCGGCATCTGCACGGAGCTCCTCCCAGATCCGCTGCCCGATCTTGTAGGACGGCGCCTGGCCCGGCCAGCCGAAGTAGCGGTTCACCTCGAACTTCACGAAGCCGTCAGGCATGTTCACGTGCTGACGCATGAAATCGAGCGCGTACTCGTAGTCCCAGACCTTGTCGCCCTCCGGCACCGTCTTGCCGAGGTGCACTCCGATGTCGAGGACGACACGAGCCGCGCGCATCCGCTGCCCGTCGAGCATGCCGAGGCGGTCTGCCGGCTCGTCGAGGTACCCGAGCTGCTCCATGAGGCGCTCGGCGTAGAGCGCCCAGCCCTCGCCGTGCCCGGAGGTCCAGTTGTTGCGACGCCAGGTGTTGAGCTGGTCGCGGTTGAGGGTCGCACGGGCGATCTGCAGGTGGTGACCCGGGACGCCCTCGTGGTAGACCGTCGTGAGCTCGCGCCACGTGTCGAACTCCGTCACGCCGGGGGTGACCGACCACCACATGCGTCCCGGACGCGTGAAGTCCTCAGATGGGCCCGTGTAGTAGATGCCGCCCTCTTCGGTCGGGGCGATCATGCACTCGAGTCGACGCATCGGCTCGGGGATGTCGAAGTGGCTCTCGGCCAGCTCGGCGACCGCGCGGTCGCTCGTCTCCTGCATCCACGCCTGCAGGGCGGGCGTGCCGTGCAGCTTGCGGGCGGGGTCGAGCTCGAGGTGGGCGATGGCCTCTGCGACCGTCGCACCAGGAAGGATCTCGTTGGCGATGGCCTCCTGCTCGGCCTTCATGCGCGCCAGCTCGGCGAGACCCCACTCGTAGGTCTCGTCGAGGTCGACTGCCGCGCCGAGGAAGCCTCGCGAGGCCAGCGCGTAGTGCTCGCGTCCGACGGCGTCCGTGTTGCTCGCAGCGGGGAGGAGCTCCTCGTGGAGGAACGTCGTGAACGTGCCGTACGCCGCGGAAGCGAGCTGCGCACCGTGACGAAGCTGCTGGCGGAGCTCGTCCGAGACCTCGCCGGTCGCCGGGCTCGATGCCGCGAGCTGCTCGAAGAAGTTGCCGCTGGCCGCGTACTCGTCTGTCTGCATCGCAACTTCGCGGACCTGGCGCTTCGCTGGCACGACGCCGGCGTCGATGCCCGCGCTGAGACGCTCCGTGTAGCCCTCGACCGCGGCGGGGAGGTTCTCGAAGCGCCGCGCGATGTCCTCGAAGTCGCTCACGGTCTCACGCGGCATGAGGTCGAACACCATGCGGATGTCCTGCGCCGGAGACGCGATGTTCGAGAGCTCGCGCAGGTGGAGTCTGGCATCGATCATCTCGATCTCGAGGCCAAGGCTGCGGCGGAGCTCGAGCGCGGTGACCCGGTCGACCTCGTCGGCTTCGGTCAGCGTGTCGAGCTTGCTGAGCACATCGACGATCGCGGCGCGCTTGCGGGGCGCCGCGGCCGAGGAGTAGTCGCCGTACTCGGCCTTGTCGCCGTCTGCGCCGAGTTCCACGCGACGCTCGGGAGAGAGCTCGATCTCTGTGGCGACCCAGGCCTCCGCGAGCCGGTCGATGTCGGTCTGCGGTCGTGTCTGACTGGTGTTCTGGTGGTGCTGAGCGGAAGTCGTCATCCCCCAAGCCTAAGCTCGCCCCTCGAAAGAATCACCGAGAGGCGAGCCCCGTGTGCCTGCTACAGGGAGCCGCGGATGGGGCGGACGGTGGCGGCTAGTGGCCGGCGTCGTCCCAGTTCGGTCCCCGGCCGATCTGCACCTCGAGCGGCACGGTGAGGTCGGCTGCGCCGGCCATCTCCTCGCGCACGATCGCCTCCAACGTCTCCCCCTCACCAGCGGCAACCTCGAACACGAGCTCGTCGTGCACCTGCAGGAGCATCCGCGATGAGAGCTTCTCGGCGCCGATGCGCTCCTCGATGGAGTTCATCGCCCGCTTGATGATGTCTGCGGCCGACCCCTGGATAGGCGAGTTGAGCGCCTGACGCTCGGCGTTCTCGCGGGCGATGCGGTTCGTCGAGTGCAGGTCGGGGAACGGGCGCCTGCGGCCGAAGATCGTCTCGGTGTAGCCGTCCTCCTTCGCCTGCACGACGACGTTGCGGAGGTAATCGCGCACCTTGCCGAAGCGCTCGAAGTAGTCGATCATCAGCTTCTTGGCCTCGGCGACCTCGATCTGGAGCTGCTTCGAGAGGCCGAACGCCGATAGTCCGTAGGCGAGGCCGTACGACATCGCCTTCACCTTGGAGCGCATGGCCGGCGTGACGTCGGCCGGCTCCACGCCGAACACGCGAGAGCCGACGAAGCGGTGGAGGTCCTCCCCCGCGTTGAACGCTTCGATGAGCGCGGCGTCGCCGGAGAGGTGCGCCATGATGCGCATCTCGATCTGCGAGTAGTCGGCGGTGAGGAGCGACTCGAACTCGGGCCCGTGCACGAACGCGCGACGGATGCGGCGTCCCTCGTCGGACCGGATCGGGATGTTCTGCAGGTTGGGGTCGTTCGACGAGAGACGGCCGGTCGCCGAGCCGATCTGGTGGTAGCTCGTGTGGATGCGCGAGCTGTCGTCGACCGCCTTGAGCAGCGACTCCATGATCTGCCGCAGCTTGACCGAGTCGCGGTGCTTGCGGAGCGCGCCGAGGAAGGGGTGCGGGCTGTTCCGCTCGAGATCGGCGAGCGACTCTGCGTCGGTGGAGAAGCCGGTCTTCGTCTTGCGCGTCTTCGGCATCTCGAGGGTCTCGAACAGCACGACCTGCAGCTGCTTGGGCGATCCGAGGTTGATCTCGGTGCCGCCGATGGCGTCGAACGCCTCCTGCTCGTACGTGCGGATGCGCTCGGACAGGTCGTCGGCGAGGCCCTGGAGGAACTCCCGGTCGATGGCGACACCCTGCAGCTCCATGCTGGAGAGAGTCGCGAGCAGGGGCGTCTCGATGCTCGTGAACACGTCGAGGGTGCCCGGTTCGAGCATCTCGAGCGCCGCGGTCGTCGCGCGCTGCGTGTACCAGGCGTCGCTTGCGACCAGCGAGGACTCGTCCTCGAGCTGGAGCTGGTTCGGGTCGGACTCGGGCAGCTGCTCGTCGAGACGCATCTGCACGAGCTCGGCGAGACGCTTCGGCGCGTTCTGCGGGCGGTAGAGCCAGGCGGCGAGCTGGCCGTCCTTGACCTGGCCGCCGACGTCGAGCCCCGCGATGGTGAGCGCCTTCAGCTGCGGCTTGGCGTCGAACATCAGCTTGGGGGCGTCGCTTGCGAGCCACGCCTCGAACGGGGCGTAGTCGAGGCGCTCCGGAATCCAGTGCAGCTCGGTCGCCTCGGCGGCGGTGGAGATGCCGACCGCGACGACGGTGCCGTCGGTGCCGTGGGAGACCGTGAGTCCGAGACCCTCCGGAGTCGCCTCGACCGCCTTCGCGAGCCACTGCTCGAGTTCCTCATCGAGGAGCTCGGGGCGCACGGGCGCCGCGACGGCCTCCGCTGGCGTGATGTCGTCGCCAGCTTCGTCGGCGAGCTTCAGGACGCGGTCTTGGAGCGTGCGGAACTGGAGCTTCGTGAAGATCTCGCGAACCGCATCCGCGTCGATCGCCCCGCGGGACAGCTGCTCGGGGGCGACGGGCAGCTCGACGTCGTCGACGAGGCGGTTGAGCTTCCGGTTGCGCACCGCGTTCTCCCGGTGCTCGCGGAACGACTCGCCGACCTTGCCGCCGATCTCGTCCGCGTGGTCGAGGATGCCCTGAAGGGAGCCGTACTGGGCGAGCCACTTGGCCGCGGTCTTCTCGCCGACCTTCGGCACGCCGGGCAGGTTGTCGCTCTTCTCGCCGACGAGGGCCGCCACGTCTGGATACTGCTCCGGGCGGACGCTGTAGCGCTCCTCGACCTTGGCCGGGTCGTAGCGCGTGAGCTTCGTCACGCCCTGCGTGGACGGGTAGAGCAGCGTGACGTCGTCGGTGACGAGCTGGATCGAGTCGCGGTCGCCAGAGACGACGAGGACCTTGAAGCCCTGCTCGCGCCCCTGCCTGGCGAGGGTCGCGAGGATGTCGTCGGCCTCGAAGTCCTCCTTCACGATCGTCGTGATGCCCATGGCGTGCAGTGCGTCGCGGAGCAGCGGGACCTGGCCCTTGAACTCGACGGGAGTCGCTTCCCGACCCGCCTTGTACTCCGGGTACTCGCGGGTGCGGAACGAGCTGCGGGAGATGTCGAACGCCACGGCGATGTGGCTCGGATTCTCGTTCTGCAGCAGGTTGAGGAGCATCGAGACGAAGCCGTGGATGGCATTCGTGTGCTGCCCCTCGGCGTTCACGAAGCTGTCGACCGGCAGGGCGAAGAACGCCCTGAAGGCAAGCGAGTGGCCGTCGATGACCATGAGGGTAGGCTGATTTTGCGCTGACACACGGTCAGCCTACTTGCCGCCCCAGACACTGCGCCGATGCGCGCGTGTTGTGGGGCGTTCTTCGAGGAGGAAGCCTGATGACGCACCTGGAAACGCCGACGACGGTCAACGGGCTCAGCATCCCCGACCAGCACGAGGTGACCTACGGCCGAGGCTTCGGGGCGCTCGCCGAGCGCATGGGCATCCTCTGCGTCGAGCTGAGCCCCGAGCGTGCCGTGGCCGTCATGCCGGTCGAGGGGAACACGCAGCCGATCGGCCTCCTGCACGGTGGCGCCTACTGCGTGCTCGGCGAGTCGCTCGGGTCCATGGCCGCGAACGTGCACGCCGGCCCGGGAAGGTTCGCGGTCGGCATCGACATCAACGCGACCCACACGGGCTCCGCCGTGAGCGGCTGGGTCACGGGCGAGTGCACGGCCGTGCACCTCGGCGGATCGATGACGGTGCACGAGATCGTCATCACCGACGAGGCGGGCAAGCGCTGCTCGACGGTCCGCATCACGAACCTCATCCGCACCGCCAAATAGCGTCAGGCGAATGCGAAGAAGCCCTCACCGCGTCAACGCGGTGAGGGCTTCTGCTGATCGGGGCTCGGCTACTTCTTCGCCGAGAGCTGCTGGATGACCGCCTGCGCGACCTCCTGCATCGTGAGGCGACGGTCCATGGATGCCTTCTGGATCCAGCGGAACGCCTCTGGCTCGCTGAGGCCCATCTTCTGCGTGAGGAGGCCCTTGGCGCGGTCGACCTGCTTGCGCGTCTCGAAGCGCTCGTTGAGGTCGGAGATCTCGGCTTCGAGCGCGATGAGCTGCGCGTGGCGAGCCAGTGCGATCTCGATGGCCGGGAGCAGATCGTTCTGCGTGAACGGCTTCACGACGTACGCGAGGGCGCCCGCCTCCGTCGCGCGCTCGACCAGTTCCTTCTGGCTGAACGCGGTGAGGAGCACAACCGGGGCGATGCTGTCCTTCGACAGCTGCTCGGCGGCAGAGATGCCGTCGAGCTGCGGCATCTTGACGTCCATGATGACGAGGTCGGGGCGAAGCTCCTTCGCGAGGGCGACCGCGGTCTCACCGTCGCCGGCCTCTCCGACAACGTCGAAGCCGTTGTCGCGAAGGATCTCCACGATGTCGAGCCGGATGAGCGACTCGTCTTCGGCGACGACAACACGTCGCGGGGCTTGAGAGGTTTCCTGTTCAGTCACGTAGTGAGCTTACGATACTGTGTCCGAGGTGAAGCGCCGGCTTGGCGGAATGGCAGACGCGGTGCACTCAAAATGCTCTGTCCGAGAGGGCGTGTGGGTTCGAATCCCACAGCCGGCACGGTTCTGAAGGCCCCCACTTCCCAGTGATTCACTGGCAACTGGGGGCCTTCGTCATTCCCCGGATGCGTGCTCTGCCCACACTTTGCCCACAGTCGCAGAGATGTGAGCGAGGTTCAGCGGAGAGCGCGGCCCCGAGCGTTTGCACATCCGCACTAGTCTTTGCGGACCCCCGCCCTCTGTCGACGGAGACACATGAAGAAGCTCTCTGCCCTCCTCTGCGCCTGCCTCGCCGCGCTGCTGTTCTCTGTGGTCTTGCTGCCACCCCTTCCGGCGGCTGCGGACCAAGGCAACGAGTTCGACATCAGACCCGAACTCATATCCGCCGAGCTCGTCACACCCACGACTGTCGGAGGCGGGGACGAGATCCGGATCAACTGGAGCGTGCGCCATCCCCACGACATCGGAATAGGCGGCATCGCTCTTGAGACCGGGGAGGGGACTTCGTCTCGGGAAAGTAAGTCATGTGGACAGTTCGATGCTGTCGTCGCGGTGCGAGACGGAGACATCGTCAGCGGCACGACAACGTGCACGACTGGCGGTTCAGAGTGGGCGGCAGGCGAATGGCGGGTAAGCGAACTCTATTTCTTTGATGTGCTGGGCGTATTCGGATACGCGTCCGAGGACTTCAGTCCCATCATCCAGGCCCTGCCCAGGCTCCAGATCGACGTCGGCACGGACGGGGACCAGGAATACCCCGAGCTCGTCGCCCTCGAGGTGGTCGCGCCGGACGAAGTCCGCCAGAGCGACGTCATCTGGTTCAACTGGACGATGCGTGAATCGAGCCGAGTCGTCAGGCTGATAATGACCATCGTCGGCCCCGACGGGCGCGAATACGAGGCTCGAGGTTTCGACCGAAACACCACTTCCAGGGACGGAGACCTCGTCTCCGGGTCGCTGCGACTCACCGTCAACAACTCCACCTGGGCGCTTGGGGAGTACCGCGTGCTCAGCGTGTTCTCGGAAGACGAGCATGGGAGCGCCAGCCCTGTCGCCACGGCGGCCAACAGCGACGCACTGGCTTCTGCGGCGAGTTTCACGGTTGTCGACGCTGGCGGACCAGACGTCACCGCACCGGAGCTGCTCTCGGCTGGATTCGAGCAGTCAACAATACGAATGGGCGACGAGGTCGAGCTCATCAACTGGACGATCCGCGATGAGAGCGCGCTCGTGGACGCCACGTTCTACCTGGACGCCGAGTGGGGAAAGCGCTATGAGATCGCTGGCAACGACCGCGACCGGCTGGGCGACATCATCTACGGGTCCGCCGGTGCGAAGGTGTATCAGCCTATGCCTCCCCTCAGTCCCGGGTCTCCTGCGTGGTCGACAGGCGAGTACCGAGTTGTCGGAGCTTCGTTCACGGACGAGTCCGGCAACGTCACGACGCTGTCATCAGACCATCCCATCATTGCCGGGCTGCCACCGATGATCGTCCTCGACCAGAGCGCACCCATTCCAACGCGGTCACCCTCGCCGACGGTGACCGCGCCCCCGTCGCCGACCGCGACGCCGACTGCGACCGCGACGCCGACTGCGAGCGAGACCCCCACTGCGACCGCGACCGCGACCCCGACTGCGACCCCGCCGACCGCGACCGCGACGCCCTCACCAACGGAGAGCACGGCGCCTTCTCCGACGGCGAGCCCGTCGCCGACGGAGACCGTCGCACCGACACCTGCGCCGACAGCCACGTCCACGGCCGGACCCACCGATCCTTCGACTGGGCTGCCTGTCCCCACGCAGTCCGTCGCTCCTCCCACGCAGGCCCCAACCCCGACTCCAACGTCCACGACATCGCTGGCGCCGTCAGCCACACCGCCGATGTCCTCTCCAGGCGCGACAGACGCGCCGACGCAGACGCCGGTCGGAACCCCCACCGTGGTCACCGTCGAAGACGGCACTCCGCCCGAGGCCGGAGATCAGGGAAAGCTGGCGTCGACGGGTTCCGACACCCTCGCGCCGGGGCTTCTCGGCGCGACGGCACTCCTCGGGCTGGGAGCCATGCTGCTCCTCAGGCGGAGGCGCAGCCACGGCGAGTGATCGCGTCGTCCGTGCTCGATTCCCGGGCCGTATCCGGCCGGTGATCGAGTCTCGGTGACGGCGCGTCGCCGAGACGAGCCGGCAACCGTCCTTCGACGGGAGTCCGAAGTCCGCAGTCCGTGCACAGAGGGAAGCCCCGGTTCGGCGAGTGATTCACTGGCCGAACCGGGGCTTCGCGCGTGTGTCGTGTTCGGCGCTAGCCGATGTCGGTGACCGTCGCCTCAGCATCCGCGGCGCTTGCACCGGATCCGGACCAGGTCGCGGTCGCGTCCCACAGGTTCAACGTGTCGTCGACGAGCACGTCGACCTCGACTTCGCCCTCCGGGATCGTGATGCCGTCGGCGGCAGCGGCCTCCACGAGGCGCTGCACGAGCCTGTCGGTGACCTCCGCGAGGGTGTCCTCGCCGGCGTCGGCCTCCGCGGAGGCAGTTCGCATGTATGTCTTGACGTCGCTCATGCCTCCATCATCTCAGCCGGAGAACGAGGACGCGGATGCAGGGGAGGACGTGGGCAGTCGGAACCACCTGTCCGAGTGCCGTGACCGCGAAATCCGTCGATCGATCATCGGCGCGTGGCCTTGCGCCAGCTTTAGGCAACCCTTACCGTACGTATACCGCTATGCCGCTGGGAACCCCGCACCGCACCAAGTGACGACTCCCGCAGACGAAACCTCCAATGTTGCAGTGTTCGCGTCGCCTTTCCCCTCGCTGCTGTCCCTTGGAGGCATCTTCGTGTCGCAAAAAACCGTTGGTCTGTACCGTCCCGAGCTCGAGAAGAGCGACTGCGGCGTCGGCTTCATCACGCGCAAGGACGGCGTGCAGCACCATGATGTGATCCGGCTCGGAAACGAGGCGCTCTGCGCGATTCCCCACCGCGGAGGCATGTCCGCCGAAGGTGTCGGCGACGGCGCCGGTATCAACGTCGACCTGTCGGTCGAGTTCTTCAGCTCGCTCGTCGGGCGCGCGCTCGAGTCGGGCCTCTTCGGCGTGGGCAACTTCTTCATGCCGAGCGACGTCGAGCAGCTCGACGTGGCGCACGAGCTCATCTCCAGCACGCTGCGCGCGCACGGCATCGAGCCGATCCTCGTCCGCGACGTGCCCGTCGACGCCACCGTCGCACGCCCTGCGGCGTCGCACTACCAGCTGCCCATCGTCCAGTGGATCTTCGTCGCGGCCGAGGGGTGGAGCCGCGCCGAGATGGACGCCGCGGCCAACGCCGCGCTGCTCGACATCGAGGGCATCGCCTACTCGAACGCCCCGCTTCAGGGCCTCTACCCGCTGTCGCTGAGCGCCCGCACGCAGACGCTCAAGGGCCGCCTCAACTCGAACGAGGTCATCCCCTACTTCACCGACTTGCTCGACGAGCGCCAGTCGGTTCGCACGCTTTTCTTCCACACGCGCTTCTCGACCAACACGGAGCCGCACCCGAGCATGGCGCAGCCATTCCGCATGCTCGCGCACAACGGAGAGCTCAACACCGACCGCAAGAACCGCCTCTCCGAGAACGCGCTCGCGACCGCGCGGGGACGCGTCATCGTGCATCCACCTGGACAGTCGGACAGCAGCCGCTTCGACCAGACCCTGCAGAGCCGCGTCTTCGACGACGGGCTCGAGCTCGTCGAGGCCGTCGTCTCGACCATGCCGCCTGCGTGGGAGAACGACCGCACGCTCACCCCGGAGGTCCGGGACATGCTCGAGTTCTTCTCCCTCTACGAGGAGAAGAACGACGGACCGGCAGCACTCGTCTTCAGCAACGGCGACATCATCGGCGCGCGCCTCGACCGCCTCGGGCTGCGCCCGTTGCGCACCGTCGAGACCGACGACTACCTCGTCGTGAGCTCAGAGGCCGGGCAGATCCAGTTCGCACCGGGCAGCATCGTGCGCCGCGGTCGCATCGAAGCGGGCGGGATGCTCTACTTCGACCACACGCAGGGGCGCAGCTTCCGCACGTGGGAGGCGCTCGAGCAGCTCGCCCTCCGGCGCGACTACAGCGCGGACCTCGAAGCCGCGCGCGTCAACATCGAGGACATCGAGCTGCCCGAGATCGACCGGGGAAGCAACACGCTCGGCTACGACGGGGACCTCTCCCCCGCCGGCAGGTACGTCGCGTACTCGCTGAACCAGGAGAGCTTCAAGTTCATGATGGACCCGATGCTCGCCAACGGCACCGAGCGCATCTCCGCCATGGGCTACGGCAACGCCATCAACGCGCTCTCCGACCAGGAAGGCGGGCTCGCGAAGTACTTCTCGCAGCGCTTCGCGCAGGTCACGAACCCGCCGCTCGACAGCATCCGGGAGGCCGACGGCATGACGCTGCGCGTCGCACTCGGCGCCAAGCCCGACGGCGGCAACCAGACGCGGCAGATCGTCGTGCCCTCGCCCATCCTCAGCCACCTCAACATGGTCGCGCTCCGCGAGCAGCGCCTCGCGCCGCTCGAGCGCTTCGAGATCCTCTACGCGCCCGTGCAGGGCGACGCCCCCGCCAACGCCGCCTCGCTGCGCGACGCCGTCGAGCGCGTGTGCGACGCCGTGACCACGTTCGCGCGCGCCCAGGGCGGCATCGCAGTGCTCACCGACCGCAACGTGTCGCGCGAGCTGGCCGCGATCCCCCTCATCCTGGTCATCGCGGCCGTCAACCAGCGGCTCATCCGCGAGGGCCTGCGCCTGCGGGTGTCGATCATCGCGGAGAGCGGCCAGCTGCCCTCCTCGCACCACATCGCCGCCGCGCTCGGCTTCGGCGCCGCCGCGGTCTACCCGCTCTGCGTGCGCCTGCGCGCCGAGGAGCGCTACCCGAGCGGCGCCGCCTCGATCGACACGATCACGGACACGGACCTCGCCGTGGCCCGCTTCGCGAAGGCCGCCGAGAAGTCGCTCATGAAGA
This sequence comes from Pseudoclavibacter sp. RFBJ3, assembly GCF_002931375.1. Lineage (NCBI taxonomy): Bacteria > Bacillati > Actinomycetota > Actinomycetes > Micrococcales > Microbacteriaceae > Pseudoclavibacter > Pseudoclavibacter sp. RFBJ3. The sequence goes on along the minus strand of NZ_PSXZ01000006.1, from coordinate 13,924 downwards.
CCATGGGCCGTGTCGGCCTGTGCACCGTCGAGAGCTACATCGGCGGCGAGTTCTTCGAGCCCAACTACCTCGACACGAAGGACCCGGTCCTCGCCGACTACTTCCCCCACCTCGCCGCCCCGGTCGGCGGCGTGCGCTTCGAGCGCATCGCCCTCGCGGTCGCCGAGTGGCACGAGCGGGCCGTCGCGGTCGCCGACGAGAAGCAGATCCCCCTCCTCGGCCTCTTCAAGGAGCGCCAGGAAGGAGCCGGCCACTCGTTCGGCACCACCGCGGTGCGCGGGTTCATCGACATGACCGAGGAGCCGCGCATCCTCGAGGCCACGAAGGCGCCGGAAACGCCCGCCGCGAGCGACGAGCCGCACCCAGGGCACGACTCGCTGCGACTCCTCACCCTCGGCCAGCTCGGCGACGCGTTCGGACTCGACGACAAGGCGTACACGTACAGCGGATACGGCGCGCTCACGCCGGAGCAGATCGACGCGTTCGAGATCACCCCCGGCTACCGGGACTTCGTCACCAACACCATCCAGGAGCGCACACGGCGCCCCTCGGCGCTCCGCGACGTGCTCTCGCTGCCCGCAGACGTCCGCCTCGCCTCGACGCCCTCCGAGTTCGCGCGGGAGCTCAGCCGCTTCTCGCTCGAGGGCAACAGCGACGTTCGCGTGCGCGGCCTCGAGATCGAGCACACGGAGAACTCCACCTACGAGCTGAAGCTCACCGGGCCCCTCGACGACGAATCGACGCGATACGACGCGCTCGCGCAGGTCCTCACGGCCCTCGACGGCGACGCCATCACCGAGACGACCGCGACGGATTCGAAGCTCGAGGTGCGCGTCACCCCGGGCGCACCGAGCATCCTGAGCCTGCTCAGGACGGCGCCGGACAGCATCTCGCTCGACGAGGTGCAGCCCGCGCACGAGATCGCCCGCACCCTCGCATCCGGCGCCATGAGCCACGGGGCGCTCGTCGCGACCGCCCACGAGTCCGTCGCGCACGGCACGAACATGGTCGGCGGCATGTCGAACTGCGGCGAGGGCGGCGAGCACATCACCCGCTACAACACGATCCGGGGCTCGCGCATCAAGCAGTTCGCGTCCGGCCGCTTCGGCATCTGGGCTGGCTACCTCGCCGACCCGATGCTGCAGGAGCTCGAGATCAAGATCGGGCAGGGCGCGAAGCCCGGCGAAGGCGGCCAGCTGCCGGCGCCGAAGGTCACGGTCGACATCGCTGCGGCCCGAGGCGGGACGCCAGGCGTCGAGCTCGTCTCGCCGCCGCCGCACCACGACACCTACTCCATCGAGGACCTCGCGCAGCTCATCCACGACTGCAAGGCCGCCCGGGTGCGGGTCGTCGTGAAGCTCGTCTCGTCGGAGGGCATCGGCACGATCGCCGTCGGCGTCGCCAAGGCGGGCGCCGACGTGATCAACGTCGCCGGCAACACGGGAGGCACGGGGGCGGCCGCCGTCACGAGCCTCAAGTACGCGGGACGCTCGGCGGAGATCGGCGTCGCTGAAGTCCACCAGGCGCTCCTCGCGAACGGACTCAGGCAGAAGGTCGTCCTGCGCTGCTCCGGTGCCCACCAGATGGCAAGCGACGTCGTGACCTCCGCGCTCCTCGGCGGGGACAGCTTCGAATTCGGCACGACAGCGCTCATGATGCTCGGCTGCGTCATGGCGAAGAACTGCAACATCAAGTGCCCCGCAGGACTCACGACCAACCCCGAGGTGTTCGACGGCGACCCGCGCGCCCTCGCCCAGTACCTCCTCAACATCTCGCACGAGGTGCGGGAGATTCTCGCCTCGCTGGGGCTGCGCTCGCTCGGGGAGGCACGAGGGCGCGGCGACCTGCTGCAGCTCCTCGCGCACCCCGCGAGCGTCGGGGACCTCGACGTTCGCGACATGCTTGCGAAGGTTCCCGAGAAGATCGTCGCCAACCCCATCTACCTCGAGAAGGACTTCAGCATCGACGACTCCCTCGTCGAGCAGATCCGGGCCGCCCTCGTCGACCGAGCAGAGCCGTCGATCCTCATCGAAGGCGTCGAGATGGGCAACCGCTTCAAGTCGGTCGGCGGTCAGCTGTCGATCGACATCGAGCGGATGCTCAACTACGAGCTCGATGCCGAGACGGTCGCAGGGCTCCCCGCAGTCGTCGAGGACGAGCGAGGCAGGCGCTCGCTCGTGGACGGCAGCATCATCGTCACGACGCAGGGATCCGCCGGACAGTCCTACGGGGCCTTCAGCAACGACGGCATGCGCCTCGTGCACACGGGAACCGCGAACGACGGCGTCGGCAAGAGCCAAGGCGGCGGAACCATCGTCGTGCTCTCCCCCGGCGGCGGTGGCTCGGAGCCAGGCGAGAACGTGCTCATCGGCAACTTCGCGCTCTTCGGTGCGACGGGCGGACGCACGTTCGTGCAGGGCGAGGCGGGCGATCGCTTCGCAGTGCGCAACTCCGGCGCAACAGCGGTCGTCGAGGGCATCGGCGACTTCGGCTGCGAGTACATGACCAACGGGGCCGTCCTCAATCTCGGCAGCGCGGGCAAGGGCCTCGGCAACGGCATGAGCGGCGGGTTCGTCTACCAGTACGACGCCGACGGCTCGACGCGCGAGAATGTGAGCGCCGACTCCCTGCTCGTGTTCCCCATCACCGACACCAGCCACGGCGACTTCCACGAGGCCGCGGTCAAGCTCCTCCTGCAGTGGCACCTCGACGCGACCGGTTCGCCCCTCGCGGCGCAGATCCTCCGCGACTGGGAGTCCGAGCGCAGCAGGTTCTTCTGCGGTATGCCGCGGGCGCTCCTGCTCTACCAGGACGCCGACAAGATCCTCGCCGCGAAGGGACGCAAAGAGCTGCTCGACGAGCTCTCCACCTCCATCGCAACCCAGCGCATCCGCCTCTTCAAGGAGGCCTACCGTGGCGGTCACCCGGTGATCGGCGGGCGCACCCCCGGCGGCTCGGAGTCCGACCGTGACGACAGGTTCGCCCTGCTCGCCTCCTACGCGGTGCTCAACATCTCGCAGGACATCGCCCTCACCCGAGTGCCAGACGCCAGCGGGCCCGACGACCCCAGGGTGGTCGACGCGGTCCGGAAGCTCATCCTCACCGAGGACTTCTTCGTCATGCAGCGCGTGAACAAGTACCTGCGCGGTGAACTCGACCGGTTCGAGGACGCGGAGCTCGCGGCCCTCATCGCCGCGAAGCGCCTCGAGGACTACAAGGACGCCCTCCGCCTGCGCAACGTGCGCAGCATCGACGCGCCAGGAACGACGGGGTGGATCATGCACCAGAACGTGAAGAACCGCCGGCTCCTCCAGTCGGTGGGCACGGACGAGATCCTCGCGACCGCGGCGATGGTCGACATCGCCCGCGAGCTCGTCGTCACCGAGAAGCGCCAGCAGCCGACGGCCGCGGCCGCTGGTCTCGCTCCGACGGCGGGTGGCCTCGCATGAGCGCGCCGTTCATCCCCGTCGACGCCCCCTTCACCAGGGAGCAGCAGGCATGGCTCTCCGGGTTCATGGCGGGACTCGCCGCGATCCCCACCGCCGACAAGGAGGTGCAGGCCGCGACGCTGACGCTCGAGATCCTCATCGGCACGCAGACCGGGAACTGCGAGTTCGTGGCCGAGGACCTCGCGGCTGCGGCCCGAGCCGCAGGCCTCGCGGCGACGCTCGCCCCGCTCGACTCGGTCTCCCCCGAGGCGTTGAACGGCGAACGCAACATCGTCGTCGTCACGTCCACGTACGGCGAGGGTGAGATGCCGGACAACGCCGAGCTCTTCTGGGAGGAGCTGTCCGCTGACGGTGCTCCGCGCCTCGAGTCGGCGAAGTTCGCGGTCCTCGCGCTCGGAGACAGCAGCTACGACGACTACTGCCAGGCCGGGAAGCTCATCGACACGCGCCTCGAGCAGCTCGGGGCGACGCGTGTCGTGCCGCGCGTGGACTGCGACGTCGACTACGAGGATGCGGCCGCCGAGTGGATCGCGGAGGTGGTCGAGCACTTCGCGGCCCTCCAGCCGAACACCGCCGCTCCGGCGCCAGCCGCTGCCGCTGCGCCGGCCCGAGTGCGCTCGCCGTGGAACAAGAAGACGCCGTACCCGTCGCGCCTCGCCGTCAACCGCGTCCTCTCCGGGCCACGAAGCTCGAAGGAGATCCGCCACTACGAGTTCGATCTCGGCGACAGCGGCATCACGTACGCGGCGGGCGACGCCCTCGCGGTCGTGCCGGTCAACGAGCCCGGTCTCGTCGACGAGCTGCTCGGGCACCTCGGCTTCTCCGGTGACGAAGCGCTCGAGAGCGGCTCGACGCTGCGCACGGCGTTCGAGCGAGAGCTCGACATCACGGCCCCCTCGAAGGACCTGCTCGCGGAGCTTTCCGCTCGGGAGCCGAGCGGAGCCGTCGCGGAGCTCGTGCAGCGCGGCGACAAAGCCCAGCTGGACAGCTGGCTGTGGGGCCGGGACACGCTCGACGTGCTCCGGGCTGCGCAGGGAGTGAGCTTCACCGCAGATGAGTTCGCGTCGCTGCTGCGGCCCATGCAGCACCGTGCCTACTCGATCTCGTCGAGCCCGCTCGCCAGCCCGGACCGCATCCACCTCACCGTCGCCTCGGTGCGGTACGGAAGCGAGGCGCGCCGGTACGGCGGCGTGTGCTCCACGTTCCTCGCCGACCGTGTCGGCGACCTCGACCCCGTGCACCTGTTCCTGCAGCCGAACGCGGCGTTCCGCGTGCCTGAGGATGACGACGCCCCCATGATCATGGTCGGCCCAGGCACGGGGATCGCCCCGTTCCGCGGCTTCCTGCACGAGCGTGAGGCGCGCGGCGCATCCGGACGCAACTGGCTGCTCTTCGGCGACCAGCACCGCGACAGCGACTTCATCTACGAGGAGGAACTCGCGGGGCTCACCGAGCGCGGGGTCCTCGAACGCCTCGACCTGGCATTCTCGCGCGACCAGGCGGAGAAGATCTATGTGCAGACGCGGATGCTCGAGCACAGCGCCGAGCTCTACGCCTGGCTCGAGGAGGGTGGGCACTTCTACGTCTGCGGTGACGCATCGCGCATGGCGAGAGACGTCGACGACGCCCTCCACGCGGTGGTCGCGCAGGAGCGAGGAGTGACGGCTGAAGGCGCGGCAGAGTACGTTGCCGCGTTGAAGCGCCAGAAGCGCTACGTGAGGGACGTGTACTGAGCCATGCTGCCGGAGGACACCGCGGGCAGGGATGAGGTCTGCGGGGCGAACGGGGACTGCCCGTGCGCGCGGCGTCGCGGCGGTGGGCTCCGAGGTCTCGGGCGGGATGGCGCAGTCGGCGCGGCCCACTCCCGGCAGGTGAGCGCGCTCAACGCTGGGACGCTCGATCGGCTGCTGTCGTCGCCGCACACCATGCTCCGCAAGGTGACGCTGTCGCCGGAGGCCTTCGCCTACGGTCTTGTCGGGTTCGGCACAGCGACGGCGACCACCAGCAATGGCGCGTGCACGATCCACCAGATCGGCAGCTACGACCTGCCGACGGCTTGCGGTCGGGCGCTGCGCGCGCCGTCCGCCTGGATCACGTTGCGGGTTCGTCCGGCGTCGCTCGGCGTCGCGGTGATCGCCCACGAGGAGGGCGTGCAGGGGGCGCTCCCCAGTCTGTACGTCTATTCCATCGACGGGCGCCTCGTGCACCGGGTGCTTGTCCACTCTGCCCAGGACGCCCGGCTGCTCGCGCGCCTCGGACGTTCTCGGCCGCCGAGCGAGGCGCAGCTGCGCATCCTGCAGCTGGCTGGGGAGGCCGCGGCGAACTGGCGCGACGGCGATCAGCTCGCGCAGCTGGATGCGATCCTCGATGCGGGTGGGTTCGATCGACACGCCGCGCTGGTGCGCGGGAACGCTGCTGGCTCTGGCTGCGGTGTCGGTGGCGTCGGCAACAGCCGCGCCGTGGATCCCTCGCTGCTCCCCGCGGTGTTCGAGCACCTGAGCTCGGTCGGGTTGCCGGTCTGCGTGGGTGTTCCGTCGAGTGCTGTGCTGCAGCTGGGCGCGGGGTTGGTGCACCTCGTGGAACGTGTCGGCGCGCTCCTGGTCGTCTCGCTCGGGGACGGCGTCATCGAGCTCGATCTCGGCGCGGTGCGCTCGTGTCTGCTCGTGACGGCCTGGGGGCCGCTGGGTCGCACGTCGACGCTGGAGCTCTATGATGAGCGCGCTCGCTGCGTGGCCGTGGTGACGCAGCTCGGGCTGGTCTCGGCCGATGTGCATCGTGCCTGGGAGCACATGCTGGAGTCGCTGCCCGCTGCGTGAGGTCGTCGACAGGGACTCGGGAGACTTGGCCGGTCGCGCTGGGGGTCTGAAACCAGGACGTCGTTGACACAGCGGTGGGGGCGACGTCCGCGCGATCACGATGCTCACGCTCTGCCGCTGGAGACGTATTCCTCGACCACGACACCCGACTCGAAGGAGTGGGTTCCGGTCAAGGTGAACGCACGCGGCTCGTAGGGGGCACTCCCGAAGATGGGGATGCCGGAGCCGAAGATGACGGGATTGCGCTTCAAGACGAGGCGGTCGATCTCCGGGAGGAGTGCGCCGGCGAGCTCCCCACCACCGCAGAGCCAGACGTCCAAGCCGTCTTCCCGTTTCAGGCCGCGGATCGTGGCGAGCGGATCGTGAGTGACGGTGATCTCCGGGTCGAGGTCGTGTGCCCGGCGGCTCGCAACGATCTGACGCAGATGGGGGTAGGGACTGTCGATTCCGATATCGAGCGCGGGGGCCAGCGTGTTCCACCCCATGATCACCGTGTCGAATCGCGTCTTGGGCGGTTCGATTCCCAGTGCGGCCTGCGCGTGCGCGGGCAGCGCGTCCGCATACTCACCGAACACCACAGATGCGTGGTCGCCATCGACGAGGAACGCATCGAACCCGCCGGTTGGGTCAGCAATGTATCCGTCGATGCTGACGGCGACGTAGTAGACGAGGTTCCTCACAGCATCTCCAATCACGACAAGTGTCGTAGTTAAAGTACAACAGGAGTCGTGGTCTAGCTACCATGGGCGGCATGGCCCGCAACGAAGAACGACGCACAGCACTTGCCGACGCCGGGATTCGCGTGCTGGCCGAAGAAGGCGCCCGTGGTCTCACCCACCGCGCCGTGGACGCCGCCGCAGGCACGCCCCGCGGCACAGCCTCGAACTACTTCCCGACCCGGGACGATCTCATCTCCGCGCTCGTCGACCGCATCGGAGAGAGGCTGACACCCGATCCCGAGGCTGTTTCCTCGCGTAGCGCTCGGCCACCCGACCGGGAGCTCTTCGCCGACTACCTGCGTGACGTCGTCAGGCGCCTCGGTATTGACCCACATGTGTCGCTCGCCCTCTTCGAGCTGCGGCTAGAAGCCGGACGGCGTCCTGCCGTCGCCAAGGCGCTCGGAGCGTGGCGGCAGGGAGCCTTCCGGGATGATGTCGCGTTCAACGAAGACTCTGGCCTGCCAGGAGGGCAGACGGAGATCGCCCTGTTCCACTACGCCATCGACGGATTGATGCTCGACCACCTCACCGCACCGATCGATACTGGATTGTCCGTCGATGCCGCCATAGACGAGTTCGTCGACCGCATTCTCCGGTAGTCCCGTCCCCAGAGTCGCCATGCCGCGTCAGCAGTATTCTCTCCAGCCGGGACGTCGGCGTGTGTGAACGCGTTCACTGAACTTGTTCGAGGTAGCCTTCGGGCATGTCGACACCACGCGCAGAGGTCAAGCGGCTCACGCACTCCCGCGTGGTCGATGTGGCCGCACACCTCTTCGTCGAGAAGGGGTTCGCTGGTACGAGCATCCGCCGAATCGCGCAGGCGGCGGGCGTGAGTGTCGGCACGGTCATGTCCGTGGGCGACAAGAGCGCGCTGCTGGTGCGTGTCTTCGATCTCCTCGTCGAGGCGGAAGTCGCCGAGCGGTCTGCTGTCGTCGATCAGGCTCGTCCCGCAGGAACTCAGCGCCCCGCGTTCGCCGATATCGCCGGGACGGACGCCGGGGGCAATTGCCCGGACAGGCTCGTGGGTCTCACGGCACCGCTCGTCGCGCTGTTCACGCGCCATGACGAGCTTGCGCGCGCCTACGCGTCCATCCTCATCTCGGGCGGGCGTGAAGCGGGGCTCTTCTCGGATCTGGCGACCGGCCTCACCGAGAGGTTCCGCACCGTGATCACCGAGCGCGGGTGCACCGCCGAGGAAGACGCCGCCGCGCGAGCGGGGGCGCTGTACTTCGCGTTCGTCGGGCTGCTCTTCACGGCGGCCGCGGGTGGCACCTCCGACCCCGAAGCGCTCTCCGCCGACGTCCGAGGTGCCTTCGGCGCGATCTGCGCCTGCCCGGAGTAGCTACGCGGAGGTCCGCTTCGAACCTGGCTCGCGTCGCTCGTCGCTCGGGCAGAGGATGCTGCTCGGCTGATTGGCGCCGATGCCTCGCCTGATCTCGTGCTCGGAGTACGGGTGTCCGCAGTCCCGGCAGGACGCGGGTGCTCGGACGGGATCCGTTCGCGCGACTCCCCCGGTGCCCACCTGTGCCGGCCCCATGAACGGGAACAGCAGCTGGTTGAGCCGATTCCACCATCCGGGCTGACCCTTGTAGGGGTTCGGGAGTCTGTCGCTGGCCATGATCGTTAGTGTACGAACTATTCGCGGTCTGTGTGCGCGACTAGTCTGGACCCGTGGATCTCCTCGCACTCGACAAGCAGCTCTGCTTCGCCCTGGCCGCGGCCAGCCGGAGCGTCATCTCGCTCTACCGACCCATCCTCGAGCCGCTCGGTCTCACGCATCCGCAGTACCTGGTGATGCTCGGGCTCTGGGAGAACGACGGACAGACACTCGGTCAGCTCGCGAGGGCCCTGCATCTTGAACCCGCCACGCTCAGCCCGCTCGTGAAACGACTCGAGACCTCTGGCCTGGTCACCCGCAGCCGGCGACCAGACGACGAGAGAGCCGTCGAGATTCGACTCACTCCCCCGGGCCTCGAGCTGCGGGCCAAGGCCGAGGAGGTGCCGGTCAAGGTCGTCGCGGAGCTCGGGTGGACCCTCCCCGAACTCGAGGCGCTCAAAGACACGCTCACCCGACTTCTCGACGACTCGACCACAGCCAGGGCCGAGGGGGCGCGCGAGCCCCGCAGCTAGCTCGACACCTCAGACACGGCCGAGGAGCACCGGCCGGGGACACGCATCGACGCGATGGTTGACCTTGCACCTAGGTCAATGTCTACAGTCGAATGCCATGACCATTTCACTGATTGACAGCGCCTCTGCGATGGCGCGGGTTCTGGATGAGACCCCTCATAAGCGCGCGGACCTCGTGCGCAAGATGTGGGCGCCGATGGCGGGCATGTACCACTTCATTCCCGACCAACTGGATATGGCGTCGATTCACCGTCAGAACTTCGGCTTCGACTGGGAGAAGTCCTCGGACCAGCTGCGTGAGGGGTTGCAGATGCTGGTGGACGCCGCTGCGTGGACCCGTGTGGCCGAGGCCCTGGAGGCGGGAGCAGCCGCGCTGAAGGCCGCGGACCCGAGCGTGTTCGTGCCGGATCTCACGGTGCTGCTCCTGCTCGGCGATCCCACCAGCGAGCATTTCCTCAACGAGGTTCAGGGCTTGTCAGGGTTCGGCGGGATCAGCGGCTTCATAGCTATCACCGTGTGGCCCACTCAGCGTGTCCTCGACCGACTCGAAGCCATCGCCGTCCATGAGCTCCATCACAATATCCGCTACTCGCCAGGCGGCATTGCCTGGAACCCTGCCACGGTGACGGTAGGAGAGCACGTCATCTCCGAAGGACTCGCGGACACCTTCGCGACGGAACTCTACGGCGGCGCTGGACACACCCATTTCGTCACCGACGCGACTCGCTCTGATGACCAAGTGCTCGCAAAGGTCGCGACCGGGCTTGAAATCACCGGAATGCAGGAGTTTGCCGGTTGGGTTCTCGGTGATGCCACGGCGAGACTGATGGGGGGTTCCCCGGTGGGTCTGCCCACTGGAGCGGGCTACGCCGCTGGAGCACGAATCGTTGCAGCGTACGTCGAGGCCACAGGCACGACGGCGGCGCAGAACGTGCGGACCCCTGCGGCGGAGATCTTGCTGCGGGCTCTGCCTCGCCTCGGTCTTGCAGGTTCCGAGCGGAGCTGACGGTCGAGAGACTCTGAGGAGTGCGTATGGAATGGACGGTCAAGGAGCTCGCCGAGAGAGCGGGCATAAGCGGCGCTGCATTGCGCCACTACCATCGCATCGGGTTGCTCCATCCGGACCGCGTCGGGTCGAACGGCTACCGCTACTACGGGCCCACTTCGGTCGCTCGACTGCAACGTCTCCTTCTGCTTCGCGAGACGGGGATGGCCTTGACTGAGATCGCTGCAGTGCTGGATGCGCCCGAGACACCGCTCGCAGAGCGAGAAGCGCTGCAGACTCACCTGGAGCAGCTGAATGCGGACAAGGCGACGCTTGAGCGGCGCATTGCCGCGGTTCAGCACACGTTGGCGATGCGCCAGGAAGGCCGTGAGCCTCGCATGGACGTCATGCTTCAGGGCTTCAACGACGCCTACGAAGCCGAGGTCGTCGAGCGCTGGGGGCGCGACGCGTTCGACGCCTCTCATCAGTGGTGGCACGGCAAGTCCGTTCGCGAACAACGCGCGTGGAAAGCTGACACGGAGGCTCTTCTGGCGCGCTGGCGAGAACTGCAGGAAGCAGGTCACGAGCCCGATTCCGCAGCGGCCCGGACGCAGGCGACCGCTCACCTGGACTGGTTCGCCCAGATCCCTGGAACACCAACGCATGCTGGCGACACGGAGAGGTCTACCGCAATGGTGCTCGGCATCGCGGACCAGTACGAGTCGAATCCGGATTTTCACGTGAGTTTCGGAAGCGAGGAAGCCGCACGATTCGCCGCCGAAGTGCTTCGTACTCACGTGCGTCGCCTCCCGTGACGCCCTTGGCTCGGACGGTCAATGGATGCATGCGAGCACTGGGGGCGTTGGCGTACCGACCTCCGCCGCCACGTCGGCGCGGATGAAGAACGGAACGGCGTGATGCGGGTCAGCGCCGCTAGCAGTACAGCTAGCCCATGGTCGCGCGCCAGTACTGGGGCGCGACGAGACCGACTTGCCCGTCTCCCAGCTGCACCGCGGCGTGCACCGGCCAGTTCGGGTTGGCGAGCGCGGCTCGGCCGATCGTGATCCCGTCGGCATCGCCGCCCACCAGGATCGCCTCGGCGTGGCGCGCTTCCGTGATCTGGCCGACCGCCGTCACAAATGCGGTCTCCGCGGGGAGCGCCTCGCGGACCGCCCGGGCGAGCGACACCTGGTAGCCGGGGCCGACCGGGCCGGTGAAGGCGCCGATGCCGCCGCTGGAGAGGTCGAACACGGTGACGCCCAGCTCGTGCACGAGCTTCGCGAGGTCGACGGTCTCGGCGATGGTCCAGCCGCCCTCCACCCAGTCCTCGCCGGAGAAGCGGATCGCGAGAGGCTTCTCGGCTGGCCAGTTGCGCCGCACCTCGGCGACGACCTCGAGGACGAAGCGAGTGCGGTTCTCGAACGAGCCGCCGTACTCGTCGGTCCGCTCGTTCGAGAGCGGTGAGAGGAACTCGTGCAGCAGGTAGCCGTGAGCCGCGTGGATCTGCAGTGCGTCGAAACCCGCGTCGTCGGAGCGGCGGGCCGCCCTGCCCCAGTCGGTCACGAGGTCCGAGATCTGCGTGACGGTGAGTTCGGCAGGCGCCGCGAGCCCGAAGGCATCGGTGCTCGACGGGGCCTGCGCACTCCAACCGCCCTCGTCCGCGGGAACGGTGCCTCGTGCCGTCTCCGGCAGAGCCGGGTAGGCGGATGCCTTGCCGCCGGCATGGCCGAGCTGGATGCCGGCAGCAGCGCCCTGCTCATGCAGGAAGTCGACGATGGGGCGCCACGCCTCCGTGTGCTCGTCGCTCCAGATTCCCGTGTCCTCCGGCGAGATGCGGCCCTCGGGGACGATCGCTGTCGCCTCCGTCCAGACCAGCCCGAACCCGCCGCTCGCGCGCGCACCCAGGTGCACGAGCTGCCAGGACGTGGGAAGACCGTCCCGGCGCGTCACCGAGTACTGGCACATCGGTGCGAGGAACGTGGCGTTGCGCAACGGCAGGCCGCCACCTTCCATGCTCGGCAGGGTGACGGGTGACAGAAGACGGCTCATGCTGACCTTTCGACGTTGGGGCACACGCGGTCCAACAGCGATTCGGCCGCTGTTGTTCCCGCTGCGGATCAGTGGAGGTACGCCTTGAGCCACCGAGTCATGGCCGCGAACGCCTCAGCCCGCACCGGCGGGGCGGAGAGCAGCACGTCGTGCAGCGCGCCGTCCAGGCGACGAACCGTGACCGTGTCGCCGAGATTGAGCGAGCGCCGCGCGATGTCGTCGACGCGCAGCACGGAATCGGAGGTGCGCATCGACTCATGCCAGATCGGCGACAGTGTGCTCCGCGATGACAGGAGCGTCAGGACGGGGGCCCGGATGTCGAGCCCCACGGCGACTGCCGCGTGGCCGGCGAGGATCGCGTGGAGCCAGCCAGCTCGCACCGTGAAGCTCGGCGTCGGCCGCCAGCGGTCGTCGAACTCCCACTCGCCACCCAGCTCCTTCTTCACCGCCCGCGTGTAGAAGCCGAAGTCGATGTTGTTGAACGTGTCCGTGGGGCGCAGCTGGGCCGCGAGCGTCATGAGCGGAGTCAGCGCCGTGCGCACTGCGGCCCTGGTCTGCAGCTCGAGCCACGGGCTGTTCAGGATGAGCGCATCCACGCGACCGGGGTTCCGGTCCGCCCAGAGACTCAGCGTGAGGCCACCCGTGGAGTGGCCGATCAGGATGAGCGGATGCCTGCCCCGGCGGTGCCCACCTGGCCCATGCCCCATGACCTCGAGGGCGCGTTCCAGCTCCTCGTCGTAGGTCGCGAGGTCGGTGACGAATCCGGGGGTCTGGTAGTCGCGGAGGCTGCGCCCGTACTTGCGCAGGTCGAGCGCGAAGAAGCGTGCGCCCTCGTTCGCCCAGTAGTGCGCGTGGTGCTTCTGGAAGAAGTAGTCGGACCAGCCGTGCACGTAGAGGATGTCAGCTCCACGTGCTGGGCCCCGCGCGAAGCGGTCCGCCCGCGGCCCGCGAACGAGCGTCGCGACGACCTGGCCCTCATGGTCGGGCTTGAGCGGCAGGTCGAGGGCCGAGAAGCCGGAACCGAGGATATCCGGTCGCCATTCCGTGGCGGCGACAAGCGCATCTCTGACGTCCAGCGCGGTGGACCCCTGCACCGGACTCACGACTCGCTCCGCGCCTCGACGATCGACATGGTGAAACGATACCCAACGTGGGGCCGCCGCGGGTTCTCACCGACGACAAGAGGCCGGTGAGAACCGTTGGGTCCTCACCGGCCTCTCGGCGGCGTGCGGCTAGCGGGTGTGCTTGCCCTCGTACGCGGGGACGACGCGGTCGTCATCGACGCCCACGCGGTGCACGCGGAGGTCGTTGGTGGTGCCCGCACGGCCCGGGGGCATGCCGGCGACGACCACGACGACGTCGCCCGCCTGGGCGAGGCCGTTCTCCATGAGGTACTTGTCGACCTGCCCGATCATCTCGTCGGTGTGCGTGACGCGCTCCACGATGGCGGCCTTGACGCCCCAGTAGAGGTTCATGCGACGAGCGATGTGCGGCGACGGGGTGAACCCGAGCACGGGGATCTCGGTGCGCAGGCGCGCCATGCGCCGCACCGAGTCACCGGACTCCGTGAACACGCAGTAGTACTTCGCCTTGAGGAACTCGCCAACCTCGGACGCGGCGAGGGTGATCGCGCCGCCCTGCGTGAAGGGCTTCGTGCCCAGCGGCGGGATGCGGTCCAGGCCGTGCGCCTCGGTCGACTCGATGATGCGCGCCATGGTGCGCACCGCCTCGATCGGGAACGCGCCGACGCTGGTCTCGCCGGAGAGCATGAGCGCG